>NZ_JBEZDE010000003.1:0-358289 GCF_040648115.1 Nocardia sp. NPDC049190
GCGACCCCTCCCACCCCCCGGGCGCGCCCGGGCGCGCCCCCGCCCCCCCGCTGCGCCCGCGACGAAGTCGCAAGCGGCGGTCGCTCGGACGCGAACCACACAGGGGCCGCGAACACGCAGCGCCGCAGGCGCTGCCAAAACTACTGAGCGTTCAGCAGATCGATCACGAAGACCAGTGTCTTGCCCGACAGTCGGTGTCCGGAGCCCGACGGGCCGTAGGCCAGTTCCGGTGGGATGGTCAGCTGGCGGCGTCCGCCGACCTTCATGCCGGGGATACCGTCCTGCCAGCCTTGGATCAGGCCGCGCAGCGGGAAGGTGATGGATTCACCACGGTTCCACGACGAGTCGAACTCTTCGCCGGATTCGAATTCGACGCCCACGTAGTGCACCTCGACGGTGCCACCGGGCACGGCTTCCGTGCCCTCGCCTTCGATGATGTCCTTGATCACCAGTTCGGTGGGCGCGGGCCCTTCCTGGAACTCGATTTCCGGTTTGGTCATTCGGCTATCCCCTTCGATAGATGGATGGATGGAAATTCGTCAACGGTTGGTGATCTCGTGGTAGTCGCGGGCGCCGTAGCCGGTGTAGATCTGCCGAGGACGGCCGATCTTCAATGGCTCGCTGTGCATCTCACGCCAGTGCGCGATCCAGCCGGGGAGCCGGCCCATCGCGAACAGGACGGTGAACATGCGGGTCGGGAAGCCCAGCGCCTTGTAGATGACGCCGGTGTAGAAGTCGACGTTGGGGTACAGCCGCCGCTCGACGAAGTAGTCGTCGGTGAGTGCGGCCTCTTCCAGGGCCTGGGCGATCTCGAACAGCTCGTCGGCGCCGCCGAGCTTGCTCAGGATGGCGTCGGCGTGCTTCTTGGCGATGGAGGCGCGCGGGTCGTAGTTGCGGTAGACGCGGTGCCCGAAGCCCATCAGCTTCACGCCGTCTTCCTTGTTCTTGACCTTGCGGATGAACTCCTTGACGTCGCTGCCGTTGGCCTTGATGCCGTCGAGCATCTCCAGCACGGCCTGATTCGCGCCGCCGTGCAGCGGACCCCACAGGGCGTTGATGCCGCCGGACACCGAGGTGAACAGGTTGGCGTCGGATGAGCCGACCAGGCGGACGGTCGAGGTGGAGCAGTTCTGCTCGTGGTCGGCGTGCAGGATGAGCAGCATGTCCAGCGCCGCGGCCATCTCCGGGTCGACCTCGTAGGGTTCGGCGGGGAAGCCGAAGGTCATCCGCAGGAAGTTCTCCACCAGGCTCAGCGAGTTGTCCGGGTAGAGGAAGGGCTGGCCGACCGACTTCTTGTACGAGTAGGCAGCGATGGTCGGCAGCTTGGCCAATAGTCGGATGGTGGATAGCTCGACCTGCTCGGGGTCGCGCGGGTCCAGCGAGTCCTGGTAGTAGGCCGACAGCGCGTTCACCGCGGAGGACAGCACCGGCATCGGGTGCGCGTTGCGCGGGAAGCCGTCGAAGAAGCGCTTGAGGTCTTCGTGCAGCAGAGTGTGCCTGCGGATCCGGTCGGTGAAATCCTCGAGCTCGGCCTGCGTAGGCAGCTCACCGTAGATCAGCAGGTAGCTGACCTCGATGAAGGTGGACGACGCCGCGAGCTGGTCGATCGGGTAGCCGCGGTAGCGCAGGATGCCCGCTTCACCGTCGATGTAGGTGATCGCCGATTTGGTCGGGGCGGTGTTCATGAAGCCCGGGTCGTATGTCACGTACCCGGTGCTGGCCAGCAGTTTTCCCAGCTCGATCCCGTCATTGCCCTCGGCGGCCCTGGTGACCGTCATCGGGAATTCCCCGCCA
Source organism: Nocardia sp. NPDC049190 (assembly GCF_040648115.1). Classification (NCBI taxonomy): domain Bacteria; kingdom Bacillati; phylum Actinomycetota; class Actinomycetes; order Mycobacteriales; family Nocardiaceae; genus Nocardia; species Nocardia sp. NPDC049190. The sequence goes on from NZ_JBEZDE010000003.1 coordinate 1,795, forward strand.
GGGTAGGAAAGGACCGGCTTGGCATCGTCGTCGATGTTGATGATGTTCTCAGCGGGCACGGAAGGATCCCTCTCAGGTTAGAACCATAGGCACCGGGCGCGGTGGCGCACGATGCCCTTGCCTCAACGCTAGCCGTACGCTCATACGGCCAAATACTGAGGGGTAGTCCCGCGGCAGCTCATAATCTCCTCCTGGCCTGGTGAGGTTCGCCGGCACGCCCGGTGTCGTCGTCCTTCGCTCACGCTGGTATTTCGGCATGGGCGCGGCCGCCACGGTAACGCGCGAAAGCGGGGAAGGCGAGGGCCGCGACCAGCACGCCGACCACCACCAGCCCGCCTCCCCCGGCCGCGGCTACAGCAGTACCCAGGCTCGCCGCCGCGAAACCGTGGGCAACATCACCGATCCGTGGTCCACCCGCCACGACCACGATGAACACACCTTGCAGCCGTCCGCGCATATCGTCGGTGGCGACCGTCTGCAGCATGGTGATCCGCAGCGCCGCGGAGACCATGTCGACCGCACCGCCGAAGGCCGAGCAGGCCAACGCGATCCACAATCCGAGGCCGAGGCCGAGCGCGTGTCCGGTGTACCCGACGGCCACGCCGAACCCGACCATGGCCAGTCCCCACAGTACGATGCAGACGAGCACCGCGCGCCCCGGACGACGGATGCGCGGAATCCAGCCGGAGAACACGCCGCCGAGCACCGCGCCCACCGACATCGAAGCGAACAGCAAGCCGAGCGCGACGCCGCCGGTGGCCGGGTCGCCGAAGGTCTCATGCGCGATCTGCGGGAACAACGCGCGCGGCATACCGAACACCATGGCGATCACATCCACCGCGAAGGAGGCGAGCAGCACCCGCTGAGTCGCCAGGTAGCCGAATCCGTCCAGCACCGTTCGGATTCCGGCCTTGCGCACCGACCCGGTGGGCGGCAGCGCGGGCAGCTGCCAGACCGCCCACAGCGTGGCGAGCAGGGCTATGGCGTCGATCAGGTAGAGCGTGGCCAGGCCGATCATCGGGATGAGCGCGCCGGCGAGCACCGGCCCCGCGATCGCGCCGAATTGCATCACCGTCATGCTCAGCGAATTCGCCGCGGCCAGTTGGCCTTCGGGCAGCAGGCGCGGGATGGTCGCGCTGCGTGTCGGCTGGTTCACCGCGAAGAACGCTTGCTGCACCGCGAACAGACCGAGCACCACCCACACGTTGTCCACCCCGACGGCCGCCTGGACCCAGAAGGCGAGCGCGGTCAGCCCCGTGCCGGAGTTGGTGACGAGCATCAAGGTGCGCCGGTCCATCACATCGGCGAGCGCGCCGCCCCACAGGCCGAATACGATCAGCGGCGCGAGACCGAACAGCCCGGCCAGCCCGACATAGCCGGAGCTACCGGTGATCTGGAAGATCTGCTGTGGCACGGCGACGATGGACAACTGTGCGCCGATCATGGTGACGATTCCGGAACTCCACAGGCGGCGGAAATCCGGATGGCGTAGCGGGGTGGTGTCGGCGAGCACTTTCACCGGCCGCAGCGTATCGAGTCGCCCGCTACGACTCGACGCGATATTTCTCACCTATGGCGCGGGTGCACTCACGGCTGCAACCGCCGGACCGTCATCGATCCTTCCGTGACGGTGACCTGGATCCGGTTGTGCAGTCTGCCGCGCCGCCCCTGCCAGAACTCGACCTCGTCAGGGCGAAGCAGGAAACCGCCCCAGTGCGGTGGTACCGGGATCTCGTCCACATCGGCGAACCGCGCGGTCGCCTCGGCCAGCGTGCGATCCAGCTCCGCTCGCGACCCGATCGGCTCGGATTGCTGCGAGGCCCACGCACCCAGTTGCGAATCCCGCGGCCGCGATCGCCAGTAGACCGCTGTCGTCTCGGCAGCGACTCGCTCGACCGCGCCGCGCACGTGCACCTGTCTGCCCAGCGCGGGCCAGACGAACGTGACCGCGGCGAACGGGACGGAGGCCAGCTGGACACCCTTGGCCGAGTCGTAGTTCGTGTAAAAAGTCACACCCTCCGGCGAGAGCCCTTTACACAGCACGGTCCGCGCGACCGGGCGTGGCGTGCCGCCGACCAGCGACACGGTGGCCAGCACCATGGCGTTGGGCTCGGGGATGCCGATCGCGGTGGCCTGTTCGATCCAGTGGCGCAGGAGCGGTTCCCAGCCACCGGCCAGCCAGTTCTCGTCCAGGTCCACGTCCTCGCCGCTGCCGTACGGCACTCCGCCGTAGTCCGCGCGCATGGCGGCGAGATCGCTGGTCGGCAGGAATTCCGCCGTTTCCGGTCCGCGGGGTGAATTGTCCAGGTCACGCATGGGCCAGACGTTACTCCGGGGTAGCAACGAGCTAAGGTTTGGTGATCGGCATGTACTCGTCAAATTCGATAACTTCCCACCGACGAGAACATGCGACCCGGAGTGCAAGGAGAGTCGCACCATGACTACCAGCCGTGCGGTTTCCGGTGGTCAGGCCACCGTACCCAGCGATTTCGTCAGTGGACTCGAGGGCGTAGTGGCGTTCACCACCGACATCGCCGAACCAGACAAGGACGGCGGCGCGCTGCGCTACCGCGGCGTGGACATCGAGGACCTGGTCGAAAGCCAGGTGACCTTCGGTGACGTGTGGGCGTTGCTGGTCGATGGATCCTTCGGCAGAGGCCTTCCCCCCGCGGAGCCGTTCCCGCTGCCGGTACACACCGGCGACGTGCGCGTCGACGTGCAGGCCGGTCTGGCCATGCTCGCCCCGATCTGGGGCTACCAGCCGCTGCTGGACATCGACGACGAGACCGCACGGGAGGACCTGGCCCGCGCCTCGGTGATGGCGCTGTCCTACGTGGCGCAGTCCGCGCGTGGCATCTACCAGCCCGCGGTGCCCCAGAAGAAGATCGACGAGTGCGCCACGGTCACCGAACGCTTCATGACTCGCTGGAAGGGTGACCCGGATCCGAAGCACACCGACGCCATCGACGCCTACTGGGTTTCCGCCGCCGAGCACGGCATGAACGCCTCGACCTTCACCGCCCGGGTGATCGCCTCGACCGGAGCAGACGTCGCGGCGGCCTTGTCCGGTGCGATCGGCGCCATGTCCGGCCCGCTGCACGGCGGCGCGCCCGCGCGCGTGCTCCCGATGATCGAAGAGGTCGAGAAGACCGGCAACGCACGGGCTCTGGTCAAGGGCATCCTCGACCGCAAGGAGAAGCTGATGGGCTTCGGCCACCGGGTCTACCGGGCCGAGGACCCGCGCGCCCGCGTGTTGCGTGCCACCGCCGAGCGCCTCGCCGCCCCGCGCTACGAAGTCGCCGTCGCGTTGGAACAGGCCGCGCTCGCCGAACTGCGCGAGCGCCGTCCGGACCGCGCCATCGAGACGAACGTCGAGTTCTGGGCCGCCGTGATCCTGGACTTCGCCGAGGTGCCCGCGCACATGATGCCCGCCATGTTCACCTGTGGCCGCACCGCGGGGTGGTGTGCGCACATCATGGAGCAGAAGCGGCTGGCCAAGCTGGTCCGCCCGGCCGCGATCTACACCGGGCCCGGTCCGCGCAAGCCTGAGGAGGTCGCGGGCTGGTCCGTGGTCGCGCACGCGTAGTCGACCGCCGCAAGGTCCGGCCGCGACCTACCGCCTACCGCATCGCAGGCACGGCAGCGTGCGGCCGACTATCTGCAGCTGACCACCTCGGTGGGCAGAACATCGCGATTCTTTCTTGCGGGTACCGCGCATGACGACGACATCGCGGTGTGCGGGCACGAATCCGCTCCGGCAGCACCACTGATTTCAGCGCGACCGCGTCGGCCGCCCCGGCGCAATCCGCGATCACTGCCGCAGAGTCGGCGCCATTTCGCTCGGGGGGACGAACGAAGCGCCTGCGATCTTCACTCAGGCAAACGCACCGCCCGCAATTTCGGACCGTGCGGATATTCGCGATTCAGCGGGCCGTCCGTACTACCTTTCACCTTCGTCGTGCCGGCTCACGCGCAAATTGTTCCGTGACGGAATTATTCGTCGTCGAGCGAGGCGACCCAGTCGATAGCGACGGATTCGCCGCGGTCGACGGTGAAGAAGGCCACCTCCAGATGCTGGCCGAGATCGACAAGACCGAGCGCGGCCAGCGGAACCGGCTGGACCAGCCGAACCCGCCACGGCTTCGGCTCGTCCCAGGCACGCAGTTCGAGGTCGAGACGCAGCACCGGGTCGTCCCGGCCGCTGTAGTCGGCGGCGACCGGCGCGGCGGCGAGCACCGTGGCGTCTGCGCGACGGCCGTCGGACAGGATCTTCGCGATACCGGCCCGCCCCGACACCTCGGGATCGGGCACGTACAGCACCACGCGGTCGCGGTCGCCGGCGTCGACCCGGCAGCACACGACGTCGCCCGGCTGCATCGACTTCAGGTCGGCTTTCGTCATCCGCTGTCGCACCCTGGCCTCGTACGGGAACTCGCCGTCCAGCTGCACCCGAACCCAGAACACGTGCCCCGGCTCGGTGCGCCGCGGACGCACGCCGAGGATCGTCGCCGAACCCGATGTCCCGCGAACGAGCAACTCGCGCCGCGCCGCGTCCGAGACCGATCCGAATCGCAATCCGAAATTCCGCGCCGCCCGACCGCGCGATAACCACCCCGAGTTGGCCGACGGCATGCTCATGGACAACTACGTTAGCTGGAGTGTGGTCCGCGACACAGCATTACCACCGTCTACCCTGTACCGCATGACCACTGCGTTCCCGACCATTCCCGACGACATCAAGCCCGCCGACGGACGGTTCGGCTGTGGCCCCTCCAAGGTGCGACCGGAGCAGTTGCAGTCGCTGGTCGATGTCGGCGCCTCGGTGTTCGGAACCTCGCATCGCCAGAAGCCGGTGAAGAACGTGGTCGCACGGGTGCGCTCGGGTCTGCGCGAGCTGTTCGACCTGCCCGACGGCTACGAGGTGGTGCTCGGCAACGGCGGCACCACCGCGTTCTGGGACGCCGCGGCGTTCGGCCTGATCCGGGAGCGCTCGCTGCACCTGACCAACGGTGAGTTCAGCTCGAAGTTCGCCGCGGTGACCAAGGGCAACCCGTTCATCGGCGACCCGATCGTGGTCGCGGCCGATCCGGGCAGCGCGCCCGAGCCGGTCTCGGATCCGTCGGTGGACCTGATCGGCTGGGCACACAACGAGACCTCCACTGGCGTCGCCATCCCGGTGCAGCGTCCCGCGGGCTCGGAGAACGCGCTGATCGCCATCGACGCCACCTCCGGCGCGGGTGGTCTCCCGGTGAACATCACCGACGCCGATGTCTACTACTTCGCACCGCAGAAGTGCTTCGCGTCCGACGGCGGCCTGTGGATCGCGCTGATGAGCCCGGCCGCCCTGGCCAGGGTCGAGGAGATCAAGGCTTCCGGTCGCTGGACCCCGGAATTCCTTTCGCTGCCGATCGCTATCGACAACAGCACCAAGGACCAGACCTACAACACGCCGGCGCTGAGCACTCTGCTGCTGTTCGCCGACCAGATCGAGTGGCTCAACGGCAACGGCGGTCTGGATTGGGCGGTCAAGCGGACGCTGGACTCGTCGTCGCGGCTGTACTCCTGGGCCGAGTCGAGCGAATACGCCACGCCGTATGTCGCGGAGCCGGCGCACCGCTCGCAAGTGGTCGGCACCATCGATTTCGTGGACTCGGTCGACGCCGCCGCGGTGGCGAAGGTGCTGCGCGCCAACGGCATCGTCGACACCGAACCGTATCGCAAACTCGGCCGCAACCAACTGCGCATCGGCATGTTCCCGGCGATCGATCCGGAGGACGTCAGTCAGCTGATCCGTTCCATCGACTGGGTCGTCGAGAATCTCGGCTGACCGCCGCAACACGCCCGAATTAGACACGCCGCGACAAAAGGCGCGCCACACCGAATAGAGCAGATTAGCGGGGCACGGTAGTCTCCCCGGAGATTTCCGTGCCGCGTGTCCTGCCCCACGAATCACAGATGTGCACTACTGTTTCGAAAAGTGGGCGGTGTCGCGAGTCGACGCGATAAGGAGGTAACGGTGCGTGAGCTTCGAGTGATCGGGGTGACGCCCGACTCCACGCACATCGTGTGTATCGACACCGAGTCCGGTCAGAAGTTCCGGCTTCCCGCCGATGACAAACTACGAGCCGCTGCGCGCGGAGACCTTGCCCGATTCGGCCAGATCGAGATCGAAATGGAAGCAACTATGCGTCCCCGCGATATTCAGGCCCGTATTCGCGCCGGTGCCTCCGTCGAACAGGTCACCGCAGAATCCGGTATGCCGGCCAGCCGTGTCGACCGGTTCGCGTATCCGGTTCTCTTGGAGCGAGCTCGCGCCGCCGAACTCGCCCAGAAGGCGCACCCCGTCCGCCCCGACGGCCCCGCAGTAGACGTTCTCATCGATGTGGTCACCGCCGCCTTCACCGAGCGCGGACACAACATCGAAGGCGCGGAATGGGATGCCTGGAAGGACGAGAAAGGCTACTGGGTCGCCCAGTTGCAATGGCAGAACGGGCGTTCCGAGATCGCCGCGCACTGGCGCTACCAGCCGGACGCGCACGGCGGCTCGGTCTCCCCGCTCGACGATCCGGCCTCCGACCTGATCGATCCGGATTTCGGCCGGGCACTGCGCGGGTTGGCAACGATCATGCCGCCCGAGCCGGAACTGCCCGAGCCGCAGCCGGAACCGGTGGTGGAACCTCGTCCGGTGCCGGCCGCCCCGCCCGCTCGCCCGGCGAGCCGCCAGCAGGACCAGCCCACCCTGGACGAGTACTACGATCAGCGCGTTGTCGCGGCGGGTGGCGGCGCCGCCGCGATCACGACGAGCACCACCGCCAGTACGCCGCCCCCCGCGGCGAGCACGCCGCCCCCGCCCGTCGGTAACACCGCGCCCACGAATGTTGCCGCGTCCGCACCGACCTCCGGGGCCACCACGGACACTGCGGCTACCCCGCCCGCTCCTGCCGCGCCCGCTCCTGCCGCGCCCGCCACCGCCGCGTCGGCGACTCCCGTGGAGGAGCCCACGAAGCCCCCCGCCAAGTCTCCGGCGAAGCCGAGCCGCACCAAGCGTGGCAAAGCCCCGATGCCATCCTGGGAGGACGTGCTGCTCGGGGTACGCAGCTCGGGTCACTGATTTCGGCTGCCGCGCCACCCTTTCGCAGCCCGGTCACGACCGAATGAGCCTCGCTCCGGCGGCTATCCGAGGTCGGCCGCCGTCGAACCCGATCGGCAATGCCATCGCGGTTGTCGAGTCGGCGATCGACGATGAATTCTGGCCCTTGCTGGCGTGTTCCCGAGCAGAAGGTCCACGCCGGGCGGCACCGAGCGAGTAGATTTTCGATGTGGTCGACGACGTACGTCGGCGTCGAGCGGATCACGCACACGGTGGGTCGGTCGAAACACCGTGCGTTGCTCGAAGTTCGCGGAGATAATTCGTGCAACTATCGGGAGGTGCCGGAAGTGCTATCGAAAGCGTCAACCCTCTGGTACATCGACGCCCCCGACCCGTGGGCGGTGCTACGCGCGAACCACGACCCGGACCCCGCGGCCGCCCTGGCTCTCGCCAAGCAGTTGCACAGCGACCACGACGTGCTGCCGATCATGGTCGGCACCCTGGCGGGTTGCGCTGGCCCCGAGGTCGACGAGGTCTATATCGGGTGCTACCCCGGCGTGACCGTAGTGTGCTCGACCCAGGCCTCGCGAGTCCACCCGACCGAGATCCCGGAGTTGCTGGTACGCCCGCTGGCCTCCGAGCACACCTACTTGGTGTCGTTCGACGCAGCACATGGCTGGGGCGCGTTCGCGCATTGGGAGCGCGGGGAATTCCGTAGGGCGTTCAGCTCGACCCGGGTGAACATCCTGGAGGACGACGGCCTCCCGCTGGTGTGGGAACGGCCGTACTGGGCGGGCGAGCACCCGGTGCGCTGGCGAGCCGGCGAACTGCCCGACCCACAAACGCTGCCGTTCGATCCCCCCGATTTCGCCGATGCCGCCAACAACGAATGGCTCGGCTTCCATTACCGCGAACCGACCGCGAACGGCGCGCTCGTGCCGGGCGACGTCGCGGTGTGCGGATTCACGCTCTACCCGAAGGGCCAGGCGCCGGATTCGGCGACGCGCCCGTTACGGGCCGACGACCATCCCGCGGCCCAGCGCAAGCGCGGCCTGTTCGGCTGGCTACGCGGACACGACCACGTCTCCTAGACCGCCAGCGCGCTCAGCAGCAGCGTGATCCATCCCAGCAGCACACCGGCCGCACCGCCGCCGACCACCCACCGGGTCACCGGGGCGAAGCGCCACCGCCACGCGGTCGGCGCCGCGCCGCCGACCGCGGTCACATTCACCGCCACCGCGAGCAGCGGGTGGACCTCGGCCAGCGCGGCGCCGAAGGCGTACACCGCGACCGCGGACAACAGCGCCACCATGACCGCGACGGTGAGCCCTGCGCCCCAGGGCGTCGGGTCCTGATACGACTGGTACGGCCGATATGTGCCGGTCATGCCGTCCGCACCCGCTCGTAGAAGGCCATCGCCGCCGCTGTCGCGACGTTGAGCGAATCGGTGCCCGGCGACATGGGGATGCGCGCGAGTAGGTCGGTGGCCCGCATGGCCTCCTCGGTCAGTCCTGGTCCCTCGGCCCCGAGCAACAACGCCACGCGTTCCCCGGTCATCGCCGTGGCCAAGTTCGTCGCGGCCGGGTTCGGAGTGAGCGCGATGATCTGGAACCCCTTGCGCCGCAGCATATCCAGTCCAGCCGGCCAGTCCGGCACGGAGGTGAACGGAACCCGCAGTACGTGCCCCATCGACACCCGCACGGCACGGCGGTACAGCGGATCCGCGCACCGATCGCCGAACAAGACCGCATCGGCGCCGAGTCCGGCCGCATTGCGGAACATCGCACCGAGGTTCTCATGGTCGTTCACGCCCTCGAGCACGACGACGGTCCGCGCCGTGTCGGTGACCTCGTCCAGGCCGAGTTCCGCGGGACGTCGGGCCACGGCGAGCACCCCACGATTGAGATGAAACCCGACCACCTCGGCCATCACCTCCGCCGAGGCGCGGTAGTACGGCACGTCGACCGCAGCGAGGTCGGTGGCGAGTTCGGCGCGTCTGCGCTCCACGCCCAGCAACGCGGTCGGCGCGAACCGCGAACCCAACATGCGTTGGACCACGACGACGCCCTCCGCGATCACCAATCCCTTGCGCCCGGGGAGGTCGGGCCTACGGTCGGCGGACTTGAGGTCACGGAAGTCATCGACCTGTGGATCGGCGGGATCATCGATATCGATCACTTCGGCCACCGCTATATCCTGCCGGGCGGCCCGCCCGCGCCGCCACCGGTGGTCGCCGCAGTGTCGTGAGCGCCCCCTCGCACGGGCGAAAACCCGATGCCGACGCGAGCTCCGGCATGGGATGGTCAAGGCATGACCGTTCCGGGAATCACCATCAGGTCGGCCACCGCCGAGGACGCGACCGCGATCCGGACGCTGGTGGAGACGTCCTTCGGCACCCGCTACGACCACGCGGAACTCGGCCGAGTTCTGCGGCTGTTCCCGCTGGAGGAGGCGATCGTCGCGGTCAAGGGCGATCAGGTCGTCGGTCACGTGCAGTCCACCACGATGACGGTGACCGTGCCCGGTGGACGGGCCGTCGACGTGTGCGGCCTCGCTGGCGTCGGTGTGGCGCCGACGCATCGGCGCCGCGGGATCCTGCGCGCCATGTACGCCGAACAACATCGCCGCATCGAAGCCGCCGGACTGCCGCTGACCATGTTCACCGCCAGCGCGGGCGGCCTCTACGGCCGGTTCGGTTACGGCCCCGCGACCCGCCAGAACACGGTCGGCATCGATCGCCGGTTCGCCGAGTTCCTGCCGTCGACGCCGGACCCGGGCGGGGTCACGCTGCAGGCGCCGAGCGAGGTGCGCAGTGACGTCACGGCGATCTATGACCGCTGGCGCGCGGTGGTGCCTGGCGCCCAAGCACGGCCGGAGGCGAGCTGGGACATGCTGTTCGACGACTCACCGCGCTTCCGCGGCGGCGGAACCGACCTCTTCGCGTTGGTGCACGCCGACGGCTACGCGCTGTACCGGTACCACGACCATGGCCAGGTGAAGTCGGCCGAGGTGGTCGAATTGCGAGCGATCACCGCCGAAGCCGCCGCCGCGCTGTGGCGCGCCCTGCTCGGACTGGATCTGGTGCAGCAGGTCGCGGCCACGCTCACCGACCACGACTCGCTGCCCTACCTGCTGACCGACCCCCGGTTGGTGCGCACGACGGCCCGCTCCGACGGACTGTGGTTGCGACTCATGGACATTCCCGCCGCGCTGTCGGCACGGTCCTACTCGGGCGAGCTGGATCTGGTGCTCGCCGTGACCGACCCGTTCCGCGGCGCGGGCGGCACGTTCGCCCTGCGCGTGCGGGACGGGCAGGCGAATTGCGAACCGACGACCGGCCCGGCCGATATCGAGCTCGGCATCGATGTCCTCGGCAGCATGTATTTCGGTGCGTATCCGGCGCGGGTGTTCGCGGCGGCCAACCGGATAGCCACCAAGAACCCCGCGCACCTACGGGCGATCGATGACGCTTTCCGCACACAGCGGGATGCGATGCTCGGCTGGTTCTTCTGACGTCGTCCCGACCTCGCGCCGGTGCCGGGAAGGGAGAAATGTCCGCTTCAGCAGGGGGACTGGCATGCTGGTTACATGAAGCCGATTCAGCTGGTGCTCAATGTCCTCTGGTTGGTCTTCGCGGGATTTTGGCTCGCACTGGGCTACATCGCCGCGGGGATCGTCTGCTTCATCCTGATTGTCACGATCCCGTTCGGGATCGCGTCATTCCGGATCGCTGCGTATGTGCTGTGGCCGTTCGGCCGGACCACGGTGGACAAACCCGGCGCGGGCGCGGGTTCGCTGATCGGCAACATCATCTGGTTCATCGTGGCCGGATGGTGGCTGGCTCTCGGCCATCTGTTCACCAGTATTCCGCTGTTCCTGTCGATCATCGGCATCCCGTTCGGCTGGGCGAATCTCAAGCTCATCCCGCTCTCGCTGTTCCCGCTCGGACGCGAGATCGTGGACAGCGATCAACCGTTCGCGACTACCACCAGATAGTGATCTGCATCACATCCGTTAACGCGGCAAACCTCCCGTGCGAAAGTTAACTAAAAAGTAACTGATGTCGACGGCGTCTTCGGCGCCCCGATTCCGCAGTTAACCGACTGCACCAGGAGAACTCGTCCATGGCCCATCGCACCGTAAGACCGGCCGGCGACCCGGGCACCGCGCCCCTCGCACCGATCGCGATCACGCTCGGGCTGCTGCTACTCGCTGTCGCGGGTACCCAGCTCAACCGCTTGCCGGGATGGGCAAGCGACTACGGCGCGGTCTTGGTCTACCTGGCTTTCATCCTTTATCTGTTGCTCGTCGGCAGCCTGCTGTGGTGGGGTGTCGACACCGTCATCCGGCTCAATAGAACGCGACACTGAGCGGGAGCAGCCGTCCGACACCGGGCGCCGAATTTGCCGCGAGTCGCGAATTCCCTTGCGGCCGTGGCCCTATTCGGATTCGGTGACGATCTGCTTCATGATCGCCACGGCTCGGGTCAGCACGACCAGCTGATCGCCGGTCAGCGTAGCGAGCTGTTCGGTCATCCACTCCTCGCGCGCGCTGGTCTCGTCGGCGATGAGCGCGCGGCCCGCGGCGGACAACGAGACGATGATCTGCCGGCCGTCGGTGGGATGCGGCTTGCGCTCCACCAAGTCGAGATCGGTCAGTGAGGCGATGACCCGAGTCATCGACGGCGGCTGAACACGCTCCTTCGCGGCGAGCGCACCCGGCGTCATCGCGCCGTCGCGTGCGAGGGTGGCAAGGGCCGAGAGCTGGGTCAGCGAGATCTGCGCGTTGGCACGGCGACCGCGCAGGTGTCGCGTCAACCGAACGACCGCCAGCGAGAGCTCACCAGCAAGGGCTCGGACATCCGAGGGCGTTGTCACAGTGGCAAACGATACGGGACCGACTACCTGCCGGACGCGGGTTACCGCCGCTAGGCTGGGCCCGTGACGCCTGAAGTCCCACAGATTCCGCCGCGCCTGACCGATCCGCGCCCTGTGCTCGCGGTCGGCAGCGCGCTGTGGTCCATCGCCACAGCGGTGGTGTGGGCGGGTGACGACCGGTGGGAGTCGGCACGTCCGGTCTGCCTGATGGGACTGGTGGTCGGCGTCCTCGCACTGGGGATCTTCCTGATTCAGCGCCGAGGCGCCCGTCGGGGCGACAAGGGCGCGCAGACCGGTCTGTAGCACCGGTTGCGCTCAGGCGATCTCGAATTCGTCGGTGGTCCCGGTGAACGGAGTCAGCGTGCCATCGAGGCCGAGGCTGGTCGCGTAGCGCTGGAACCGGTAGCGGCCCGCCGCGGCGTCGGCCGGGACATCCAGGTGAACCGGGCTACCGATACGGCGGCGCCGTGCCTGCTTCAGGAGAACTTCACAGCCCATTCGCCTTCATTGGCCGCCCGCGTCCAGGCGCCCGACGCGCTTCGGCACTGCACTTCCAGGAAGGTGCGGTTGCGGCGGGTGTCGTGTTTCGGATGGGCAGAGACGAATTCGGCCGCGACTCGGGCGCCGCGCGGGTAGCACGACGCGGGCTGGAGCAGCACGTCACCGAAGCCGCGCCCGGGCGGTGTGGCGTCAGCCCCCGCACCCGGCTGAAAGTTCGGTTGCACGGTGGATACGTCACGCGGGGCCGGCCCGCGCGGCACCGGCTGACCGGCGGCGAATGCCGACGTCAGCCGGGTGAACTCCTGCTGATAAGCGCAGAGCGTGTACCGGCCGAACAGTGTCGAGGCGCCCTCGTACTGCTGCGAATCGTACTCCTCCGGCGTGGTGACGTATTCGTGGTACGCGTTCGCATACCCCTGCATGAGCACCTGCTCCAGCGGAACATTCAGCGTCGCCGCGACCGCACGGCGGATGCGCAGACCCGCGGTGATGGTGAATTCCCCACCCGCCGCCGCCAGATAGAGCTCGCCGAGGCGAACGAGCTGGATAGGCAACACATTCGGGACCCAGGCCACCGGCGGCAGCAGACCGAGCGGAACCGCGATCGCTTTGGGTGCTTGCGCGTCGGCCAGCCAGCCCGGAGCGCGCCCCGGATCGCCGAGCGAGTCGAGAAACGGGTTGCGCACGCCCTCCGGTATCGGGCCCCCCGGCAGGCCGGGACCGTCCTCGACGCTGCCCGCGATCAGGGAGACCCCGGCCGCAGCGGGCGCGGTGTGGCGCGGGCGGCCGTCCGGAGTGAACCGGCCGTCCACCGCGATATCGGCAAGGTCGATATAACAGAGCATCGCCTGCACCGGACCTTCGACCGGCTCCGCACGGGAGAGTGCTTCTTTCGAGGCCAGGTATTGACGCTCGCCGAGGATTCGAGTGTTCTCGAACTCGTCCTCGGTGGGCCCGGACCGGGGCCGCAGGTTCAGATTCGGGGACATATCGCCCGCGTTGGTCTGTGCGAAGGCGGCGACGAAATCCGGTGCGCCGTCGAGGTAGCGCACACCGTGCTCGGTGTGCTCGGCGCGGAACGACGCGTAACCTTTGTTGTCCGAGCTGATCAGGTGGTTCTCGTTGGTCATCGAGGTGTTGTGGGTGGCGAACCATGTGATCGCCCCGATTCGTCTGCCGCCCTTGAACAGGGCCAGGGCCGTGACCGCGGGGTCGATGGCGTCGGGGAAATACTGTTTGTCGGCGGGCGGATTGAGTTCCCAGGCCACTCGCGAGCGGTTCACGCTCGCGTTGTGCAGTTCGCCGCGGCCCAGCGCGAGCGTGCCGGGGCCGATGTCGTCATGCGCGGCCGCGATCGCCTCGACGATGCCGTTCACCTCCGCGTCGTACACCTGCCGCTTAAAACCGAGGATGGACAGGTTGTAGGCGTAGTCGTGACTGGATCCGCCGCAGGTCGCGTGGGAGTGCGTCGAGGTCAGCACCACGTTCTGCTCGGTGTAGCGATCACCGAAGCGGCGGGCCAGCTCGGTCAGCACGCCGCGGTGCACCGACTGGAAGATCATGCCATTCTCGGCCACCACGAAGACGATCCGCCGTCCACCGCCTCCGATGATGAAGGCGCGAGCCCGGGGACGCAGGTGGATACCCGCGGTCTGCTGCTCGAGTTGTGCGTAGCCCATCATTCCGCATTCGGCGGCGGGGCCGGTGATATCGGAGAGTCCGGCACCGATCTCGTAACCGTCGGAACCTGGTGCGGCACCTGCCGGATAACCGAGCACAGTGCTCATCCCCGGCGTCGTCGCAACGGCGAGCGTCGCGGAACCGATCACGGTCCGGGCCAGAACAGTTCTGCGCGATACCCGCATACCTGCCTCCCTTCAGTCCGATGGCAGCGGACCACATAACTGGTCACTTGTCCAGTCAAGATTTTCGGACCAGTGAATTGACTGCACGCGCCGCGGGCGCTTAACTCCCTTGAGTGTCCTCCCGATTGAGCGTTGAAGAACGACGGGCTCACCTTATCGAGGCCGCGATCGGCCTTGCCGAGAAAAAGGGCGTTGCGGGCGTGACCACGCGCGATGTCGCCCAAGCGGCCGGTGTCTCGCTTGGTGTGGTGCATTACTGTTTCGAAAACAAGGACGCGCTGATGACCGAGCTGGTCAAAGCGCTATCGATGGAATTGCGCGATTCCGTGGACGCAAACGAAACGGTGTGGCAAGACGTCGGAAGTGGAAAAGAAGCCCTTCAAAAATTGATCCGCGCCGGATTGGAACTCATGTGGCTCAACATCGAAGCCACTCCGGAACGGCAGCTGCTCACTTACGAAACGACCACTTACGCACTACGCGAAGGGGAACAAACCCCCGCAAAACTCGCGATCGCGCGCGAGCAGTACAACTTCAACGACTCCACCGTCGCCGATATCCTGGAACACGCTCGCGACGCGACCGGGAATCGGTGGTCGGTCCCGGTGCAGACGCTGAGCCGGTTCACGCTCAACGTGATCGATGGCGTCGTACTGCGCTGGCTGGTGGACGACGACAGCGAAAGCGTGCGCGAGCAGCTCGATCTGCTGGGCGAAATACTCACGGGATACGCGGCCGAGTAAACCCGGTTCAGTCTTGCGTGCGCGGCGCGCGGACATGGACCGTCGAGCCGTCCCGCCACCAGGACACGGCGACGGTGCTCTCGATCGCGCCACCGAGACGCACCAGCAGATCGTCGTGCACGACCAGTTCGCCCTCCTGCGGGGGCAAGGTGAACAGTTGGCGCAGAACAACTCCCAGCGGTTGCGTCGTCCAGCTCGTGCGCCGTCCTTCGCCGACCACCTCGGCGGTGACCGAATCGGACACCAGCGGAAGATCGAGCAGCGTGGCCAGGTCCGACGCGGTGTCGACGGCGCCCGCCACCAAACGGTCCGGCGGCACCGCCAGGCCGAACCAGGGCTGGTCGAGAACGAAAGCGTCACCGGGATCCACCACGGCGCCCGACAACACGCGGACCCGGTCGGGCGGATCGAGGTCGGTCAGGTCGAGGCGATCCGCGGCGACGGCGGCCGCCAAGCGGGCGTGCGTGCGCGACACCACGTCCACCGCGGGCGTCTTCGCCGGATCGGCGAGCGCAGCCAGCAACGCGGCCGCGAGGTCCGCGGTGATCGTTTCCGGGTCGGCGAGCACGGCGCGGAAGGCCTCGGCGTCGAGATCGGCTACGGCGAACGTGGGCAGCAAACCAACGAATTCGGTGTCGGCGGGGCGACGGAGCAGCCCGAGCGCGGTGCCGTCGATCCGCGCGTATCTGCGCAGCCACCACGCGGTATAACCGTCGGCGTCCGCGAGCAACCGGTAGGTGCGCGGCGCGGCGGCCAACTGCCGTAACGCTTCCGGCCATGCCGCATCGGCAACCAGTTCGAGGTCGCGGACCGCCGCCAACTCCGGCGGATCGTCCCGCAGGGTCGACCACCAGTGGTCCTCGTCGTCCAGATCGTGGTCCGGGCCGGTCGGATCGGCCTCGACGACCACGCTGAAGTCCCAGCCGACGCCGACGGCACGCAACGCGGCCGCGCCGTAGCGATCGACCAGAGCGGGGTCCACCGTGCCGAACGGCGCATCCTCGACCAACAGATCACGCAACGGAGCACCCGGCAACAGCAGTTCGTCGGCGGGTAGGTATTCGCCTCCGGTGTCGCGCAGTTCGAGCGCACTGAGCCAGGACGGCAACGCGTCCGGATCGGCATGGGCGGCAAGCCGGAGAACGGCGTCGGCGGTATCCGGATCGCCGGGGCGATCCTCCAGGTCGGCGCGTAATCCAGGGTCGCTCAACAGGTCCTCGGCGGTGGCCGAACGCGCACCGAGTCGGGCCAGCAGCGAATGCGCCGCCGCCGGATGCGCGAGCCTGGCCCAGTGCACCGGGATCGCGACCTCGAGTTGATCGTCCAGCACCACTGTCCGCGGGCCGGTAACCACTCGGCCGTCGGCCAGCGGAACCGCCAGCGCGCCCAACTCCTCCGCCGCGAGCGGATCCACGACGAACGGCTCCAGCGCCGCGTACAACGACGACCACCACGACGGCGGTCGCTCCAGGCCACCGGACAGCTCCGCGAGGCGCGCCAACCCGAGCCGGTGGGCATCCAGCACGTTCATCGCCTCGCTGTGTACCCGGCCGGAGAGTTCCGGGATCACCAAGGGGCCGACCACGTCAGCGAGCAGGGCAGCCAGTTCAGGTGTGAGGCCGGTGAAGACCTGCGCGCGGGTGGGCGCCGCGATGTCCGACGACGTGGGCAGATTCGCGGTGAACGGCGAACCGCCGAAAGCCTGGTCCGACACGCCGACGTACACCTGCGCGTCATCCAGCGCGTAGGCCGGTTCGCTCTGCGACCTGTCACGCGATTCACCGCCCGACGCGTCACCCGCCGAATACGGCTCGCCGCCGACGACGTGCTCGGACACGAGGCGCGGGGGTACCACGACAGGCAACCATGGTCGGGTCTGGAGTTCGCGGACCAGAGCTTCGCGCAGCAGGCCGTCGGCCTCGCTTCGCGCGAAACCGGGCGCCGGAACGAGCACGAGGCGGTCGCGGGGCGGGAGCACCCGGGCGAAATCCGCGTAGCCCTCGGCCAACTCGGCGAGCCGGGCGCCGGGCAACAACCTGCGGCGATCCGGCTGCATGGGAATGTCCGCGATGACCAGGGCCGGCAGGGAGAGCTCTTCGTCGGATCTGGTCGGCGCACGCAGCACATCCGGCGCCGCGGCGACCGGCCTGCCGTCGCGCACCGGCAGCAGCCAACGGGCGCGCGGCGCGCGATACTGCCACCATGTCCGCTGCTCGTCGCCCGGACCGTCGACGTACACCTCGTGCAGTCCGTCGCCCATGTCTTCGGCACTGCTCACGAATTCCTCGGAGCCGATGCGGATACGCTGCAAGGCGGGCAGTTCCAACAGCAGATCGACGGCTTCGGCGCGCATTCCGGCGAGCAGTGCGCCGGCGTCCACGTCATCGCGCAGGCGGAGCACGACTTCGGTGTCGAAGCCTGGTGCCGGTCTCGACTCGATCGACCAGGCCAACCTCAGCGTCGGCGGGACGAACTCACCGAGGTCGGCGCCCGGGAGCGGGATACCGCTGCG
The DNA here is from genome assembly GCF_040648115.1 of Nocardia sp. NPDC049190. Taxonomy (NCBI): domain Bacteria; kingdom Bacillati; phylum Actinomycetota; class Actinomycetes; order Mycobacteriales; family Nocardiaceae; genus Nocardia; species Nocardia sp. NPDC049190. The sequence goes on from NZ_JBEZDE010000003.1 coordinate 19,383, forward strand.
ACACAGGGCATCCCGAGTCTGATCTCGGGAGAATCGTAGCGATCCGGAAGTCGAGCGCAGTTCGATGTCCTCGCTCACCGCGAGCACCGCGGTGAAGCCGACACCGAACCGGCCGACCGTACCGGTATCGGACTTCCCCGACGCACGCAGCGCGGTAAGCGCGTGTACACCGGACAGATCCAGCGGCGCACCGGTATTACCGATGTGCAGGTCGCTACCGTCGAGCCGGACGACGAGCCGACCGGCGACGCCCGCCTTGCCCGCGGCATCGGCGGCGTTCTGCGCCAACTCGGTCAGCAACCGGTCGCGATATCCGGCGCGCACCAGATCTGCTTCGGTGGCGGCGTCCTCCCGCAGCCGAGTCGGCGAATCACGCCATGCGGCAAGAACTGCCGCGCGCAGTACCGATGTGCCGAACGGATCGGCGGTCTCGGTCAGCTCCGCGGCGATGACGGGAACTCCGGCCGCGTCGCGGATTCCGACTCGTCATCGACTACCTGCTCGCCTGCCGAACCAGCCTCTTCCGATCCGCCCGGTTCAGCGGGTTCGGCGTCCGCGGCCTCGTCGGCCGCCGACTGCGGGCCGGGGGTATGCGCGGCGTCACCGGGTGTCTCCGAGGCGGCCTCCGCGTCGGGGCCCTCGATGTCCAGCCCTGCGGTGTTCGACCGACCGGTGCCGGACTCGCCGATAGCTGACTCGGTCACCGCGGAGTGCGCGCCGACCGGCGTCGATTCCGCACTCTCCGCAACCGGTTCACGGTCATCGCCCATCACGGCGTCGAAGCGCTGCGGCGCGCCCGAAGCCGGAGCGGATTTCGCGGTCGGCTCGGCAACACCGGTTGCGATATCAGCCGCCGTCGACGTATCGCCAGCGTTCGCGTCGGCCGTGATCTGCTCGGAATCGTCGCCCGCTGGCGTCGACGCGGTGGTCGAAATCTCGGAGGGGGACGTGGAATCCTCGGGGACGGGCAGGACCCGGTCCGACTCGCGCGCGATCATCTCGACGGCGTCATCGTCGTACGCCTGGTAGATCGGGGAACCGCCGCCGCCGGGAAGGATGGTGTCGGAATGAGCGCCGCAGCCGTAGGCGACATGAACCACGAGTCCATCGGCGCCCATGGCGTTGCCGCAGACGCCGAAGGCGGCGCGTAGCGACCCAGCCAGTGGCAGGTAGAAACCGCACAGGCCACAGGTGGACGGCGCGGCTTTGGCCATCTCGGAATCGGGACCGCGCTCGGCGTACCAGCGCTCGGCGGCCTCCGCGCGACCTTCTCGGCTCATCACCTTGGCCCGGCCGAGGCCGACCGCGTAGGCGACCTCGTCGACTACCGGGTCACCGGTCGCGACGTAGCCGGGCAGCAGGCGGGGATCGTCGGCGGGCGGGGCGAGCAGATCGCCCGGCGCGAGATCGCCGGGCCTGATCCGCTGTTCCCAGGGCACGAAGGCGGGCGCGACCAGAGCATCAGGCCCCGGCAGCAGCGCCGACTCGCTGACCGTCGCGTACTCGGCCTCCGGTGGGGCCGCCACCACGACCGCCCACTGCCACCCGCGATACCCGGGCAACGTCGCCTCGAACCGATGCGTCGCCGCGCTCTCGCCCTCGGCGGCCACACCCAGATGTGCACCGACGCCCGCTGGCTCCAACTCCAGGAGCGCACGGCGGGCCAGGTCAACGGCATCAGCCAGAATCGGCCGTACGCCGGACTCCGATACAGAAACTGCGCTCACGGCATACATTTTGCCGTATGGAACGCAATCGTCGTTCGTTGGCTGTCAGTGTGCTGGTAGGGGTGCTCCTGGTGAGCGGATGCCAGGACCCCGATGACAGGGCAACCAGGATGAATATCGAGGTGGTCGGCACCAGGCCACACGACCGGACGGCGTTCACCCAGGGGTTGGAAATCGCCGGAGACACCCTCTACGAAAGCACCGGTCTGCCGGTCGCGTCGAGCGTGCGCGCGTCCAACCTCACGACCGGCGCTGTCCTTGCCGTGGCGCCACTGCCGGTCCCCTACTTCGGCGAAGGCATCACCCTCGCCGAGGGCACGCTCTGGCAACTCACCTGGAAGGACCAGGTGGCCATCGCCAGGGACCCGAATACGCTGGCCGAGCGCGGCAGGGTGTCCTATCAGGGCGAAGGCTGGGGCCTGTGCACGAGATCGGACCGGTTGGTGATGAGCGACGGCACCGACCAGCTGACCTTCCGTGATCCAGTGACCTTCGCGCCGACCGGCTCGGTACGGCTGACCAGTCACCACACCGCACGCCTCAACGAACTCGATTGCGCGGCGGACGGCTCGATCTACGCCAACGACTGGCCCACCGACACCATCCTGCGCATCGACCCGGACTCCGGTCATGTGCTCGCGACCATCGATGCCGCCGATCTGCTCCCCGCGAACGCCCGGGTGGGCACCGACGTACTCAACGGCATCGCCCAACTCCCCGGCACCGACCGATTCCTCGTCACCGGCAAGAACTGGCCGACGATGTTCGAAGTCCGCTTCACTGCGGTCACGGGCTCCGGCAGCACCGAGCGCGAGTGAACGCTCAGCACGGAAGTACGACAGAATTGGGGGCGTGACTACTCCCCGCGAACCTTCCGGTCCCGACCGTGATCGGTGGGACAGCGAGGAGTATCCGCCGATCGAACGTCACCCCGGCTTCGTCCGATATCCGCCACCCAATGCGCCGCGGCGCCGCAGGCCACTGCCACCGCTCGGACCGGAGCCGGACCCTGTCTCGCCTGCCTACGACGACCGGAGGGCGAATCAGGAAGCGGACGCCCGGCGCCACGACACGCCGCACGGTCCCGAGTATCCGGAGACGCGGCGCCTACCGACCGGTCGGCAGGACACCGAACACACTCCCGCGTCGCACCGTGTCTTCGGGCACCACCCGACACAGCCGCCGGGCGAGCCGGAGCCCGCCGAACCCATCCGCGACCGGCGAGCGAGCGAATCGGAACGCGGCGAAGCCCCCGCTCCGCCCGGTACACAGCGCATCCCACGCAAGCTCACGGTCACCCGGGTCGCCGCCATGCGCGGCAGGCAGCTGACCGAGAAGGGCATCGCGACCTTCCAGCGCGCGGCCAAGGCAGACGGCGCGGACAAGTCGGGTCTCACCGCACTCACTTACGCGACCATGGCGAACTTCGCCCTCGACGCGGCCATCGCGGTGGCACTGGCCAACACGCTGTTCTTCGCCAGCGCCACCGCCGAGAGCAAGACGAAGGTCGCGCTGTATCTCCTGATCACGATCGCGCCTTTCGCCGTGATCGCCCCCCTGATCGGCCCGATGCTCGATCGCCTGCAGCGCGGCCGACGGTTGGCGCTGGCGACCTCGTTCGCACTGCGCGCGGTGGTCGCGGTGGTGCTGATCCTCCAGTTCGACACCTGGGCGCTGTATCCGCTGGCACTGTGCATGATGATCGGCAGCAAATCATTCTCCGTGCTGAAGAGCGCGGTGACGCCGCGGGTTCTGCCGCCCGACATCGATCTGGTCCGTACCAACTCCCGACTGACGGTGTTCGGCCTGGTCGGCGGCACCATCGGCGCTGGAGGGCTCGCCGCGCTCACCGCCTCCCTCGCCGGTTCGCACGGCGCGCTGGTCTTCGCCATGCTGATTGCGTGCGCGGGAACGTATCTGAGTGTGCGCATTCCGTCCTGGGTCGAGGTCACCGAGGGCGAAGTGCCCGCGACGCTGAGCTATCACGGCCCGGACGCAACCACCCAGATACTGGCGGCCGACGAGGATTCGGCATCGGCGGTGCCGCCCCGGAAGCGCAGGCAGCCACTCGGCCGCGCGGTGGTGACCGGCCTGTGGGGTAACAGCGCCATCCGTGTACTGACCGGGTTCCTCACCTTCTATGTCGCATTCGTTGCCAAGGCGACCGAGCATCGGCCGGTGCAGCAGGCCGCCATGCTCGGCGTGGTCGGCGCGTCCGCGGCGATCGGCAACTTCACGGGCAACGCGACCGGCGCCCGACTCAAGCTCGGCAAACCCGCGCTGATCGTGCTCGGCTGCACCGCTGCCTGCGCGCTGGTCGCGCTGTTCGCCACGTTCGCGAACAATCTGCTCGGCGCGGCGCTGGCCACCCTGGTCGCGGCCGGGACGAGCGCGCTGGCCAAAGTGTCGCTGGACGCCGCGATCCAGGACGACCTTCCCCCGGAATCGATCGCCTCCGGCTTCGGCCGCTCCGAGACGGTTCTGCAGCTCAGTTGGGTGGTCGGCGGTGCGGCGGGCGTTCTGCTGCCGACCGATTACTGGAAGGGATTCGCGGTGATCAGCGCGGTGGTCGTCATCGGGCTCGTGCAGACCTTCGTCAGTTTCCGCGGGCACTCGCTGCTGCCCGGCCTCGGCGGCAACCGTCCGCAGCACGCGGACCAGGAGGTCCCGGCGGCACAGTCCGCGAGCGCGGGCCGCCGGTACGGCCCCGGCGGGCCTCGGCGCGAGGACACCACACCCATCCGACAAGGGCAAGGAGATCCCCTCTGGTGAGCAAGCTCAACGCACGCACGATCGTCGCGCTGGTCGCGGCCGCCTTGCTGGTGCTCACCGTCGCCTTTGTCGGCGTTCTAGCGGTACTGGTCCGTAACGCCGAGGAACCCGACGTCACGATCAGCGCCTACGCGCACGGCAAGACGGTCACCGTCCGGCCATTCAGCTATTGCGCGGTGACCATGCAGCACTGCAGCATCCTGCCCGAAGGCAAGGTGGACGGCACCGTGTTCGCCACGCTGACCTGTGAACCGGAGACGCCGGATTGCCATCGCGGCCGAACCGCTGAACTCGAGGTCCCCGCCGGCTACCCGTTGCAACTGTCGCTGCCGAAGCAGATCGCCGACGCCCCCTGGATCGCACAACTGGTCTACGCGTTGCCATCCGGCGAACAGGTGGATCGGGTGATCAGCCGCAACGACTACCCGGACCGTGCCCTCGCACTCACCATCGATTCGACTCCGGAGCCCGACCTACGCCTGATCGGCGTCGAACTGCAGTTGCCGATTCTGGCCCGCGACGAGACCGGCAACGAGTTCTACCTCCCGCACGCCGCCTGGTCGATCAGCACCGCGTAGACCAACCCAGCACCACTGGACCGGAAACCGAACCCGAACCCGACGAACACACCGCGCCCCCGGCTGCCGTAGAACCGTTCACACCAATCGGACCGGTCACCAGCCATACCGAAACCACCGGATCAGCGCGCCAACGACGCCATCGAATGTGCCGAGGCCGCTCACCCCTACCCGGAGATCGACAGCTGGCTGTTCAGGACGCCGCGCGCTCTGGCTGGCTGCGTGATCGCGAATCATGGCTGGTCATCGTAGGGGCGTCTCGGTCGACCCCGATGTCTCCGTGTTACCGGTCACGACAAAGGCGAGTCGTCGCCACACGACGCCACCCACCTACCCTCGCCTCGAATTCCGTATCAGCAAGACCGAGCACCCCACCCGGCCCAACTCGAACCGAACGACCGACCCCGCGACAAAGTCATAAGCAGCAAATCACCGACTGCAAGCCGCACCCTCGTCCAGCCGGATGCCCAGCGATCACTCGTCACACCACGATCGTTCCGAACACGTGAAACCTACCCGGCTTCACAAATGAGCGCTGGACCGCACAAACCGCACACCGAGTACGGCAACTACGCAATACCACCTTCGCCGCCCCCGCAACCACCTCGGCTAAACCCCCACTTCCGAGCGAAGCGAGACCGAGCATTCCCCGTTCGCGGCCCGGCTCGCGTCCGAGCGACCGCTGCGCCCGCGACGAAGTCGCAAGCAGCGGTCGCTCGGACGCGAGCCACACAGGGGCCGCGAACGGGCAGCGCCGCAGGCGCTGCCAAACAAACACAACCGCGAACACGCAGCGCCGCAGGCGCTGCCAAACCAACACAGCCGTGAACACACCCCCGGCGTGCCGAAGGCGCGCCTGATGAGATGGAGCGTTACGGTACGGCCGTGACTTCTGTGGAACCCCCCGAGCATGTGCGTGCCACGTTCGGACTGCGCGAAGTGACCCCGGTTTCGCTCGGTGACTGGGAGGGCGGCTGGCGTTGCGGGGACGTGGTGCTCAGTCCGGTCGCCGATCATGCGCGTGCGGCGTGGTCGGCGCGGGTGCGTGAGTCGCTGAAGGTGGACGGGTTGCGGGTGGCTCGTCCGGTGCGGGCTACCGATGGCCGCTACGTGGTGTCGGGCTGGCGTGCGGATACCTATGTGGAGGGTACGCCCGAACCTCGGCACGACGAGGTCGTTTCGGTGTCGCTTCGCCTGCACGAAGCCACGGCGACGTTGGAGCGGCCGCGGTTTCTGGTGCAGCCACCGGCCGCGCCGTGGGTGGATGTGGATGTGTTCGTCGCGGCGGACCGCGCGGCGTGGGAGGCGATGCCTTTGCACAGTCTCGATGCGGGCGGCGTGCCGCTGTCGACCTCGCCGGACGGCCGGCGCAGCATCGAACTGATCGGTCAACTCGCCACGCTGCGCAAGCCGTTGCGGACGCCGTCGCAACTGGTGCACGGCGACCTGTTCGGCACGGTCTTGTTCGCGGGTACGAACACTCCCGGCCTCACCGACATCACGCCGTACTGGCGGCCTGCGCCGTGGGCGGCGGGCGTGATTGTGGTGGATGCGCTGGCTTGGGGCGGTGCGGACGACGGTTTGCTGGATCGGTGGGCGGATCTGCCGGAGTGGCCGCAGATGTTGTTGCGGGCGGTCATGTTCCGGCTCGCGGTGCACGCGCTGCATCCACGTTCCATGCCGGAGGCGTTTCCCGGTTTGGCGCGTACTGCCGACATGGTGCGACTGACGCTCTGAATTCGGAATATCCGCCGTTCGGAATGGCTGTGCGCGCAGTGCGATATCGAATTGCGCGGAGCCCGACGCCGCGGTCGGGGACCGTGCTAGTTTTGCCCAGTATCGCCGTCGGGGGTCTCTGCTGGGCTGGAGGCCGGTGCGGCTCGCGACGAGGGGTGAGGGATAGGGGCAGGTGAGAATTCAACCGAGGCAACAGATTCTGGATCTGTGGCGATCGGTGCTGTCCGCGTCGTGGGATGGCGGCCAATGGCGCTGGGGTGGTCGTGGACCCGCGAACTCGATCAGTGATTCCGAGCAGTTGCTGTGTCTGCTCTATCCCGCGACCGAGATCGAAAGTCTCGCACTGGATCGTCCCGACGGTATGGCCGATGACGTCAGCTCGGTGCTTTCGCCGTTCGGCGGTCAGACGAGGATCGGCACCGTCGTTGTCCTCTTGCTGGAGGAGTACATCTTCCGCAACACCCAGCGCGTGGGTCCGGATGGCGCGCCCGACAGTTCCGGCGAACCGGACGGCAAGCCCCTTTTCGGCGCGGGCAGCTACCTACGCTCCGCCGATGAGCGTGAACCCACTGCGGCGCAGCAGGATATCGAGGTCGTCGACGCGTATTCCATGTCGTTGACGCTGTGTCTCGCGGGGATGCGTTTTCTCCGGGTCTACGAGGGGTGGGTGCGCGCCGAGGCGCGGACCAACCTGGCTGATCGGATCGAGCGGCTCACCGAGCGGCTCAGCGTTCGGCTCACCGCCGCGATGACCGGGCTGGTCCGCAGTTTCGTGGTCAAGACGGTCGCGCCGAAATCCGATGCGGGACAGATCATGCTCGGCATGCTCAATCAGGGCGACTTGCCGGAGCGGGCGGTGGTCGAGGGCGTCACCCGCAGTCTGGAGCGGGTCCGGGCGCGGTTGCGCAACGACATCACGTTGGGCCAGACTCCGGACACCGAGCTCGACGATGAGGATCTGCTGTTCGAATGCGGCTGGAGCTGGGGTCTGGTTCGGGAGGCGGCTCCGGTCGAATTCGTGGACAGCGATATCGCTACCGAGCCGGGTATCGCCGATCCGCGCCCCTACCTGTATTTCACCGTGATCGCGCTGGACGGCATCAACGACCTGATCTCGCAGCGCACCAGGGAACTGGACCTGCTCGACGAGCAGCAGTATCGGCTGGCCGAGGCACTGCGCATCCGCTGGGATCTGACCCAGCGTTATTGGTCGACGGTCGCCCGATTCGGGTCCGGCTCGTGGCCGTTGGAGGACATCCCCTGGCGCACGTCCGATGGCGAGGAATCGGACTATTTCAGTCTTATCGTGTCGGCGGTGCTGATCCAGGATCTGGTCAACCGCACCGCCTCGGACGACGACTTGACCAGGGCCGTGGCTATTTTCGACGAGCTCGCCAGACGCGGCCGGATCATCCGCCGGACCACGCGCGACGATCCCGCGGTGGAAATGCACGCGCCCGGTGTTCGGTTGGGCTTGCGCGGCAGTGAGACCGTGGACGACGGACCGCTGCTGCAGTGGGAGGTGTCGGATTTCGCGCCGGTGCTGTTGAAGCGCCTCTTGCAGGCCGCCCGTCTTTCTCGCAACATCACCGCCCGCGACCGGCTGATGGATCTGGCCAAGTCGACGATGGATCATCTGGAAGCGCGAATGATCAGCACCGGCGGTGCGTCCGGGCTCTGGGACGATCCCGCCGGCGCCTTCGGTAACGGGACGCCACGCGAAACCGAGCCGTCCTGGTATATGACAGAGCGGGTGATCGAATGCCTGGTCACCGCGGACCGGACTTTCCGTGAGCCACCGCTGACCTCCCCCGCGATGGTGGTGCGCGCGGTCGAATTGCTCAACGAGGCCGAGCATCTGCTCAACCAGGAAATGCTCGGCGTCAGTATCGACGATTTCTCGGAGCACCGGATCACCCTCGACCGGGTGGAGGAACACCTCGAACAGGCCAGGCAGCTGGTGGTGCGCAGACAGGCGGGCACCGCGTTCGTGCTGGCCGCCGACGCGCTGCGCGAACTGCATCGTCTGGCCTATGCCCGAATGGACGCGACAAGGAGCACGTGACCGCATGATCGTGTTCGCGACCTCGGACAAAGGCGGCACCGGGCGTTCGGTGACCAGCTGTAATCTCGCCTACCGGCTGTGTCTCAGCGGCATGAGCGTGGCATACCTCGATTTCGACTTCGGTTCGCCGACCGCGGGCGCGCTGTTCGAGATCGGCGCCATGGAGCGGGGAACGCCGGATCGGGACGGACTGCACGAGTATCTGCTCGGGAAGAACGGGATCGCCCGGCAGATCGATGTGCGTGCCAAAACCGATCGCGGCGGCCTGCGCAAGATGCGGACCAGGACCGGACGGCTCGTGCTTTTTCCTGGTGATGAAGGTGGCGCCGAGTTCGACAGCCTCAACGACGACGTGGTCAAGCGTTGCGCGGAACTGCTCGTCGGTCTCGAACAGGAATTCAAGGTCTGTTTCGTGGATCTGAGCGCGGGCCGCTCGCTGGCGATGGAGCTGGCGCTGCGCGCGACCGCGGCGCCCCAGCTGGCCTCGAAGACGGTGCGCTGGCTGGTCTTCCACCGCTGGACTCGCCAGCACATCTTGGCGGCGAGCGGATTGGTGCACGGGCCGCACGGGCTATTGGAGACGGGCAGCGAGTGGAAACACGATCCGAAAAAGCTTCTCGCGAACATCCGCTACGTGCGCACCGCGGTGCCACAATTGAACGAAATGACCGGCGGTCCAGGCGCCGCGCAGGTCAAGTGGTTGCAGGAACAGAATGGAGCATTGGTCACGTTGGCCGGGAAGAATCGGCTCGGCGCGACATCCTTGCTCGGCAAGACCCCGGTGGAACCGGTGCTGCAATGGCGCGAGCAGATCATTCTCGATGCCGATGTAGCCAACAGTATTGCCAACGAGGACACCGCCGCGGCGTTCAACCAGCTTGCCGGTCGCCTCGTGCACGCCGCGACCTGGGAATAGATCCGCACTCGCCGACGCTGTGCGAAAGCGCATCCTGGAAGGGTTTTCGATCACCAGTGGATCACGTAGCAGGGTATAGCGAGGCGGCCGAGCAGACGCGGGTCGCCAAGGTTCCGTTGTCCCACCTGTCCATCGAGGTCGGACATTTCTACATGAACGATCTCTGCAACGGCGCGGATCGTATCCGCGCGCAGTTCCGCAAGATCGCTCCGCTGGTCACCGCCTTCACCGTGGCGGCGCAAGCCGAGTTCGGGCCGCGTGCGCGGGTGAGCACCTGCTTCCTGATCGACGACTATTTCCGGCATGACACCGATCCCGCCGAGATCCTCGGCACACTGCTCGCCGCCGCCGCGGAATGTGGCGTGCGGATCGACTATCTGGCTCGCGAGGCGGGCTGTTGGGAGACGCCGTCGGGCGCGGCCGGTGAGCACCGCATCCAGTTGGCCGAAATGGTCGCCGCACGTATCGTCGCCGAGCCGCCGGAGGGCTCGACGGGGCGCCGTCCGCCCACCGCGGAGTCGGGCTGGCTGTGTAACGGCCGTCGAGCCTCCGACGACGAGCCGGGCCAGGCCATGCATCGCTCGCCCTACGAGCCGCCGGAGGAGTTCGGCCGGCGCGAGCATTCGATCTTCCTCGATGTGCAGATGTGGGCCAAGCAGACCAAGAAGGTGAATGGGCGGGCGGAGGTGCACACCAAATGGTCCTGTCCGTTCCTGGCGTCGATTTGGCAGTTGCTGCGGCTCGGGATGCTGCGCTACGACGGCGAACCCATCGTGAATCCGCAGCTGTGGCGCCCGGAGGAGGGCTGGCCGCAGCAGTGGTGGGAGATGCCCGCCGTGGTGAAACTCAACCCGCGGGCCACTCCGTTCGCCGCCTATCGCTCACTGTCGTTGCTGCCGCAGCGGTACCTGGGTATCGAACATGCGGTGCGGGTGATCCTGGATCACATCGATCTCGAAGAAGAAGTGGTCGACCAGATCATCGAGCGGGGCAAGAGCGAGGACATCGCGATGACGGTGCCGCGCAAGGTGACCGAGCGGATGAGCCACGTGCTGTTGGATGGTTCCTGATATGGACGCAGCAACGGACTCCTGTTCCGACGCCCACCGGCCCTCGCATGGCGAGCGGCTGCGCCGGTTGGCGGCAGTGGCCCGCGCCAGGCGCGACCATCGGTCGGTTCGGCAGCCACCGCTGGCGGGAAGGTCGGCTCACCCTGGCGGCGAAAAGCCGACGGCGCCAGCATCTTCCGGCACCGCGCCGCTGATCCTGCTCGGCGAGGTCCGCACCTGTCTGGTACCGGACTCGACAGCGCTCGGCCGTGACATGCTGGAGGAACTGCTCGCACTGATCCCGGGCCGACGGATGCGGTGGCGGGAGCGGCCGACCACGCTCGCCACCTCGCCGACCACCGCTGTCGGGGTGGATTGTCAGCTGGCAACTCGACCCGGCGGCGGTGTCCGCGGGGTCGGGACGGTGGCGACCAACGCGCTGGTCGTCGGTGGACGAGTACTGCAGAGTTCGGTGCACACCACCGTCGTCGCGGCCGAGGCGAGTAGTCGGCAGACCTGGTCGCACTATCTGACCCGGGTGGGGGTGATGGAGGTGATCTCGCGGATCACCGACACGACCGGCGCCGAGCTGGCCAGTTGTTTTCTCGCCACGGGAGAGCCACCGGAGGGCACGCTGGATCTGGCCTCGATCAGCCAGCGGCTGCTCGCCAGGATCCGGATGGACATGCGACTCGATCAGCACCCGCCGATGCAGACGCGGACGGCGCGCCTGCGCTGGGCCGCGCGGATCGCCGATGTGCCGCAGCCGATCCTGACCTTCCAGCTGCAGGACGAGCTGGTGCGCACGGTGCTGGTGACTGTGCGCGACGAGTCGGAACTCGCTGTGGCGCACCGCTTCTGCGAGGAGCTCGCGTTGCACGATTGGCTGCTCACGGTCGCCGACTCGGTGGTCGAGGAGGCCGATCTCTACCCGCCGTCCAGCCCGGAGTCCGCCGAACTCATCGCGCCGCTGATCACCCATCTGGCGCACCTCTGGATGCCCGGCGCACATGCGCCCGCGCCGTTGCGTGGGCTATGGAAGCAGCTGGATCACGAACCCGGCTTCACCCGGGAATGGCAGGCCCGGGTGGGTCAACTGCGCGACCGGATGTCGGTGGCGATACTGGCCGCCATGCGACCCTCCACGATCAACACCCCGGATTGATCTCCGGCCTGGCTACAGTCGAAACCATCGACGGACCAGCAGTGCGAAAAAGACCGAGGTGGAGACGATCCCGGCGTACGCCTCGAGGATGAGCAGGGGGCGGCCGACGCGGCCGACCTCTTCGAGGTCGCCGAGACCCAGTGGATTGAGAAAGTTGATCAGGCACATGTGCAGCGATGTGGTGATCGGAATGGGCGTGGCGAGCCACAGTGCGACGGTGAACACGAGCAACTGCGCGGCGATCCAGCCGAGTAGCTGGAAGGGACGATAGCCATAGCCGCACAACAGATCCGAGGCCCAGCCCGCACCCCGGCGCCAGGCCGGGTAGGTCGCCGCGCGGCGCGCTCTGGCCAGCGCCAGGCCGCAGCGGTCCTGCGCGTCGATATCTTCATTGAGCGCATGCAGACCGGAAGCGCGCAGAAAGGCCATGGCCGCGTGTCCTGGGAGAAAGCTCTTGACTCGCTGACCGGTCCGTTCGGCCGCGAGGAGATGGCGACCGAGCTTCTCGTAGGTGTCGGCCAATCGCATGTGCTGGGTGCGGCTCAGACGCAGCGGGCCGCGCAGTTCGACCTCCGCGGCCAGCAGCGCCATCAGTAACTCTATGTGCGCCCGCTGCAGGACCTCGTCCATCGCGGTGGTGGCGTCCTCGGCGGCGGCGTAGATATCGGAGAAGAGCAGGCTGTCACCGCGGTGCTTGATCTTCGAGTGGTCGAACGCGGTGACCACTTTCTCGACGTGATTGTTGAACGAGTCGAGCAGCGGCTTCTCGTCCGGCTTTCTGGTCTCGGCGCTCAACTCGTCGAGGTAATCCGCGACTTCTTGGGCGTAGCCCGTGGCGTGTTGATCGATCCAGATGTCGGGCGAATTCCCGAATTGCACGTGGGTGACCGCATCCTCATGTTCGGTCATGGGCGTTCCTCCCCCGGGGCTGGCGCATCAGTGCACCGTGATACCCACCATAGCAACGGATTTCGTCGTCTAGTCGGGCCGTGGGCCGCGCTTGCGCCAGATGTTCGAGGTCGGATCGCTGATCGAGCGGGTGCCGGGACGGTACTGGATGCGACATACCATGACGTCGCGCGGCTCACCCGCGCCGAAGTAGCGCTCCTCGTGCCCGGTCCAGACGAACCCGGACTTCTGGTACAGGTTCGACGCAGATTGATCGGTGGGCCGGACAGTGAGGAACACATCCTCCACGTGGGCGACCCGGCACCGGGCCAGCGCTCCGTCCAGGAGCGCACGTCCGTAACCGCGGCCCCGGCATTGCGGTGCGACGGCGAGCCCGATCACCCAGGCATGCTGTGGCGAGCCGAGCGCCACCATCACATAGCCGCAGATCGATCCGTCGAGATCGGCGACCACCCATTGTGTTCCGTGCAGATCGAACAGTTGGCGCAGCGCGAAGTACGGGTACGCCAGGTCGGCGAATTCGGTCTGCTCGAGCGTGGCGATATTCGGAAGATCACCCAGCGTCGCAGTCCGGAATGCCGGCGCCGCGGCCTCGTTCGCGATTGTCACATGCTCACCTCTGTCACCCCGTTGTGAGTTCGGCTTCCAGAGTAGAACGCCGATGTGGCGCACGGGTGCAGACACCGAAAGCCATGTTCGGCGAAATTGATTCGGCGAGTGCCGCTTTCAAGCGCGATGGCGTCACGGCGCGCGCCGCTCGCGGGTGTGTGTAGGCAGGGGCGGTCGCGGTCTTCGGCGCTCCGGGATTCGTGGCGCACCCAGCCCAGCCGCCGCCCCCTCGACAGTTGCAGGACCGGTGAGTTCGAGCCCGGATAAACTACGCCCGTCGTTCAGCGCACGTAGACCGTCGAGTTGATGAAGGCGCTCACGGTCGAAACGAATAGGTTGGCACTGGAGACTGCTAGAAGAAGGGGCGGAACTGTCGCACCGAGCAAACCATCGGCGGCTGACCGAGATGTCGGAGTCCGCGATCGAATGCCACAAGTTCGGCGGTGCGGCGCGACGGACTCCGAAGCGCGAGATTTCTGAGCGGTTGCCGACGGCGCTCCAACACAACTCCGATCATGGCGACGTGCTGGCCAAGTCCGGCACGTCGTCGCCGCCGACTGCCGCGCGAACCGCAGCTTGCGCGTGCCTCTGGAGGAGGTGCCGCCGCCGTCCGGCGATCAAGCGGGCGCGCCGCCTTGCACAACTGCTCTGCGAACGCAACGGTGTGAGTATCAGTCTCACCCCCGCCGGGCTCGTCGGATGAGCCGACGGACCGACGACATCCTTGGGAGGAAATGTGGCGACCAGGTGGACGGAGCAAGACATACCGGATCAGAAGGGCCGGGTGGCGATTGTCACCGGCGCCAACAGCGGACTCGGGTTCGAGGCCGCTCGGGCACTCGCGGCGCACGGCGCTTCCGTGGTGTTGGCGGTGCGGGATGTGGACAAGGGTAAGCATGCCGCCGCCGATATCGCCGATGCTGTCCCCAGCGCGGACACCACCATCCAACAGCTCGATCTCACCTCGCTGGAATCCGTGCGTAATGCCGCCGAACAGCTCAGGTCCGCGTATGCCACCATCGATCTGTTGATCAACAACGCCGGGGTGATGTACCCGCCGAGGCAGATCACCACCGACGGGTTCGAACTGCAATTCGGGACGAATCATCTGGGGCATTTCGCGCTCACCGGGCTGCTGCTCGACAAAATGTTGCCGGTACCGGGCTCTCGGGTGGTGACCGTCAGCAGCGTCGGCCATCGTATCCGCGCGCGGATCGATTTCGACGATCTGCAGGGGGAACGGTCCTACAACCGGGTGGCGGCGTACGGCCAGTCCAAGCTGGCGAATCTGATGTTCACCTACGAGCTGCAACGTCGGCTGTCCGACACCGGCGACACGATCGCGGTCGCGGCGCACCCGGGTGCCGCGAACACCGACTTGATGCGCAACTCGCCGGCGGCGCTGCGTGCCTTCGTGCCTGTTCTCGCACCCATCGTCACGCAGAGCGCGGCGATGGGCGCCTTGCCGATACTCCGTGCGGCCACCGACCCCGACGCGCGCGGAGGTCAGTACTACGGACCTGGCGGATTCTTGGAAACCCGCGGCTACCCGAAAGTTGTCGAATCGAGTCGACAATCGCATGACACGGCGATTCAGCGACGATTGTGGACGGTGTCGGAGGAATTGACCGGAGTCACCTTTCCGGTCTGATCGCGTTGACGGCGTTGCTCCGCGGCAGCAGCGCCGTCGCCGTAGGAACGATGGCGGTGCGTTCGGCGCGCGGAATCGACCGACTCCGCGTCGCCGGTGCTCAGGTGAGCGGGTAGCCACGTAGCCGGGCTATGGCGGCGTGGTTGCGGACGGGGTCCAGTGTTATCGCCGCCGCCCACGCATGCGCCGCGACGGCACGCCGATCGAACAGGTCGACCCAGGTGTCGATAGACGTCCGCGTGTCGTTCACCGAGGTGGGAGTCGGCCCGAGTTCGGGCACGTGGGCGTACGTCAGTGCGGTGTACAGGCATCCTCGGGCATCGAATATCGTCGCCGCGCGGAATTCGTCGGAAGTGGCGCGCTCGGTCAGCCGGCCCGCTGTCGCCGCCTGTATCGCGTCCCGGGGAACCCCGTCGGCGCCACGGACAATCTCGCCGACCGTCTGGTAAGCGAGCCCGAACCCCCAGAGGCGGCCGGGAAATCTGCGGATCACCATTCGGCCGAATCCAGGATGGGTGAACGCTCGGCGGCGGGGTCGAGGACGATCGCGGTGTGGGCGGCGTCCTGTGCGGTGTGGCCGTCCGTGCTGGCGAACCCCAGAAATGAACGGTATCGACTACGGACTGTTCTCGACCTCGAAATCGCCTGCCAAGACTTGTGAGCCGGCGGATCCGGCTCACAACGGGTTGATACGCGATCAAATACCGACCCTCGTTCGACTCGTTGTCGGGTCTGCTTTCTGCGGGCACCGGTCGCGGAGAGTTCCATACCTGCGCCGTCGGCGAGCAGGCAACGTCAGCGCTATCGCTCCCGCGCACCGACTACACCATCCCAGTGTCCGCACCAGCCGATCGCGGAGACCGCCTCGCTACTTGGCGAGTGTGCCGATGGTGGGTGGAGTCGTTGACGGTAGTCGAAGGGTGGTTGACGGTGTTTGGGTGGGCGCCTTATTACTCAGTTCGCTGAGGGAGTCGGTGGGTGGGCTTGCGTTCTGTCCGTGCTGGTCGATCGCGGAGACCGCCTTGCTACTTGGCGAGTGTGTCGAGGGTGGGTGGGGGTCGTTGACGGTAGTCGAAGGGTGGTTGACGGTGTTTGGGTGGGCGCCTTATTACTCAGTTCGCTGAGGGAGTCGGTGGGTGGGCCTGCGTTGAACGGGTATGTGCCGTCGACTGGCTGAGTGCGTGGCGGGCGGACCGAGCGCCGGACTTGGCGGGGGTGGGTCGCGGCGTCAGGGCGGACGCAGCGAGCGTGGCAGATTCGCTGTCGCATTCGGCAGCGGTGTGCCCCTCGATTGCGCACCAATGTATCTCGGACCTTATATACATGTGTGTGGCCGTTTGGATAGGGCGCTGAGGACCATGCGGGAACTGACGTCGAACCCTTACTAGTTAGTCAATCGTCGTTGGTATCGGACACTCCTGGGGAAATATCTGTTGCTGCGGGAGCGCACTTCAATGTGAGGCCGTGAGCCTCCAGGCGGAATCAGAGGACCAGCCGACACCGACAGCAACGCCACCATATTCCATGCGGATGATTGGTCCTGTGCCCGCGTGGATTGCACGGGCAGTGTCGTCGTGAATTTCTCTGTGGCTCAGAATAATTCACCGATGTCGGGTGTCGCTGATCGGTCCGGCCTCGTCTGGGACGTGACCGAGCCGTTATTGCCCCGGCCTGTCATTCTCTGGGAGTCTTCATCACCGAACGGCTCCTACCCTCCGTCCGTGGAAGGTACGCGATTCCAGCTGGGTCGAGGGCCGGTCAGCGCATCGAGTCGTCTGCTAGGGTGGGCGCAACCTGAGTCGTCGCTGGTCGAGAGGGTGGGGATGGGCCGTCGAATCACGTTGGTACTGCTCAGCTTTCTGCTCGCCTCCGGCGCAGCTGCGTGTAAGGAAGCGCCGAGCGTGTCGTCCACCACAAGCACTACTGTGGCCAACGTTCTGTTCAACCCATGCGTGGGGATTCCTGATGATGCAGTCCGGGCCGCAGGGGTCGATCCGGAAACTGAGGAGTCCGGTATCGGTGGAGTGCACCAGTCCGGCTGGGAGATCTGTAGCTGGGATGGACCCAAGTACTCGATTACGGTGTACTCCACCGGCCGCACAGTTGCTGAGTTCGAGAGCAAGCCCGGGAATGTTGAGTTTCGGGACGTTACGGTCGCGGATCGAAAAGGCCGGCAATTCAAGGTTGAGGGTGCGTCGAAAAATCTCGATTGCAACATGCTGGTCCCAGCATCCCAGGGGGTCGTGCAATTGGCCGTGATGAACCTGGCTGGCCAGGACAATCTCGAGGACCCGTGCGTGATCCTGTACCGAGTCAGCGAGTCGATTGTTCCTGCACTGCCGCGTTGATCGGGAGGGACCCTATGGGTGACGACAATGAAGGGTTGTGGCGGCGACTTGCCGACCAGGCGCGGGGTGGGGAACTATACCTCGATGACGAGAACGCAGCATTCCACTGTGCGAAGGCATGTGACCAGCGTATCGCCGATCTGGAATCACTGCGTAGGTTGACTGCCAGAACCCAGAACGTATCCGGCTTCGGCGAATTCAAGATGGCCCATGATCTGGAACGGAAGTTCCTGAAACAGGCTGCTGGCGAGGACAACTCGATCGACAAAGTAATCCTCGAACACATCGAGACCGTGAAGAACATGCGTGAGGTCATGGCGATCTCGTTCAAGCGCATCACCGGTCAAGACATCGAGAGCGCAACCCGGATCGCGAATACCACCGAGCAGGCGGGCTGATGGCTGACCCGTTCAGTAATCCGGCGGTCGGGGACCTGGGTTTGCGAGTGCTGCGCACCGTGACGGACTGGGTCTTCCACGTGCAGCCCGATGCCGACCCGTATCCGGTGCAGGACAGGTACAACCGGCAGCGGGACGATGTGCGTAGTCAGGTTGCTGGCTTCGGCTTCCAGGGCGAATTCCGGCCGAGGGAAGTGCTCGATGCGGACGAGTTCGAACGGTACGACGTCGCCACGTTGCGCAGTAAGGTCGACCAGATCGATCTGCAGGCGGTCACCGATTTGGTGGGCGCGTGGAACACCATCGCCGAGCGGCACAAGAACTCGCTGGAGACCTTCACTGATGCGATGGCCAGGGCCACCGATGAGGGGGTGTGGCGGGGGGAAGCGCGCGATGCGGCGGCGAGCGCGGTGCGGGACTACGCCGCGCAGGGTGGGCAGGTCTCGAATGCGGCCCGACTGACCAGCAGCAAACTGGCAGAATTGCTGACGGGGTTGGAGCCGACCAAACAGTTGGTCCCGCATGCACCGGAGCATCGCAGCGGCGTGCAGAACGCCGTGGGGCTGCTGGCCGGGCGTAGCTGGCGCAACGATGATGTGGCCGAGCACAATTCGAAGGTCGAGGCGCTGCGGGTGCTGCGCACCGTGTATGCCCCGGTCGTGATGGAGTCCGATACCAACGTGCCTGTGATACCTCGTCCGGCGCCTGCTACTAACCCGGGCGGTGCCGGTAACGGCGGCCATAACACCGGTGGCACGAATACCGGCAGCACAACGCCGTCGGGCACACCAACGCCAGGTTCGGCCCCGCCGGGCGCGGACTCTGCCGTCGACTCGACCGCTCACGCCGCCGAGCCGACCACGGACGATTCCGCCGAGACATCGCAGTCGGCCAGCAGCGATGCCGCGTCCACAGCGCCGGCCTCGACCACACCAGCTTCGGCTGTTCCCGTCCCGGCCACTTCGCCCAGCACCCCAGGTAGCCCATATCACGGCACGCCGGGTAGCCCCGGAAGCCCGCCCGGTCCCGGCGCGCCAGGTGTCTCGATCCCACCCCGGGGCGCACCGAACGCCCCAGTGGCATCCCAGGTTGCCGCGCGGTCGGGAACCGCTCCCGGCCGCCCCGGCATGGGCGGCATACCTGGCGGGATGGGGTCTGGTGTGCGTAGCGGCCAATCCGATGAGGAGTCCAGCAAAGGCATTCCGGACTACCTGATCACTCAGGAACACGGCGATGAGCTCACCGGGTTGGATTCCATGCCCAAGGCAGTGCCACCGGTCATCGGCGAATAGCGCTGCGCGATACGGACATCGGACATGCCCGCGGAGTGGACTCGGCGGTTCGTCGCGCTCGACATCAGACCGCGGCAGGAGGTCACCGGCCACGACATTCGCCGCTCTACGTCGCGCGACCGGAACACCGGCCGCCGATCCATCAACACAGCCGGCATTCGATGTACTCGGTGGCCGTCTCGAGTACATCGGAAGGGAGTACGTATGGCCTCGAATCACTACCTCTATGGCGACGATCCGGAAGATACGGATCGTTACCCGGCGCCGGAGGAGACCTCCGGCGAAGCCTCCTTCTCGCCGCCACAGAAATCTTCTCTGGTGGATGTAGCAGTCGGTGATGATCGTCTTCCCACGAAAATCGTGGTGAACCGTCGATGGAAAGATGCTTTCGATCCGGCGCAATATGGTGAGTCGATCATGGACGCCTATCACTTTGCCTGCTACGAGCTGGCGGTTCGACTTGTCTAGTCCGGGTCACGGCCGCGCTCGACTCGACCGTCGATACGTGAAGTCGTACCGTTGCTCCTGCAGAAGCGCACCTATGACGAATTCCGTGCGGCATGGAACAGCCTGTACATCGAGACCGCGTTCACCGTGCACGGCCCTGGATACAACCAGTACGACGAGCCCGGTCTCACGGTTACTGCGACGTGGTCGGCCCTGCTTTCGATCGCCATCGACAGAAGCTGGGCCGCGACAGTGGACGGGACCGTCATTGCGCAAGACATCGTGGAGTGCTGCGATCGGATCCGTGCGAAGAAGCCCGAGCTGGTCCGGGATACATCTCTCGACCGAGAGTCCGACCAAGAATTGGTGGATCGGCTGGTTCGGCATGAACAACAATTGATTCGGAATGAACTCTGATGGCTGAACTGAAAGTAGAACTCGACCTTCTCGAGCGCGCGTCCAAAGCGTGGACCACCGAGGTTGCGGCAGGCTTGCGAAATGCGGACTTCTCGATCGACGAATTGAAATACTCCGCGATTCAGTTCGGGCTCTTCGCTGGTGCGTGGAGCTCGTATTCCGTGGCGGCCGCCTACATACAAGAGCGTCTCAGAGAAGGGACTGACGCGGCTGATCAGGTCGGTAACGCCCTGCACGTCGTGGCAAGCGCCTACGAGCAACAGCAGGACGAACAGGCCCATGGCACCGACAAGCTCGCCGGAGAAATGGATTTCACAATATAATGGGCGAACCCACGAAAGAGGAGCTGGACGGAATCGTCGAAGACTTCAGAACCAAGTTCGATGAAGTCAAGAAACAACCAGCCGAGCTGAACGACCAGTTCGACAACCTGAAATGGGTTTGGCCGCAGGCTTATTGGGCCTACACCGACGTCCGAGACGAGGCGCAGGCAAATCTGAAAAAGCTGATCAAGAAACTCGAAGAGGTGGCCGAAGGGATCGCAGCTCCATTCTTGTTCATCGACTACGCGGCCAAGTGGCAAGTGGTTGGAAGTGCTGTATCCCGGGTCAACGGCATTCAAAGCAGGCCTGCGCTGAGTATGGAAGGGCATTGGGAAGGAACCGCTTACACGAAGTTCAAGGAATCGCGAACCTATCAGTCGACCGCCATGACCAATATCACGGAGATGTGCCAAAAAGTTCATACGGAACTTCTGGCGCTGGCGGCTGAGGGTCGGAGCTTCTACAAGCAGATCATCGACAAGTTGGCGACCCTGCTCGCCCAGTTGGCGCTCGCTTTGGGGGAGATCGCATCCATCGCCGGAGCGCCCTGGGGAATAGATAAGTTCAACGACGCCATCGTTACCGCGGTCGAACTTGTCGCCGGGACCGTCACCAGCTTCTTCGAGCTGCAGTCGAAAGTTTTTATATCTTCGAACGAACTCAAGAACATCGTCAACCGTCCGGCCGGGTTCCCGACCGGAACGGATGGCAAGGATCACTGGCCCGAATCGGTAGCCGATGGCTTCGACGATAAAAAAGAATGGAAATTGGCGGAATGAATTCGGTCAGCATGTCCTAATTCTTCCTGCCAGGTGATTCGTGTTGTTCGATGCGTATATGTGAATTAAGAAAGAAGGGCAAGTTCAGTGCGCCGTGTAAGTCATGTCAGTCTGGTGCCCCGAATGTCATTTGCTGCATTCCCCAGCAGTAGCCTGCGGAGGGCCTGTTCGATTGCCGTGATTGCCTGTGCCGCAGTCGTGCCCTTGGGATGTGGTTCGGAAGGTGGCACGAGCCCGGCGAGAGAAACGAGTTCAGCGACCCCCGCGGCAGCACCCGCCAAATGTGTCGTCATGGAAGCTGCGGACTATCAGAATCCGGATGAGAAGCAGTTCACGGCGGTGATGCTGAAACTGCAATTTCCCGCTGGTACATGCTTTTTCGCAGTCGACATAGTCGACGCGTACGACCAACCCGGGAAGGTCGTCGTATACGTCGACCTCACAGTGCCCGACTCCACTGGTCCTGATGATCTTCGCCCGGCTGCTACCGATGTCGCTCATGCGCTGAAAAGCACCGAACTCGGGCTGCGCGCGGCCGAGTTGTCGGTCACCAATTGGGGCGCCAACCATCCGCCTTACCGGGCCTTCCTCAGCGACAAGAAATTCCAAAGCCATCCATGGAACGGCAGCCCCTCTCGGCAGTCCGAGTTGGCACTGTGGGAAGTCGACTCGTGCGCCACATGCGCGCGGTGAGCGACACTCGCGGGTCGGCGCCAGCTCGACCGCGACAGCCGATATCGCCTTCCAAGGCCGATTCCGGCCGAGGGAGGTTCTCGATGTGGATGAGTTCGGAAAGCGTGGATGAGTTCGGAAAGCGCGATGTCGTGGCGGGCTGGATGATCCGCCCAGACAGTGCCATTGGTCATCAGCGAATGGCCCCGCATGATAAGGACATCGCCTATGCCCGCTGAACAGAGTTGGCGGTTCACCGCGCTCGAATTCCGGACGCTGTGGGAGTCCACCGGCCGTGACGTGCTGCCTTATCCGTTGCGGCACCAGTACACGACGGAGTTCCGTTCGGAGAGTCTGCGATTGCGGCAAGCGGCGGCGCGTTCGCTGCGGCCGCACATCGGTGATGAGCTACTGCGTGCGGTCGAAGTGCTGCTCGCGCCGGAGGCTCGGGTGGAACTCGCCGGGTTCGTCGGTGTGCGCCGCGACCGCAGGCTGCGTGCGCATGCCGGGGTGCACGACCTGCACGGAGTGGTGGCAGTGCAGGAGCCGGGGCGGGATGACGAACACGGCGGCGATGTGGTGTTGACGCTGCTGCCGCCGGGCGAGGTGGCGCGCTCGGTGGTCGACGTGCTCCCCGTGTGCGCCGCGGGGCGGGGTAAACCGCTGCAGGCTTCGGTCGAGGAGTTGGGGCGGCCATGGCCACCGGTGCGCGATGCTGGCGACCGACGCCGAGGGAAGAATTCGAACAGTTCTTCTCCCGTGCGATGGCCTCGATCTCGCATGTCGGGGTGTACGCGATGGGCAGCGTGGACAACCGGCATACGCACGGTCGCAAGGATTTCCAGGTCAACGACGTGGAAAACGACGGCCGTTACGTCACCTTCGGCACCCAGACGGTGACTGTCAAACCCACCACTGCCGAGCGGATCACCGCCACCTTGCAGCAGATGATCACCCGGACCGTCACCGAAGTACGCGACGGCGTCCATCTGCCGTACTGACCCTCGCCGCCGGGCCGTACCACGTGCCCGGTCTGTGGCGTGGCCACACCCGTCCTGGGTCGCATTGTGTACTCGACGTAGTTCGGGGGTGCGGATGCTGGATGCCGAGGCCGATTGTTGCGTAATCGGCTGCTATAGAAGGCTTCTCGGCCGGACCAACTCCGGGTGTTGCCGGGTCGTCGACTCGCTCTGCGCATCGGTGTACTCGGGATGTCCATACGGGTGGCGCTTTCACCTCCGGCCTGGTCGACGCACGGAATCTCTGGTGCCGTAACCCTTCAGGGCGCTGGAGCGACAGACAGTATGCAGACGAACACGATCACCCGCGGCATCATCCGGCTGGCTGTGACCACCAGCATCGCGTGCACAGCGCTGATCGGTGGGGCGGGCATCGCGGCGGCCGACGAATGGCCGCCGGTGCCGACGCAGCCGAGCCCCACCGCTCCCTACGAGACCAAGAACTTCCTCACCCCGACCGACCCGGCATATTGGAACCCGCTCGACACCAGGAACCGGCTCACCTCGCCGTACGGCACGAGCACCCGCATCGTGTGCACCGCCTTCCACGGCGTCACTCTCGGCTGCTGGCAGGCCGACCGTGACGGCAACCCGCACAAGTTGATCGCGCTGCCGTTCAACTTCCCTGCCATTACCGGCTCCGCCCAACCGGGTGGCGGTGCGTCCCATTACGTCTACCCGGGTCTCTTCTGAGTCCAGGAACGGGGAGTCGTAACACTCTCGGCCCCCTCCGCGGTTCGGTCGCTCCACTCGCTGTCGCCGACCACATCCACCAAGCAATGCGGCGGCCACGCTATGAACCTCCCCGATGAGCTCAGCGCTAGGTATGGCATGGCTAGGAGATGAGGAATCCGCCGTCGACGGGAGTTGCGACCCATGACGACGCCGGTGTTGTCGCAGTGGGGGGCTATTGTCCCGTGGCAGTCGATATGATTGTGCTGCAAGGCATTCCGAGTTCGAGTTCAGCGGTTTGAGTCATCGGCAGTAAGGCCATGGACATCGTTGGAAGGCTGGTGGGGCCATTGGGTAGACATCCATGAGGGGGGCTACTCTGGGTTCAGCCTCTGACGGCAGCGTCAACTGCCGCTTCGACGTGCAATTTGGTAGTCGGGAAAAGCGGAACCGGACTGTCGGCCGGGCCTACGAGTAGTTCTATCTCGGTGCAGCCGAGGACGATCCCCTCGGCTCCCCGTGCGACGAGATCCTTGATCACCTGCTGGTAGGCGATGCGGGACTCGGTGCGGATGATGCCCTGACACAGTTCGTCGTAGATGACGCGATGCACCAGCTGACGACCGGCGTCGTCGGGGACCAGAACCTCTAGTCCGTGACCGGCGAGTCGGCCACGGTAGAAGTCCTGCTCCATCGTGAACGCCGTGCCGAGCAACCCCACTCTCGACAGGCCAGCCGCCAGGACGGCGTTCGCTGTGGTGTCCGCGAGATGCAGTAGCGGCACCGGTGTTGCGGCGGCTACCTGATCCGCGACCTTGTGCATGGTGTTGGTGCAGATCAGCAGGAGCTCCGCACCAGCTGCCGTCAACGCTCGCGCGGCGTCGGCCAATACGTCACCTGCCTCCCTCCAGGCCCCGGTAACCTGCAGCTGTTCGATCTCGGCAAAATCGACCGAGTACAGGATGCATTTCGCCGAGTGCAACGCACCCAAACGTTCCCGGATCAGTTCGTTGAGCAAGCGGTAATACTGGGCGGTGGATTCCCAGCTCATGCCGCCAATCAGACCGACGACTTTCACTCCGCTACCTTGGCACATCCGAACCCGCCGTGCTCGACGGAGACGGCCGTTGGTCACCGTACGCCATCGGGCTAGCGGGCTGAAGTTGTGCTCCGCCGAGCAGGTACACCGGGGCGCCGACGTCTGCGGTGGTCCGCGTCGATGCCCGCCGCGCCTGTTTCGAAACAACGCAATTGATTTCATCCGGCGCAGTGGGCGATCCTCGGACTACTGCTGACCCAGTTCCCAGACGCTCACTTAGGCGTTCCTGCCCAGGATGGTGCGCAGCTACCGCGCGTCGGGGTATTCCGCGATCAACGATTTGAGAAAGCACTGGGTAGCCGAGGCGGCCAGCTCGGAGTCGCCATCGATCACCGCATGCACCAATTCCGCGTGCTCCTGGGTGTAGGAGTCGTCGGACTTCGAAGTCCGTGCGCGGATGACCTGCTCGATAATCGGTAGCAGTGAGTCGTAGAACTCGAGGTACACCGCGTTGTGACTCGCGACGACGATCGCGCGGTGCAACTCGACGTCCGCGGTGACCGCGGCGGCCGGGTCGTCTTCCCATCGCTTGTCGCGTTCGCCGAGCAGGCGGAGCAGGTTCGCGATGTCGGTGTCGTCGCGGCGGCGCGCCGCCAGTGCGGCCGCGGTGGTATCGAGGGCCAACCGCAGTTCCAGCACATCGCGTTCCTCGGCGTCGGCGAAGTATTTCGCCAAGGTGCCGCCGAGGTCGGAGGCCGCGATCACGTAGGTTCCCGAGCCTTGCCGCCGCTCCAGCATGCCGGCGTGCACGAGGGCTTGGACGGCTTCGCGTACGGTATTTCTGCCGGTACCGGTGAGCTCGGTGAGCTCCGGTTCGGTGGGGATGCGGGAGCCGATCGGCCAACGACCGGAACGAATTTCGGCACGCAGCTGTTCGGTGACCTGAGCGATGAGGCTGGTACGCCGGACGTGTTGCACACCGACAGAGTACCGCCCATCACAAACCGTTGCCCTCCATCATCCGGTCATCCTATGATTTCGCGGTGACTGCGACCCTCCCCGAAACTTCCGCTGGTCAGGAATCTGTCCTGGTCGAGCGCCGTCGACGCGCATTGACGGAGGGTCGCCTGCTGGTCCTCGCCGCCATTGTGATGTCCGCGCTCACTCTGCGTGTCGCCGTCACCGCGTTCAGCCCTCTTGCCGAGCAGATCGGCGCCGAGATCGGTTACGGCGCCGTCGTTGTCGGGGTCTTCGGGATGATCCCGACCGCGATGTTCGCCCTGTCCGGACTGCTCACCCCGATTCTGGCGCGCCGACTCGGATTGGAGCGGACCGCGCTGACCGCCATGCTGCTGGCCGGCGCGGGCATGCTGATTCGAGTGCTGCTGTCGGGCACCGTGGAATTGCTCACCTTCTCCGCGCTCGCGCTCGCCGGGATGGGCATCGGCAACGTGGTGGTTCCGCCGTTGGTCAAGCGGTACTTCCCGGACCGCCTCGCGGTGGTGAGTTCGCTCTACATCGTGATGGTGCAGATCG
The DNA here is from genome assembly GCF_040648115.1 of Nocardia sp. NPDC049190. Classification (NCBI taxonomy): domain Bacteria; kingdom Bacillati; phylum Actinomycetota; class Actinomycetes; order Mycobacteriales; family Nocardiaceae; genus Nocardia; species Nocardia sp. NPDC049190. The sequence goes on from NZ_JBEZDE010000003.1 coordinate 45,503, forward strand.
GCAGCATCGTGCCCGCGTTCGCCGCGATCCCGGTCGCCGACGCGTATGGCTGGCGGGTTTCGCTCGGGATGTGGGCGCTGGTCGGCTTCGCAGCGGCGCTGCCGTGGATCGGGGTTCTGCTGGGCAGGCGCGGTCGTGACCGTGTGGACGCGACGGCCGTGCCGGCGCAGACCCCGCGCGCCGGACGGGTCTGGCGTTCGCCGATCGCCTGGGGAATGGCCGGTATGTTCGGCATGACCTCGTTGACCACTTACGCGATGTTCACCTGGCTGCCGAAAATTCTGCGCGAGGCGGGCGCGAGCGCAGGGTTCGGCGGCGCCATGGTCGGACTGTTCTCCGTAGTCGGTCTGGTCGCGGCGCTCACCGCGCCAACGGTGGTGTCCCGGTTCCGCAACCCGTTCCCGCTCGTGGTGGTCTGCGCGGTGTTCTTCTACGCCGCGTTCGCGGGGCTGCTGATTGCCCCGATGGGCGCGCCGATCCTGTGGGTTGTGCTGCTCGGCCTCGGCCCGAGCACCTTCCCGATGGCGCTGACGCTGATCAATCTGCGCACTCGCACGCCAGGCGGGTCGGCCGCGCTATCCGGGTTCACCCAGGGCGTCGGGTATGCGGTGGCCTGCGTCGGTCCGCTGCTGTTCGGCATGCTGCGCACGGCGACCGACGGATGGCTCGCCCCGTTCACGATGCTCGGCGTGGCGGTGCTCGTTCTGCTGGCGGGCGCCTGGCAGGCGTGCAAGCCGCGCATGCTCGAAGACACCTGGTGAGTGGTTGCCGGGCGGGCGCGGGCGCCGCGGCCGGCCTCACCCGCGACGGTGCGCAGTCGTGAGCAACCTTTGATTCAACGGTCATTTCGCGCAGCATTTCGGCAATACCCGTTACCTATCGTTGGGCCAACCTGATTGTGGGAGGCCCTGATGAGCATGCTGACGCGTCACCGCCCGGGAGCGCCTGGACGAACGAAGATCCGGCGGCCGCCGATCGAGCAGTGGGATGCCGAGGATGTCGCGGCCTGGGAAACGGGCGGCAAGGACATCGCCAAGCGCAACCTGATCTGGTCGGTCGTCGCCGAACACATGGGATTCTCGATCTGGTCGATCTGGTCGGTGATGGTGCTGTTCATGCCCACCGACAAGTTCGGTATCGACGCGGCAGGCAAGTTCTTCCTGGTCGCGATGCCGACGCTGGTGGGCGCGTTGCTTCGGATTCCCTACACCGTCGCGACCGCGCGGTTCGGCGGACGCAACTGGACGGTGTTCAGCGCGCTGCTGCTGCTGGTCCCGACACTGCTCACGCTGTACTTCATCAACCAGCCAAATACCTCGTACGCCACGTTTCTCGTGGTCGCGGCGTTCGCGGGCGTCGGTGGCGGCAATTTCGCCTCCTCGATGACCAATATCAACGCCTTCTACCCGCAGCGGCTCAAGGGTTGGGCGCTCGGCCTGAACGCGGGCGGCGGCAATATCGGTGTTCCGGTGATCCAGCTGATCGGTCTGTTGGTCATCGCGCTGCTCGGCAACGGTTACGCCTCGCTGGTCTGTGCGGTCTACTTGGTTTTCATCGCGCTCGCCGGGCTCGGCGCCGCGCTGTACATGGACAACCTGCCCAACCAGCATGCCGATCTGTCCGCGCTGGTCACCGCGCTGAAGGTACCGCAGTCCTGGGCGATCGCGTTTCTCTATATCGGCACCTTCGGCTCGTTCATCGGCTACAGCTTCGCCTTCGGCCAGGTGCTGCAGATCAGTTTCAAGGCCGGTGGTGACACTGTCGCGCAGGCCACTCTGCACGCCGCGCAGATCGCCTTCCTCGGTCCGTTGCTCGGTTCGCTGGCCAGGCCCTACGGCGGCAAATGGGCCGATCGGATCGGCGGTAGCCGGGTCACTCTGTTCGTGTTCGGCGCCATGACGGCGGCCGCGGTGCTGGTCGCGGTGGCCGCCACGATGGCCGACCAGCACGGCGGCGTGGCGAGCGGAATCGTGCTGACCGCCCTCGTCGTCGGCTTCATCGCGTTGTTCGTGCTGTCGGGCATCGGCAACGGATCGGTCACCAAGATCATTCCGTCGGTCTTCGAAGCGAAGTCCCACAGCCTGAACGCCACTGCCGCGGCGCGGGCCGAGTGGTCGCAACACACCTCCGGCGCGGTGATCGGCTTCGTCGGCGCCGTCGGCGCGCTCGGGGGTGTCGCGATCAACCTCGTGCTGCGCTCCTCGTACTCCTCGACAGCCTCGGCCACCACAGCGTTCTGGGTGTTCACGGCGTTCTACGTCGTTTGTGCCGTGGCGGTCTGGGCGGTATTCCTGCGCCGTCCCGCCGTGCGCGGCGGGTCCGCCGACCCCGAGGTCGTCGCGGCGGCCGAGACAGTGGTGTTCGCTGCCGAAGCCGCCTGTTGCGGGCCGGGCGGCGCCCGGTCCGAGTCCGCCGCGTCGGTCCGCGCTTGACATTCGATCCAGTCCAGGAGAACTACCAGATGCACCCCACAGTCGATCGCAAGACCGCGGTGGTGGTCGGCCACGGCATGGTCGGGCACCGGTTCGTCGAGGCGCTGCGCTCGCGCGACAGCGACGGCCGCTGGCGGGTCGTCATCCTCGGCGAGGAGCGACTACCCGCTTATGACCGGGTCGGCCTCTCGTCCTACGTCGGCGCTTGGGACGCGAGCTCGCTCGCGCTGCCGGGCAACGAGTACGTCGGTGACGGCCTGGTCGAGCTGCGGCTCGGTGAGCGCGCCGAGTCGATCGACCGTACGGCACGCACGGTGATCACTTCGGCGGGGCACACCGTTGCCTATGACGCGCTGGTGCTGGCCACCGGCTCCTACCCGTTCGTGCCGCCGGTGCCCGGGCACGATCACCCGGCGTGCTTCGTCTACCGGACCATCGACGACTTGGACGGCATCCGCGCGGCCGCGGAAGCCGCGGGCCCCGGCGCGTCGGGCGTGGTGGTCGGCGGAGGCCTGCTCGGTCTGGAGGCGGCCAACGCGCTGCGGCTGCTCGGGCTCACCCCGCACGTGGTCGAGTTCAACGCCAGGTTGATGCCTGCCCAGGTGGATGCGGGCGGCGGCGCGATCCTGGAGCGGCTGGTCACCGATCTCGGCCTGCAGGTGCACACCGGTGTCGGTACCGCGTCGATCGAAACGGGCGACCAAGGTGTGCGGGTCACGCTGTCGGACGGATCGGTCATCGAGGCCGGGCTGGTGGTGTTCTCCGCCGGCGTCCGCCCGCGCGACCAGATCGCCCGCGACGCGGACCTCGAGGTCGGGCCGCGCGGTGGCATCGTCACCGACCTCGGGATGCAGACCAGCGACCCGAACATCTGGGCCATCGGGGAATGCGCCGCCGTGCAGGGCGTGTGCTACGGGCTGGTCGCGCCCGGTTACAGCACCGCCGAGATCGTCGCGGACCGACTACTCGGCGGCGCAGGCGAATTCCCCGGCGCGGACATGTCGACCAAGCTCAAACTGCTCGGCGTGGACGTGGCCAGCTTCGGTGACGCGCACGGCAGCACCGACGGCGCGCTGTCGGTCGTGCTGCACGACGCGGCCAAGGGCACCTACGCGAAGCTCGTCGTCTCCGATGACGCGAAGATCCTGCTCGGCGGCATCCTGGTCGGCGACGCCACCGCCTACTCGGCGCTGCGCCCACTGGTCGGCCGTCCGCTGCCCGCGGAACCCGCCGCGCTGATCTCGCCGGCGGGCGCGGAACTCGGCGCGGACGCGCTGCCCGATGACGCGCAGATCTGCTCCTGCAACAACGTGACGAAGGGCGCGATCTGCGGTGCGATCGCCGACGGCGCGTGCGACATCCCCGGCATCAAGACGTGTACCACCGCCGGAACCTCGTGCGGCGGTTGCGTTCCCATGCTCAAGAAGCTGCTCGAGCAGTCCGGTGTGCCGCTGTCCAAGGCGCTGTGCGAACACTTCGAGCAGTCCCGCGCCGAGCTGTTCCAGATCGTCCAGGTGACCGGCATCCGTACCTTCTCCGGCCTGATCACCAAGTACGGCAAGGGCGCCGGTTGCGATATCTGCAAGCCGACCGTCGCCTCCATCCTCGCCTCCACCTCGAGCGAGCACATCCTCGACGGTGAGCAGGCCGGCTTGCAGGACACCAACGACCACTTCCTGGCCAACCTGCAGAAGAACGGCACCTACTCGGTGGTGCCCCGGATGCCGGGCGGTGAAGTCACCGCCGAGCAGTTGATCACCATCGGCGAGGTGGCCAAAGAATTCGGCCTGTATGTGAAGGTCACCGGGGGCCAGCGCATCGACCTGTTCGGCGCCCGCGTCGAACAGCTTCCGGTAATCTGGCGGCGGCTGGTCGACGCGGGCATGGAATCCGGTCACGCGTACGGCAAGTCGCTGCGCACCGTGAAGAGTTGCGTCGGTTCTGCCTGGTGCCGTTACGGCCAGCAGGATTCGGTCGGCATGGCCGTGCTGCTGGAGAAGCGCTACCGAGGTCTGCGCTCGCCGCACAAGTTGAAGCTGGCCGTGTCCGGTTGCGCCCGCGAATGCGCCGAAGCGCGCGGCAAGGACGTCGGTGTGATCGCCACCGAAAACGGCTGGAATCTGTATGTCGGTGGCAACGGTGGCCTCACCCCCCGGCATGCCGTGCTGCTCGCGGGCGATCTCGATGATGAGACGCTGATCAAATACATCGACCGCTATCTGATGTTCTACATCCGCACCGCCGATCGGTTGCAGCGCACCGCGTCGTGGCAAGCGGCGCTGGAGGGCGGCCTGGCTCAGCTTCGACAGGTGATCTGCGAGGACAGCCTCGGTCTGGCCGACGATCTGGAGGCGGCGATGGCCCAGCATGTCGCCGGCTACCGCGACGAGTGGGCCGCGGTGCTGGACGACGAAGCGAAGCTGTCGCGCTTTGTCTCGTTCGTCAATGCCCCTGAGGAAGCCGATCCGACGATTTCCTTCGACGAAACCGGCGAGCGGAAGGTGCCTGTGCTGCTCGGACTGCCGGAAGTACCGGTTGCCACGCAGGGGAAATGATCGCTTAACCGCACAGAAACAGGACGCCGGTACGAATGATCAAGGCGTTTGGAGGATGACACCGATGACTGTGATCGATACTCCCGGCATCACCGCAGCTACCGCCACGGGGTGGACGCAGGCATGCCGGCTCGACTACCTGATTCCCGGCCGCGGCGTCGCGGTGTTGTTGAAAGGCGGCCGACAGGCCGCTCTGTTCCGGCTAGCCGACGGCATGCTCTATGCCGTCGGCAATATCGACCCGATCGGCCGGGCCGCGGTCATGTCACGCGGGATCGTCGGCGATCGCGGCGGCGTGCCCGTCGTGGCGTCCCCCCTGCTGAAGCAGGCCTTCTCGCTGCTCGACGGCCGCTGCCTGGACGACGAATCGGCGATGCTGCCGGTGTACGCGGTGCGTGTGGGCGAGGGCATCGTCTCGGTCTCCAACGAGCCGGTGGTCCCCGGGCTCGGCTCGGAGGAATGACGGCATGACCACCCTCGAGGCGGATGCCTGCCTGGCCGGGTTCACCATCGGCATCACCGCATCCAGGCGGGCCGAGGAGTTCGCCACGCTGCTGCGCAGACGAGGCGCGGACCTCGTGTTCGCACCGGCCATCCGGATCATTCCGCTCGCCGACGACACCGAGCTGGAGCGGGTCACCCGGCAGTTGGTCGCCGAGCCACCCCAGATCACCGTGGCTACCACCGGCATCGGCTTCCGCGGGTGGATGGAGGCGGCGGAAGGGTGGGGACTGGCCGACGATCTGCGTGGCACCCTCGGCGCGACTCGGATGCTCGCGCGCGGTCCGAAGGCCAAGGGCGCCATCCGCGCCGCGGAACTGCGCGAGGAATGGTCGCCCGGCTCCGAGTCTTCCGCCGAAGTGCTCGACCATCTGCTCGCCGAAGGTGTGTCGGGTGTGCGGATCGCGGTGCAGTTACACGGCGCCACCACCGAGTGGGAACCGGTACCCGACTTCTGCGAGGTATTGCGGTGCGCCGGTGCGGATGTCGTTCCGGTTCCGGTGTACCGATGGGTTCCCCCGGACGACCAGGGCCCGATGGATCAGCTGATCGAGGCCGTCGTCACCTCCGGTCTGGACTGCGTCACCTTCACCAGCGCGCCCGCGGTCGCGTCGATGTTGATGCGTGCCAAGGGAACCGGCCTCCTCGAACGACTGGTGTACGCACTGCGCGGTCGGGTGCTCGCGGCGTGCGTCGGCCCGATCACGGCGGCGCCGCTGGAAGAGCTCGGGGTGCCCACCTCGATGCCGGGCCGGGCGCGGCTCGGCGCGCTGGCCCGGCACGTCGCCGAGGAACTGCCACGGCGCGCCAACCGGATCCACGCCGCGGGGCACCACCTCAGTGTGCGCGGCGCCGGTGTGGTGGTCGACGGCCAGGTGCGCCAGCTGGCGCCGGCGCCGATGGCGTTGATGCGTGCGCTGGCCGGGCAGCCCGGTCGGGTCGTCTCCCGCGAGGATCTGCTTGCCGCGCTGCCCGGCGGCGGTGACGACACACACGCGGTAGAGTCCGCCATCGCTCGCCTCCGTGCCGGACTCGGGACACCGAAAGCGATTCAGACCGTGGTCAAACGCGGCTATCGGCTCGCGCTGGACCCAGCGGAATACGCCGACGACAACCCACCGCATCAGCCGGCCGGAGGCCGGCAGGTGCCCGGTGTCGACCGTCCGACCCGGGGCCCGCGGTATGTCCAGCCTGCGGGAAGCTGGTGACCGCGCCGGTCCTGGTGCTGGTGGCGCACGGGACCCGCAGCAGCAAGGGCGTGCAGATGATCGCGGCGCTCGCCGAGGCCGTGTCGACGGAACTCGATACCGGGATTTCGGGGCCTGACGCCACGCCGAGAGTACGTACAGCCTTCATCGACGTGCTGGGTCCTTCGCCCGCCGAAGTGCTGCGCGGTCTGGTGACTCCGTCCAGGGAATCCGCGTCCGCCGTGCTGGTTCCGGCGTTCTTGGCCTCGGGGTATCACGTCTACCAGGATGTGCCGCGCGAGGTGGCCGACAGTGCCCATCCGGCGGTGGTGGTCACCACCGCCATGGGTCCCGATCACGCGCTGGCGCGGATCATGGCCGTGCGCCTGCGCGCCGCGGGCTGGGGGCCGGGTGATGCGGTGGTTTTTGCCGCGGCGGGCTCCTCGGACGCCCGCGCCCGCGCGGATATCCGGCGTGCGGCCGCGCTGCTGGCCGAATGTCTCGGCGCCGCGGTCCACATCGGTTATGTCGCGACCGGCGCGCCGCGGATTCCGGAGGTGGTCGCCGATCTACGTGCCGCCGGCGCGCGGCGGGTACTCATCGCCTCGTATCTGTTGGCGCACGGTCTGTTCCACCAGCGTTTGTCCGAGGCGGGCGCAGACGGCGTCGCCGAACCCATCGGGGTTCATCCGGCAGTGGTCCGGCTGATCGCCGGCCGATACCGGACCGCCGCGCGCGAGATGGTCCGGGTGCGGGCCCGCTGAGTATTCGGCACTCTTTGTGGGAATCGGGCGTCGCGCCGGGCGCGTTCCGCAGCCTGCGTAACCGATTGTCCTACACCCGGATCGAGGGCACCGACGACGGGTTCCACCGCGCGTTGCGTCCATGCCCACGCGGCAGTGGGTTTGTGCTGCTGTGCGGTGTACTCGACAGATCGCGTGCGCCGGATTCGCACGGTCATGCGGGAGTCGTTCAACCTGAATGCGTATCACCCGGACAGCCAGCGGTCGGCGCGGCGGCGGTAAGCATTCGCGCGGCGTCGGCCGCACCGCCGATTAATCGCTGACAAATAGCTATCCAGCGGTAATATTCCCGAGCTCATTAAATATATCACTGCCGAACTGCGCTTTTGCTCCGATTGGATAACGTGCTCAAAGGATGCTGTATGGGTTCGGCTGGCGTGATAGAAACTCGATCCATGTACCGGCCCATGCGATGCCTGGTTTCCCTCCTCGCGGTCTGCGCCGCACTCGTTCCGGCCGCGAAGGCCGCCGCCGACCCTGGCTCACAGATTCTCGACGTTCGGCCGCTGGGCGGGCGGCAGTTCGAAGTCGTCGTGCATTCGGCCGCGATGGACCGTCCCATCACCCTGTGGATGTCGCATCCCGGGGCCGGCGCCCCCGCGCTGTACCTACTGAACGCGGTGGACGGTGGCGAGGACGGTGGACCGTGGATGCGGCGCACCGACGTCGCGGAGTTCTTCGCCGACAAGCCGGTCAACGTGATCGTGCCGATGGGCGGGCGCGCCAGCTACTACACCGACTGGCTGCACGACGATCCGGTCCTCGGCCGCAATCGGTGGACCACCTTCCTGACCAAGGAACTGCCGCCGTTGCTGGAATCCAGGTTCGGGATGAACGGACGCAACGCTGTTGCCGGCACGTCCATGTCGGCGACGTCCGCGTTGAACCTGGCGATCGGTTCGCCGGGCATGTACCGAGCGGTCGGCGCTTACAGCGGATGCCCGCGCATCAGCGACCCGGTATCGCAGGCGTACGTCAGCTCGCAGCTCGCGGTGTTCGGCGCGAACGCGAACAACATGTGGGGTGGGCCGGAGGATCCGGCCTGGGCCGAGCACGATCCGATGGTGCAGGCGGAGCGGCTGCGCGGCGTGGCGCTGTATATCTCGTCGGGTTCCGGCGTCGCGGGCGAGCATGAGACGCTCGATGACACGGGCATCGACGGCAATCCGATCCGGCTGCTGGATCGGATACTGGTCGGCGGTCTCATGGAGACGGTGGTCAACGGATGCGCGCGTCCGCTGGTGGGCCGACTGGAGTCCCTCGGTATCCCGGTCACCGCCAATTTCCGATCGGCGGGCACGCACGCCTGGTCGTATTGGCAGGACGATGTGCACCAGTCCTGGCCGCTGTTCGCCGCGGCGCTCGGCGTATAGCCGCGAACCTGTCGTACCCGCGGCGGACAATCGCGCCATGGCATACGACGAGGAACTGGCCGAGCGAATCCGTGAGCTGATCCTGCCGGGGCCGGAGCTCACCGAGCAGCGAATGTTCGGTGGCCTGGCGTTCCTGATCGGCGGAAACATGGCGGTGGCGGCCAGTGGCCGAGGCGGCCTGCTGGTTCGGGTCGACCCGGAGGAGGGGGAGCGATTGCTCGGCGACGCGGTCGAGCCCATGATCATGGGCGGACGTGAGATGGTCGGCTGGCTCCGGGTCGACCCGGCGGCGGCCGACGACGACGAAGTACTGCGGGAATGGGTCGGGCGCGGCATCGCCTACGCCCGGACCCTCCCACCGAAAAAGGCGAAGAAATAGCGCGTCAGGGCCGGACCTGGCGGCGGAAGGTCACCTGGTCGAACTCGCGGCCGTACTCGTCGACCGCGACCACGTCCATCTCGCTGGCGAAGACGCCGGGGCGCACGTCGACGCGGAGGAACGAGTAGTTCCGGAACCGGACCCGCGACCATGGTGCGGCCTCATCCTGTTTGCCGCCGCCGGGTGTCCAGACATAGCTGTTGGGCACCGTGGTGTCGGGCAATTCATTGCCACGGAAGGACTCCAGCGAACCGGGCTGGAAGTCGTAGCGCGGGCGTCCGCCGCCGCCGACGGTGTAGTAGACGGTCCCCTCGGTCTCGGGGTAGACGATCGAGTGGTCGCCCGCGACCTTCGTCGCACTCCCGCCGCGGATCGGATCGGTGCGCTCGTAGACGTGGTTGTGGCCCTGCAGCACCAGATCCACCTGGTACCGGTCGAACAGTCCGACCCAGGCGTCGCGCACCCCGCCGTCGCTGGCGTGCGCCTCGGTGGTCGAGTAGGCACAGTGGTGGAAGAAGCAGACGATGAAATCGATGTCGCGATCGGCGCGGTAGGCCGCGAGCGTGCGCTCCACCCAACTCGTCTGCGCGCCACCGGAATAACCGGTGTTGGCTCGAATCTCGTAGGTGACGTCGTTGGCATCGAGTGAGAGCACCGCGACATTGCCGTAGGTGAACGAATACGCCGAGGGGCAGCCCGCCGGACCGTTGCCCGGCGAGTCGAGTCGCGCGAGATGTCCGCCGTAGCCGTGGTTTCCGTACGTCGCTTCCATGTCGTGGTTGCCGGTGGCGAACATCCACGGCGTCTGCGCGGCGCTGACCTCGATAGCGCCGAAGTAGACATCCCACACAAAGGGGTTGTACTTGTCGAACCCGCTCACCGGTTGTGCTTCGTGGCCGACGAATTGACCGGGTTTGCCCGCGCCGGAGGGGTCGGCGTAGGCGATGTCGCCCGCCAGGATGTGGAAATCCGGCCGGGCGGCCGCGATCTGGCGCAGCACGTTGTCCGCGTGTGAAACGGTCGGATCGTTGTCGGCTTTGTAGTACTTGTCGTCGTAGTCGCCCGCGGCGACACCGTCCGGCAGCCCAGGAGTCGCGTCGGTCCCCTGGTCGCCCATCATGGTGAAGCGGAACGGCAGGATTGCGGCCCGTCCGGTCGGCATCGCCGGTGCGGCGGAGCGGATGTCGCCGACGAATCCGTCGGAGGTCCGCCAGCGGTAGAAATGCGGCACTCGGCCGGGTAGCCCGTCTACCGGGGCGTGGACGTAGAACTGTTCGGCTGCGAGGACTCCGCCATCGGCCGTGGGCACCTGAGTGAGCAAATTGCGCACCTCGGCCTCGACGGTCGCTCCCAGTGTCGGGGTGGGGCCATGATCGAGATACACCGTGGCGCCCGCCGGTCGCCGGGACAGTTGGCCGGCGAAGCGCAGCTGGCTCGCGGCGTCCTGCCCGAATCCGACATGTCGTCCGCCTACCGCGAGCTGGGCTTCCTCGGCGTAGGCGCGCCTGCCGAACGGTGAAACACCGACCGTGGCGACGGCGGCGGCCGCGGCGGCGCCCCGCAGGATGTTGCGCCGCGACACCGGATGGCGACGCAGATAGGCGCGGTGCCACTCGTGTTGTTCCGTCATGGTCATATCGGCGGCGAGACGGCCAGGGATTCCGGTGTCCGGAAATTCGCCTGCTGGATTCAGCGGAGTGGACGGCATACCACCGATGCTGTACAGGCTGGGCGCATTCAGCAACTTGACCAGCACCGTGTGCGGGAATAACGGATCATCCGCGTTCGTCTGTGATCGTTACCACCGGATAGCTCCAGGCAAACCACGCAAACATAGCGAATACGCTATTCCGGACCGATTCTCGCTCGGATAACGGCGGCGCACTGCCGCGGTCGCCGGCGCCTCGTCTATGTCGGTAGCCGGTAGCCGGTAGCCGGTAGCCGGTAGCCGGTAGCCGGTAGCCGGGTGTCGGTAGTCGGGTGTCGGGTGTCGGGTGTCGGGTGTCGGGTTGATCCTGGACTCGTTGCCGGCGATGCCGCCGGTGGAGAGCGGGTGCCCGTCGACAGATACGAAAGTGCGTGCGTGAGCGCTGACTTCGGAGGAGGGGCGCCGGTTGCCGAGATCACCGAGACGAGCAAACAACCCATCAGGACGCGACGAGCGATCGTGACGATGGCCGGTGCTCAGCGGCAACCGATCCCCGCGATCGCGCGCAGGTCAGCGAAGCTCACGTGCCGCAGATGAGCCACGAGTTCAACGAACGGGCGCCTACCTCCGCTGGGCCAATCAGCGCGCCGCCCAACCCGAACGCGAGTTCGCCGTCAACTCTCACGAGGCGACCCGATCACCTACCCAAGGTTGCTTGACGAGGCACTACGCGGGCGGTGGAACCGCCCGGGCCGTCCTGCGGACACCTGCACCGCCGCTGCTACCGCATCCACCTGCACTAGTTTTCGGCACCCGGTCACGAGCTCTTCCTCGAGCGCAGTCGAAAGGTGGGTCCTCGGGGGCAGAACAGCAGCCATAGCGCTGCGCTCACTGAGCAGCCGGGGCGTCAGCGCCACAACGTGTTCGGACGAGGCACTAGGCTGCGCGGATGGCGATTTTCACCCGTTCCGCCGTCGCGGTGGCCGTGCTCGTCGGCTCGCCGGTGCTGGCGGCGAACGCACACGCGACGCCGGGGAGCGACATCACCGCGGTCACCCTCGGCCAGGCGCAGATTCCCGCGGGACTGCTCCCTTTCGTCGCCGGTACCGACCTCGTCGTCCGCGAGATCACTATCGGCCCCGGCGGCTCCACCGGCTGGCATCACCACGACGGCCCGGTTTTCGGATTCGTCCGCGCTGGTACCCTCACCCATCCCGGGCCCGAGTGCGACGCGCCGGTTTACCGCGCGGGCGATTTCATCTTCGAGCCCGCCGGCGAGTGGAACGTGCACATCGGCCACAATCTCGGCCACGAACCGCTGATCCTCGACGTGGTCTACGCCCCACCCACCGGCATGCCGCTGTTCGTGGACGAACCCGCGCCGTCCTGTGCGTAGTTGACGTTCGCGCACCATCGACCGCCAGGGGCCGCGCAGGGGGAGAGGCACAGAGCCCGTGTTGCACCGGCGATTGTCGAGGTTCGGACATATCTGGAGTGAATTTCGCGAAGTGTGACGAGGGCGCGCCGACAGCTCCGACCAACGGGTGACTACAGGACACACACCGACAGAGGAGCACATCATGTCCGTCAACACTTTCTTCTGGTTCGACGGCGGCGCCGAGGAGGCCGCCGCCCGCTACACCTCGGTGGTGTCGAACTCGCGGATCGTCGATATCGCGCGCAACTGCGACGGGTCCGCGTTCATCGTCTCTATCGACCTGGACGGTCAGGCGATCACGCTCATGAACGGCGGCCCGGACCACCCGCTCACCGAGGCGGCCTCGCTGCAGATCGTTGTGGACACCCAGGACGAGGTCGACCGGTTGTGGGATGCCCTCACCGCGGATGGCGGGAAGCCAGGTCCCTGCGGTTGGCTGACCGACCGTCACGGTCTGTCCTGGCAGGTGGTGCCCACCGTGCTGTCGAAATTGATGAGCGGTGACGACTCCGCCAAGACCATCGCGGTCGGCACCGCGTTGCGCGGCATGTCCAAGCTCGACATCGCGGCTCTACAGGACGCCTACGACAACGCCTGACTCAGAACAGGACCCGCCCGGCCGCGCATTCCGCTGCCGGGTGGGTCTTCTCGTGCACCGCCGCCGCGGTCACTCGGCGGGATCCACGTCCGCGAACGTATCGACCCAACGATGGGGCGGCCGTGGCGGATTGGGCTCCCCGGCGCGGGCGAGGCCGACGACCCGCCAGCCCGCCGCGACGGCTGCGTCGAGCTCATCCGGGTGATCCGACAAGAACAGGATGCGTTCGGCCGGGAGGCCGATCGCGCTCGCGATCTTCGCGTACGAGGACGGTTCGCGTTTGCCGCCCGCCGTTGTCAGATCGAAATATCCGCTGATCAGCGCGGACAGGCTGCCGCCGCGCGCGAAGGCGAACCAATCCTGTTGATTGCGAACCGATCCCGAGGAGTAGACATACAGCGCCGCGCCCGCGGCATGCCATGCGGTGAGCGCGGGTGGCACATCTGCGAAGAATTCGCCGTGCAGCGCGCCGCCGCGAAAGCCCTCCGCGCAGATCAAGCCCTGCGCGGCCTTGAGCGGCTCGGCCTTCACATCCGAATCGAGCCAGGTGCGCAAGATCTCGGCGATCTCGGCCGAGCCGGCGTTCGGCCGCCCCGCCAGCTCCCTGGTCGCGGCGAGGATCGGCGCCGCCGCCGCGCAGCTGTGCTCGGACAGCCAGGCCGGAAGCCGTTCCCGGGTATAGCCGTACAGGTCCTCGCGGACCGAACTGGTCGGACTGGTGGTGCCCTCGATGTCGATGACGACGGCGCCGATCACGGCGCGGTCAGCAGCTCGTCGAGGGTGGGGAAGCCCGCGCTGATCCGGTCGCCGGTGAAATCGCCGACCCAGCCGTCCGCCTCCTCGAAGAAGCGGATGGCGATGAAGTCCGGGCGCGCGCCCATGTCGAACCAGTGCAGCGTTCCGGCGGGCACCGAGAGCAGGTCGCCGCCCTCGCACACCACAGCAAGCACCTCGCCGTCGAGGTGCAGGTAGAAGCAGCCGCGGCCGGCGGCGAAGAAACGCACCTCGTCCTCGGCGTGCCGATGTTCGTCGAGGAACTTCTCGCGCGCGCCCTTGGCGACGTGCTGCCACTGCGGGTCGGCATCGTCGGGATGGATGCGGGCGATGTCGATGTGCTGGTAGCGCCCGGACTCGTTCAGCTCGGCGACCTCGGCGGCGTAGTGCGCGAGCAGATCATCGGAGGAGCGGGACGCGGCGTCCGCCACCACCGGCCAGCGACCGAAGGTGATGCCGTGCCTGGCCAATTCGGTGCCGATCAGCTCGTCATCGGTAGTGCGCACACGCACGTCGGCCGCATTGTCGGCGGCCATCACCTGGAGCAGGGTCATGTCAGTCCAATCTCGAGAACATCCGCACGGGCGCCGAACGCCGCCGGGCTGCCGGTGCGCGACACCAGCTCGCACAGCGCTTCCAGACATTCGGCGCGATCGCGCGCCTGGGAGAGATTATCCCCCCACGCGGTGATCCCGTGGCCCGCGATGAACAGGATCGGGGCGGCGTCGGGATGGTCGAGGAGATAGCGCTCGATATCCGCGCCGATCCGCGGTACGTCGGGCCAATTCGGGAACACCGGGATGTCGATGGCAGCCGGATCGTCGCCACCGAGCCCCTTGATGAGCTCGTAGTCGGTGATGCGCACGGCGCCGACCGTGCCGGGAACGGCCGAACGAGTAGCCAGTGCCGTGGCGTACGGCGGATGGATGTGCACCACGGCCTGCGCCGGGCCGGTCCGGTAGACGGCGGTGTGAATCGTGGTCTCCGCCGAGGGGCGACGGCCACGGTCGGACACCGGCGCCGAGTCCTCGACGCGGACGGTGACCATGTCGTGCTCGGTGAGTTCGCCTTTGGACAGACCGCTTCCGGTGACTACGGCGGTCTCGCCGGTGCGCACCGAGATGTTACCCGCCGTGCCGGGCATCCAGCCGCGCTGGTAGAGCTCGCGTGCGAGGTCGGCGATCGCCGTGCCGGGCGAGGGATCCGAGCGATGCACCACGCCGCGCTCGGTGATCACCGCCGTCACCAGATCTCCCGGTGTCACGTCGAAGGCGGGATTGAAGACCTCGGTGTCCACGGGAGCCGTTGCCACACCGGCGAATCCGGTCACCTCGGTCGCCGCGCGCTCCTCGACGACGATTTCGCGGCCGGTGGCCATGCTCGGATCGCGGGTCGACTCCGGGGCGACCACGAGAAACGGGATGTTGTGATGGCGCGCCGCGAGCGCCAGGGAGTAGGTACCGATTTTGTTGGCGACGTCGCCGTTGGCTGTCACGCGGTCGGCGCCGACCAGGACGCAGTCGACCTGTCCGGTCGCCATGGCCCACGCGGCGGCGGAATCGATGGTCAGCCGATGTGGGATGCCGGCCTCGGCCAGTTCCCAGGTGGTCAGCCGGGCGCCTTGCAGCAGCGGGCGGGTCTCGTCGACCAGGACGTACTCGATCGCACCGCGCTCGGACAGCACTCGCAGCGCGCCGATGGCGGTACCGAACGCGCTGGTCGCGAGCCTTCCGGTGTTGCAATGGGTCAGCACGCGCAGCGGACGGCGGGGGCAGAGTTCCAGCACGAGGTCCGCGGCATTGGTCGCGGCGGCCCGGTTCACCCTGCCGTCCTCGGCGAGCATGGCGAGCGTTTCGGCGAGGACCGCATCGGCACCCTGCGCTACTTTCGCCCGGACGCGCTCGACTGCCCAGGCCAGGTTGACCGCGGTCGGGCGGGTCCGCGTGATCCGGTCCGCGTCGGACAGTACCGCCTGCTCGTCGAGCACTCCCTCGGTGGTGTGCGCCGCAGCGGCGATGACGACGCCGAACGCACCCGCGATGCCGATGGCGGGCGCGCCGCGGATGGCCAGTGTCTTGATCGCGTCGATCACCTGGTCGACCGTGCTCAGGCGCAGTTCGCGCACGTCGTGCGGCAGTCCGCGCTGGTCGATAGTGACCAGCGCACCATCGTCCCAGGTCAGAGAACTGTCGTGCATCAGGCACATCCTTCATCGCGTCGAGCCTTGTTGTGCCTGGTCAACGGTATCGGACGGCGCTCGGTGGGCGAAAGTCCCGTCAGATGGTCCCGGATGCCTCGGCGCGCAGCTTCGCAGCGCGTTCGCGCGGGTCGTAGTGCGGGCCGACGCCCTCGATCAGCAGAAGGTCGCCCTCGATGTGGTCGGCGCGCAGCGGCAGGATCTCCTGATAGGCGGCCGAGTAATACCATTTTCGGGCATTGGCCTGGTCAGGAAACTCGATCAAGACCATGCTGCCCGGCCACGTGCCCTCCAGGACATCGGTCGGCGGTCCGTGGATGACGAAGCGGCCGCCGAACGGATCGAGCGTGGCCTGGATACGCTCCAGATACTCGAGGGTGTCGGCGTGTCGCGTGCGACTGCGCAGGTGGGCGAAACCATAGGCGGGCATGGGATTCCGTTCCTCGGTCAGATGACACCGAAGGGTGTCGAACCGAACGTAAGCCCGCGCGGTCGTGGGTCGCAATTACCTCTCAGGTAGGCGCCACATCACCGAATTCAGTGCTGTCACGGGTATGAGTCGCCTGTTTCGCCTCGAGGGTCCGGCGGCGAGCGGCGTGGGCCGGCGACCGGTACGGTCGACGACTCCGTTTCGGTCAGAACATCATTCGACAATCGGCATCGGCCCGTCCGCACGACCGCCGCCGGCCCCGGGGAGGACGGGGAACCGGCGGCGGAGGTGGCGCAGATCAGTTAGTGGCCGAGGCGGCGGTCCTGCTCGCCGCGCCGTTCGGGTGCGTCCGACTGGCGCTGGCTGCCCTGCCGGCGGCCTTCGTTCGCGTCGGGCATGCCCTGCTCCTGACGCTGTTGCTGCTGTTGCCTCGGCATCTGCTTCGGCATTTTCTTAGGCGCTTTCTTAGACTTTTCAGCCATCTTCCACTCGGTCCTTTCCGGGTGATTGATATTCGCCTAACAAAACACACGATAGCGACCGGATATCACTTGTGGAAGAGGACCGGAAAAATATGGGTTGTAGCGGCCATCTCCGCTGGTAGAGAGCTTATTGGTGGTGGGTTTCGATAAGGAATCGTGACGTCTGGGCGGCGTTTAGGTCATGGTGTGTCGATAACGTCGGACGGGCTTGACGATTCCCGGTCGCAGTGCAGTCGGGCGACCTCCGGCGGGTGTTGTGCACGAAGTGTTCGACCGCCGATATCCCGAATGGTCATATCCGGGATTAGAAAACCGGGCGTGGTCGGGCCGGCGCGGCATGGAAGTGTCTCTGCCGCACCGGCGCGCACCGCTGGTCGATCCGACCGGTAAGCGCCACAGCGACTTTCGTCAGCGGGCAGCGTCATGCGGTAGCGCCTCAGCGCCTCAGCGGCGCAGTGGGAGGAATTCGACGATCGCGTCGTCGACGGCATGCTCTCCGACGACGACCAGGCCGTCGCGGTCGACCAGGCCACCGAGGTGGGCGGTCCGGGTGGCTGGGTCGCCGATCCAGCCGCCCTCGTCGGCGACGCGGACAGGAACGACGCGGGGCATCGGGCCCGCGACAGCGGCGGCATTGCGCAGCGGACCGCGCAGCGGACGGGCGGGAACCGCGCCGGTCCGACCTGTCACGATGGCGGGTGCCATGGTCATCAGGGCCGCGACGGCCGCGAACGGGTTGCCGGGGAGGCCGAGAACGGTGGTGCCGGAGGCGAGTTCGGCGATCACGGTGGAGCCGCCCGGGCGCAGCCGCAGGCGCCGCACCAGAATCCGGGCGTCGGCGCGGGTCAGCGCGGCCCGCAATTGATCGGCGGCGCCGCCGCCGGTCGCGCCGACGACCACCAGCAGATCGCGATCCGGCGCGTCGGCCAAGAGTTCGTCGAAGCCGTGCGGGGTATCGCGCAGATGCACGCGGTCGGTAGTGCGAATGCCATACCAGGACAACAGGTCCGGCAGGATCGGTCCGAGCGAGTCGCGGGTCTGGCCCGCCTGTAACGGCCCCTCGCCACGGATCTCGTCGCCGGTCATGACGATCCGCGCGCGCACCGGGCCGCGCACCAGGGCGGTAGTGACCTCGACGCTGGCGGCCGCGGAGATCAGCGCCGCGGTGACCGGGGTGCCTTCCGGCGCGACGAGATCGCCGATTTCACGATCTTCGCCGTGGTGGCGGATGTCGTCGCGAAGCGGGGTGTCCGGCAGCCGGTGCAGGGTGTCGTCGGTGATATGGGCGAACTCGTCGCGGAGTACGCCGGTGGTGCCGTCCGGCACGTGTGCGCCGGTCGCGACCCGCACGGCCTCGCCGGACACCAGCCCGACCGGCCGCCGTCCACCCGCGAAGCCGATATCGCGCCGCAGCCGCCACGGGCCGTTGCCCGCCACCGCGTAGCCATCCATCGCCGACACGTCGAAGCGGGGCAGCGCCGCCGCGGCCGTCAGTGGTCCCGCGAGCGTCGCGCCGCTGACCGAGCGCAGGTCTGCCGGATAGGCGATGAGTCGCGACAGCGCGCCGCGCACAGTATTTCGTGCCTCGTCGAGGTCGACCGGCAGGTGTCGGCGCGGCGTGCCGACCGCCGCCCTGGCCTGCCGTACCTGCTCCTCGGTGTCGCAGTCGGTGACACCGGACAGCGCGATGATCGCCGAATCGGCCGGAACGAGCGCTTTCATCGGCTGATTGATCAGCGAGTCCAGACCCTCCAGCGCGGCCACCAGTGCGGAGCGTCGCCACACCCCGATCAAATACTGGGGGCGGCCGGCCCCGTCGGCCGCGAACACCGCGTCCGCTCCGGATTCGGTGCAGTGTCGGATGAGTTCACTCATCGTCCGCCCCGACACGAACGGCAGATCTGCCGCGAGCACCAGCACCAACGGCGCGGCCGAGCCGAGCGCGCGCAGCCCCGCGCCGATCGCGGATACCGGCCCCGACCCCGGCGGTACCTCCCTGACTTGCTGGATCTCCGGGGGCAGCTCGGGACGATGCGGTCCGACGACCACGGTGTCCGCGCAGCAGGCCACCGCGGCCAGCGCCGCCTCGAGCATGGAGCGGCCACCGATGACGATCGCGGGTTTGTCCACGCCGCCCATCCGGCTGGCCCGTCCGCCCGCGAGCACGATCGCGTCGGCGGCAGTCACACGCCACGACCTAGGTACACCATGGCGACATGCTAAGTCGTCGCTACCAGGAAGGCGGGCAGCGGACGGCACCGATCAGGTGGCCGACCAGTCGTGCGCCAGCCAGCGCAGGCGGAACTCGTTGGTCTCCGGGTCGGTGAGCGCCAGGCAGTTCGCACGGTCGGAGTCGATCGGGGTCGCACCCGCGGCGCGGAGCCGGTCGAGCTCGGCGGCCTGGTCATCGGCCGGAAACGCGGCGAGATCCAGCGACAGCCGGCACCGGCCGGGACTCGGCTGCGCGCTGTGCACGAACTCCAGCCAGGAGCCGAGTCCGGTGGCCGAACGCAATCCGGTCAGCTGCGCGGCGTGGCGGGTCACCGGCCAGCCCGACGCGGTCGACCAGAAATCGGCGAGGCGTACGTGGTCGCGCGTGTCGACGACGATGGCCGCTACGGCGCCGGCGTCCACGTACTCCGCCCTCGGCTCCAACACACAGAACTCGTTGCCCTCCGGATCGGCGAGCACCACCCAGGGCACCGCACCCTGGCCGATGTCGACGGGATGCGCGCCGAGTGCCAAGGCCTCGTCCACCCGGGTGCGCTGATGGTCGAGTGAGCGGCTGGCCAGATCGAGGTGCAGGCGGTTCTTACCGCGCTTGGCGCGCGTCGACGGCACGAAGCTGAGGGCGAGTTCGGGACCGTCGGGGTCGGGCGCCGCGACGTCCACTTGGTCGGGCCGATCGAGAGTTACCGTCCAGCCGAGTAGCTCAGCCCAGAAGTCCGCGATGGACCGTGGCCGGTCCGCGTCGAACACGACACATGCCAGGCGGGTGGACATGAAATCCACGGTACTGGGCGCGGCTCGATCGGGAGGGCTTTCGACCGGGGCGATCAGCGTGCGGCGGCATCGGGGAACCGAAAGCGCGCGGCGGGCAGATCCACTCGTCCATCCCGGACCGGCACGCCTTCCTCGACGAGTAGGCGTAGCTGACGGTGGGCCAAGTGCGCGGCGGGCTTGCCACCCGCGCCGATCACCCGATGCCACGGGAGGTCGGCAGCGTCGGTGCGCATGATCCAACCGACGGTGCGCGGCGTGGACAGTCCCGCGGCCATGGCGATGTCGCCGTAGGTGGCCACACGGCCCGCGGGGATCGAGGCGACCAGGGCGCGTACCTGTTCGACCTGGGCATCGGTGGTGGCCACCGGTTACCGCACCGAGCGCACGAGCTCGGCGGTCTCGACCGGATGCGCCTGAGCGACCATGTGATCGCTGTTCCATTCGAGCACGGTCAGATTCGGGCCCAGGTGCGCGGCGAGCGCCGCGCGGAACTCCGGCGTGACGAACGGCGGATCGACCTTCATCGCCTGCACCAGCACCGTCGGCAGGTCGGCGGGTGGCAGCACCCAGTGGCGGGCCAACTGCCCCCAGTAGGAGTTGATCGCGGGGCGGCTCACCCGCCACCCGAAGCGCCCGTCCGTGCGGGGCATCAGGTGCTCGGTGAGTTCGGCCTCCAGCAGGCGCGACGGCACGTCGCCCCAGCCGGTGTCCAGCTTGTCCTGACGAGCCTGCTCGACGCTGTCGTAATCGGCCGATTCCAGGGTGGACAGCGCGATCTCGTTGAGCCATTCCGGCGCCAGCGCGATGGCCGGGTCGAGCAGGACGAGTGTGCGCACCAGTTCCGGATGATGGTGGGCCAGATGCAGCGCACACGCGCCGCCGAACGAGTGCGCCAGCACAACCACCGGCCCGTCGGCCTCCGCGGTGAGGAAGTCGACCAGGTCGGCGACGACGGTCTCGAAGTCCCACGGCGGCAGTGCCGTCGAGCGCCCGTGTCCGCGCAGGTCGGGGGCCAGCACGCGCAGGTCGGACAGGTGCCGGGTGGCCAGGTCTTCCCAGCGCCTGCCATGGCCGGTGACGCCGTGTAGCGCGAGCACCACCGGAGCCGTCGTCGGACCGAACCGGTGCACATTCAAGGCAGACACCGGTCCATTCTGGCCTGCGCCGGAATCGGTCGCAGAGCGAGTCGTGCCGAGTGGTGTACCGGCGTGTCGGTCGTGTCTGTTGCAATAGCCCGCGTGGTGCGATCGGATGGCGCGGTGCGACTTGTTCGCCGGAATGTGGTGGCGCCCCGGCCGCGGGTCTGGGGCGCCGAGGTCCGGACGCTGGTGGATGCCTCGACCGAGGCGGGGCTGCCGCGCCCGGGATGGCAGCCCTGGCAAGTGCTCGGTGGACCGGGCACCGGGAAGACGGCCTTGCTCGTCGATGTCGCCGCCGCGCGCATCGCGGCCGGAGTCGACCCCGAATCGGTGCTGGTACTTGCCCACTCGAAGCAGGCGGTGCGCGCCCTGCGCGACGCGATCACCCTACGGCTGGCCGGGCCGGAACCCGGCGCCGCCGGCGGGGTGCCCGGCGCCACTCGTGAGCCGCTGGTGCGCACGCTGCACTCGTACGCGTTCTCCGTACTGCGCAGGCAGGCGACGGCGCACGGCAACCCGCCGCCGCGTTTGCTGACCGGTGCCGAGCAGGACGCCGTGCTGCGCGAGATGCTGCGTGGCGACTTGGCCGACATCGCGGACGGCGCACAGGGACTGTGGCCGGAACGGCTGCGGCCCGCGCTCGCGCTCGACGGGTTCGCCGCGGAGTTGCGCGACCTGATGCTCCGGGCCACCGAACGCGGCATCGGCCCGGAAGATCTGGTGCGGCTCGGGCGTACGCATGCCAGGCCGGAATGGGTGGCGGCGGGTAGGTTCGCGCTGCGCTACGAGCAGACGATGCTGCTGCGCTGGTCGGTCGGCGTGACGGCGCCGGAGGCGACGGCGCCCGCGCTGGATGCCGCCGAACTGGTCGGCGCCGCGCTGGACGCGCTGGCCGCCGACCCGAATCTGCTCGCCGCCGAGCGCGCCAGGATCAGGTATCTGCTGGTCGACGATGCACAGCACCTCGACCCGCAGGCGGCGATCCTGGTCAAGGCGATCGGGCGCAGCGCGCGGACCACGGTGATCGCGGGTGATCCCGATCAAAGCGTCTTCGCTTTCCGCGGCGCCGACGCCGGCTTTCTCGCCGACCTCGACGCACCGGACGGACAGCGCCTCGTCTTGCGCGACAGTCATCGATTCAGCGGCCAGGTGCGACTCGCGGTCGCGCGGATCGCGGCGCGCTTGCCCGGGAGTGCGCCGCAACGTTTCGTCGTGCCACACCGCGCGGCCGGTCCCGAGGACGACGGCGCCGAGGTCCGGGTTCGGGTACTCGCCACTCCCGCGAAGGAGGGTGCGCTCATCGCCGACCATCTGCGCCGTGCGCACCTGACCGCCGGGGTGCCGTGGTCGCGGATGGCGGTGATCGTGCGTTCGGTGCCGTTGTCCCTGGCGCCGCTGCGGCGCGCGCTGCTCGCGGCGGGGGTGCCGGTGCAGCAGCCCGCACCCGATACTCCGCTGGCCCGCCGACGCGGCGCCGCCTGGATGTTGCTGTCGCTGCGCGCGGTACTGGCGGCCGAGGAGGCGCGCGGGCGCGGCGCGCCGCCGGCGTTCGAACCGGAGGATGCGCTCGATCTGCTGGCCGGCCCGCTCGGCGGCGCCGATCAGATCGCGTTGCGCCGGTTGCGGCGTGGCATCCGGCGTGCGGCACTCGACGTGCAACGCATCGGGTCGAAGACCATACCGACGTCCGACGACGCCGAGGCGGATACTGCCGGACAGCCGCCGGATCGTGGCGCGGAGGTCGATCGCCCTTCCGCGCAGGTGCTGCGCGACCTGCTGATCGGGACCGGTGATCCGGCGATCCTGGACCGCCTGACCGAGGTCGAGGCGGCGCCGCTGCGCCGGGTGCTCGACGCGCTGGAGCGGGCGCGCAAGGCACATCGGCGCGGCGCCGGCCTGGAGGACGTGCTGTGGGCCCTGTGGACCGGTTCTCGGCTGGAACGGCGCTGGGTGGCTCAATCCGAGCGCGGCGGCGCGGTCGCGATGCAGGCCGACCGCGATCTGGACGCCGCGGTGGGGTTGTTCGACGCGGCCGCCGCCTACGTCGACCGGCTGCCGCGCGCGAGTATCGAGGGTTTCGTCGACTATCAGAGCAGGCAGGAGATCCCGAGCGATGCCGCGGCGCGCACCCAGGCGGGGGATGCGGTCGCGTTGCTGAGCGCACATGCCGCCGCCGGACGCGAATGGGATGTGGTCGCGGTCGCCGCTGTGCAGGAGGGAATTTGGCCCAACCCGCGTTCGCGCGGCACCGTACTGCGCACGGAGGATCTGGTCGATCTCACCGCGGGCGTGGCCGATGCCGGCGAGCGGGTGAGCCGCGTGGCGCCGATCCTCGCCGAAGAGCGCAGGTTGCTGCTCGTCGCGTGCAGCAGGGCGCGGCGGTCGCTGCTGGTGACCGCTGTGGAGTCGGTGTCGGGGGAGCGTGACCTGGTGCCGTCTCGCTTTCTCACCGAATTGCTCGGGCATGACGAGAACGGCGCGGCGGGCGCGACCGGCGCGGTTCCGGTGGTCGATCCCGGCCGTGCCTTGGTGATGCACTCGCTGGTGGCCGAATTGCGCGGTGTGGTCTGTGATCCCGAGTCCGACACGCGGCGCAGGCGCCGCGCCGCGCACCAGCTCGCGCGGCTCGCGGACGCGGGTGTGCCGGGCACCCATCCCGACGACTGGTACGGCACCGTCGAACTCAGTTCGGCGCGTCCGCTGTGGACCGAAGACGAGGGCGCGGTGGGGCTTTCCCCCTCCACTGTCGAGTTGCTGCGCACTTGCCCGCTGCGCTGGGCGCTGGAACGCCACGGCGGCACCGATGGCGACAACCGACACGCGGTGCAGGGCAACCTGGTGCACACACTGGTGCAGGCTCTGGCGGGGCGGGTGCCCGACGTCGAGGTGCGCGCGGCGCTGGACCGGACGTGGCGGGCGGTGGATCCCGGGTCCGGCTGGCATTCCCGGCAGGAGTTGCGCCGCACCGAGGCGATGCTGGAGACCTTCCTGTCCTGGGTCCGCACTACCCGAGGCGAACTCACCCAGGCCGGGGTGGAGGTTCCGGTCGACTGTGTCTTGCCCGCGCGCACCGAGGGCGAACGCGAGGTGCGGATCAAGGGGCGGGTCGATCGGCTGGAGCGGGATGCACTGGGACGCTTCGTGATCGTCGACGTGAAGACCGGGAAGACTCCCGTGACCAAGCAGGCCGCTGTCGATCACGCCCAGTTGGCGACCTACCAGGTGGCGGCCGCGATGGGTGCGCTCGATGTCGCGGGCGGATCCGAGGCCGCCGTGGACCGAGCCGAGCCGATCGGCGAGCCCGGCGGCGCCCGCCTGGTGTACGTCGCCAAACCGAGTAGCAAGGAGGGTGCGGCGCAGCGTATGCAGCCCGCGCTGGACACCGAGGCGATCGACAAGTGGCGCACGACGATTCACGAGGCGGCCGCGGCCACCCAGGGCCCGAACTACCTCGCCGTGCGCAACGACGGATGCCGCCACTGCGCGGTCGCGGGCAGCTGCCCCGTACAGGACCGTGGGAGGCAGGTGACCGACGAGTGAACGAGCCGACCGCGGGTGCGCCGTCCCCCGCGAAGGCGCGGATCGCGGGGGAGGCGCGGTCGTGACCGGCCTGGTGACACCGCACCAGCTGGCGGAGGCGCTCGGCCTGCCGCCGCCGACTGCCGAGCAGGCCGCCGTGATCGCGGCGGCGCCGGGCCCGACGCTGGTGGTCGCCGGCGCTGGCGCGGGCAAGACCGAGACGATGGCCGCGCGCGTGGTGTGGATGGTCGCGAACCGACTCGTGCGGCCCGACGAGGTGCTCGGGCTGACCTTCACGCGTAAGGCGGCACAGCAGCTGACCGCCCGTATCCGCACCAGGCTGGCCCGGCTCGCCGGCGCCCCGCTGCTGCGTGAACTCGACGCGACCGGCCGGCTGCGTGCCCAGCTCGCTGGCGCGGAGCCGGAGATCAGCACCTATCACTCGTACGCGGGCAGGCTGCTCGGCGAACACGGGCTGCTGCTGCCCGTGGAACCCTCGGCGACGCTGCTCACCGAGACCCAGCTCTGGCAGTTGGCGCACCAGGTGGTGCGTCACTGGGACGGCGACCTGGACACCGATCGCACGCCGGTGTCGGTCACCGAGGCGGTGTTGGCGCTGTCCGGGCAGTTGGCCGAGCACCTGGTCGAGGCCGAGCAGTTGGCCGAGGCGCACACCGAGTTGGAGAAGCTGGTGCACACGTTGCCGGCGGGGCCGCGCCAGCGGGGCGGGCCGAGCCAGACACTGTTGAATATTCTGCGGGTACAACGCGAACGGGTCGCCCTGCTGCCGCTGCTCCAACAACTCACCGATGCGCTGCGCCGTCGCGGCGCACTGGATTTCGGCGCACAGATGTCGCTCGCGGCGCGGCTGGCCGCCGAGCATCCCGAGGTTGCCGTCGCCGAGCGTGCGCGTTTCCGGTTGGTCCTGCTCGACGAATACCAGGACACCGGCCATGCCCAGCGTGTGCTGCTCGCCGCGCTGTTCGGGGGCGTGCCCCAGGCCCGGCCGATGGGTTCGGAGGTCGAGCCCGGTGCGTCCGGAGATGCCGGGGCGGTCCGTCATTCCGAACCACCGGCGCGGTCCGTGCCCGAACATGAGGACACGCTGCTGTCCCGCGCTGACACCCAGGACCAGCTGGAACCGCCGGACGAGCCGCATAGCAGGCCACTCGCCGTGACCGCTGTCGGCGACCCGATGCAGTCGATCTATGGCTGGCGCGGCGCCTCCGCGGCGAACCTGCCCCGATTCGCCACCGACTTTCCCAGCGCGCCGGGTATTCCCGCACCCACGCTGCCGCTGTTGACCAGCTGGCGTAATCCGCCGGAGGCGCTGGCGCTGGCGAATCTGGTAGCGGAACCGTTGCGGCGCACCGCGCTCGAGGCCGGCGGTGTGACCGTCGACGCGCTGCGTGCCAAGCCCGACGCGGGACAGGGTGTCGTGGCGTCGGCGCTGACCGACACCGTTGCCGCCGAACGCGAGTGGGTCGCCGAGCGGATCGCGGCGGAATGGTCGGCTCGGCGCGCGGCGGGCCGGGAGCCACCGACGTCGGCGGTGCTGGTGCGGCGCAACGCCGATGCCGCGCCGCTCGCGGAAGCGCTTCGCGAGCAGGGACTTCCGGTGGAGATCGTGGGGCTCGGTGGTCTGTTGGCCACACCGGAGGTGGCCGATATCGTCGCTACGTTGCGGTTGATCGCCGAGCCCGGGGCAGGTAGCGCGGCTGTGCGGGTGTTGACCGGCGCACGCTGGCGTATCGGCGTCGCCGACATCGCCGCGTTGGCCCGCCGGGCCAGGGACCTGTCGATCCGCCATCCGGTATCGGAGAGCGCGGCCGAGATCGCTGATCGTGCGTCGCTGGACGCCGCGCTGCGCGAGGTGGCGCCGGAACCCGCGGAGCAGGCCGGGCTGGCCGATGCGATCGCTGATCCCGGTCCGGCCGAGCAGTATTCGGTGGCCGGATTCACCAGGATCCAGGCGCTGGGTCGGGAGTTGGCCGCGTTGCGCGAGCGCAGTGGGCAGCCGTTGACCGAGTTGGTGGCCGATGTCGAACGCACCATCGGTGTGGGGGTGGAGACGCAGGCGCGTCGCGCCATGGCGGGTACGGGCGCGGGACGCGAACACTTGGACGCGTTCGCCGAGGTGGTCGCCGGATATGCCGCGGACACCGGGGTGTCGCTGGGCGGGCTGCTCGCGTTCCTCGCCGCCGCGGAAGAAGTCGAGAACGGGCTGGAGCCGGGCGAAGTGGAGGTCGCCCGGGATCGGGTGCAGGTGCTGACCGTCCACGCTGCCAAGGGCCTGGAATGGGAAGTCGTCGCGGTCCCGCATGTGGTCGGTGGTGTGTTTCCGTCCAAGGTCGGTTCCGGCACGTGGCTCGGCGCACTCGCCGAGCTGCCGACGACGCTGCGTGGCGACCGCAGACAGGACGACGCCGCCGAAGGTGTCCCGGTGCTCGACCTCGCCGACCTGTACGACCGCGCGGACCTCGACCGCGCGATCACAGCGCACAAGGAGGCGCTGGAACGCCGCCGGATCGATGAGGAGCGCCGCCTTTTCTACGTCGCGCTCACCAGGACCGAACGCGTCCTTCTCGTTTCGGCCCATCACTGGGCCGAAACCGGAACGTCGCCCAAAGGGCCTTCGGACTTTCTCCTGGAGTTGAAGCGCGCGGGGGAAGACCCTGACAGTCCCGCGCACGGCGTGCTGGAAGTCGCTCGGTGGGACGACCCACCCGCACCGGACGCGGTCAACCCGTTCACCGACAACCCTGCCGCCGCGCACTGGCCACGCGACCCGCTCGGTCCCCGTCGCGACCCCATCGAGCAGGGCGCCGCGCTGGTCCGCGCCGCGCTCGCCGAGCTCCGGGCCCACCCCGCCACCGTGCCCGCGGCGCAGGAACCAGGAGTGCGCAGCGTCGGTTCGGATCGCCGTGCGGAGCAGCCGGTCCTCGACGTCGGCGACCCCACCGCGTCAAACGCTGCCGACATCGAGGAATACCCGGACGACCCTGAGCACAGCAGCGCCTTCTCCGACTACTATCCGCCTGACGACGAGTTTCCCCCGGACCCGATGGACGAGTTCGCGGAAGTCCCCGACATCTCCCTCGTCACAGGGGAATACACCGACCCGTTCGCTGATATCGAACCGGACTATGGCGAGGACGCGCCCCCTGACCTGGTGGCGGAGTATCCAGCGGCCGACGATCAGGCGTTCGACCCGCATTTCGCCCGCCCGCCCGAGAACCCGGACGATCCCGAAGGCTGGGCTGCCGATGTCGACGCCCTGCTCGCCGAACACCAGGCGGTCGCGGCCGCTGCCGAAGCGGTCGAACTCCCCGGCCAGATCGCGGCGACGGCCATGGTCGAGCTGCGCGCCGACCCGGCGAGGCTCGCTGCCCGGCTGCGCCGACCGCTGCCGTATCCGCCGAATCCGTTGGCACGCCGCGGCACCGCGTTCCACGCCTGGGTGCAGCGCTGGTTCGGCGCCACCCGCCTACTCGGCCTGGACGAACTGCCCGGCGCGGCCGACGGCGGTACGGCCGACGCGGGCCTGGACGCCGAGTTGACCGCCATGCAGGACGCGTTCCTGAACTCGCCGTGGGCCAACCGCAGCCCGATCGAGGTCGAGATCCCGTTCGAGACCTCGATCGCGGGCACCGTGATCCGCGGGCGGATGGACGCGGTGTTCGCCGAACCGGGCGGCGGCTGGCTCGTGGTCGACTGGAAGACCGGCGCCGAGCCGACCCCCGCCGAGGAACCGGCGGTCGCCATGCAGCTCGCCGTCTATCGCCTGGCCTGGGCTCGGCTGATGGCCGCCCGCGAGGGCCGCCCCGAACAGCAGATGCTGGACCGGATCGGCGCCGCGTTCCACTACGTGCGTACCGGGCGCACCATCGCGCCCGCGACGCTGGCCGGCCCGGACGAACTGGCCGAGCTGATCACAAGAGCCGCACCCGTCGACCCCCCGCGGGCAGCGACCGAATGATCACTGGATCCGCGGCGGCGAACCCGCGCGCCGATCCATCCTGACCAGTTGTGGCGCCATCTTCGGCCCAGCACGTCAACAGTGAACTGGATCGCCGCCGGGAACACCGAACATGAACAGCAGCGCGGCGAGGGCCCGGCCGATACCGCGGATCCCCCGGCGCCGCGCCGCCCACGGTGGAGGGCTACCGGGCGCGCGAGCGGTGCGCTCCGGCTGCGATGAGGGCATCGACTTCACCAATATCTGCTTCTACACCGTTGTCCACCACGCGATCCGGGCTTCGAACCTCGTTGCGAAGGAGGGTGGCGCTGCTTCGGCGGGTTTCCCGAATCGAAGTACGCCATCGATAAGTACTTCGACCAGTACATCTATCAGGTGTGGGAGACGAAAATCGTGGGTAGGTCAGCTCTTCGCCGCCGGCGTGCACATCCCGACCCAAGAAGACTGGCGTGAGCAGAAGGCATCGTACGGCGTGATCAGGTCCCGCCCGGATGGCAAGCGACATCCTCGAGCGATGGTATGGATCACCCCCCAACGCCCCTCCAGCCCGCTGGCCAGCCCGGCGCCCTCGATCCCGGCGACGAAGACGTTGTCGGTCACCACGCCCTCGATGTCGAACGCACCGCAACCGGGCTGCAACCCATCAGCACCCTCTCGCTTTCTTCCCTCTTCTGCTCGAGTTCGCTCCCCTCCCCGCGCCTCCCCTCCCCGCGCCTGCTCCGCCTGCCCTCTTCTGCTTCTGCTCCTACCCCTCTGCTCCGCGTCCGCTCCCACTCGAGTTTCGGTTCCGCTCCCGTTTCCAAGCGAAGCTGTTCAGGGCACTACGCGCTCCGCCGTGGGTGGGGAAATTTGCTGTGTGTAGTGGTTGTGGTCACTACAACTACGACGGATCGACCCCGCACATCATCATCAGCTCGTGGTCACCCCTTTTTCGTGTCAGCGAGACCGAGCATTGCCCGTTCGCGGCCCGGCTCGCGTCGGAGCGGCCGCCGCGTCCGCGACGAAGTCGCAAGCGGCGGTCGCTCGGACGCGAGCCACAAAGGGGCCGCGAACACGCAGCGCCGCAGGCGCTGCCAAAACAAACACAGTAGGCTCCCGTGCTGTGCCGGAGGGACGAGGAAGGTCGGGGTTGACCGACGCGAGCGGCGAGATGGTGGGTGTGTTCGGTGTTCGGTGATCGGGCGCACGGGTTCGGGGTGGCGGGCCGCCCGGACTTCGCGCTGGTCGGTGTGCTGCGTATCCCGGAGATTCAGACGAGTCCGTGGATTTCGTTGACCCGGAGGGTGTTGTTCGCGGCCGGCCTGCTGTTTCTGGCCGCGCTGGTGGTGTATCTCGGTCGCCACGGGTATCACGACAACTCGGGTGACGAACTGTCCTTTCTGGACGCGCTCTACTACGCGACGGTGTCGCTGTCGACCACCGGATACGGCGACATCGCTCCGGTGACGACCGAGGCGCGTCTGACGAACATCATCATCATCACCCCGCTGCGGATCCTGTTCCTCATCGTCCTCGTCGGAACCACGCTCAGCGTGCTGACGGAACGCTCCCGGCAGGCTTTCAAGATTCAGCGATGGAGGCACAGCGTGCGTAATCACACCGTGGTCGTCGGATACGGCACGAAGGGAAGGACCGCGATCGACGCCATGCTCGGTGACGGCGTGCAGCCCGCCGATATCGTGGTGGTCGACACCGATGTCGTCGCGCTGGAGGCCGCCGCGAACGCTGGACTCGTCACGGTGCACGGCTCGGCCACCCAGTCCGACGTGTTGCGGCTGTCCGGCGTGCAGAATGCCTCCTCGGTGGTGGTCGCCACCAATCGCGACGACACCGCGGTGCTGGTCACGCTGACAGCCCGCGAACTGAACAAGTCCGCCAAGATCGTGGTCGCGATCCGGGAGGCGGAGAACACCCACTTGGTGCGCCAGTCGGGCGCCGATTCGGTGGTGGTGTCCTCCGAGACTGCCGGACGGTTGCTCGGCATCGCGACCACCACGCCGACGGTGGTGGAGATGATGGAGGATCTGCTCACCCCGCAGGAGGGTTTCGCCGTCGCCGAGCGTGAGGTCGATTCCGCCGAGATCGGTGGTTCGCCACGGCATCTCAGCGATATCGTGCTCGGTGTCGTGCGCGGCGGTGAGCTGATTCGGGTCGGGGAGCCGGAGGTCGACGCGATCGAGGCGGGCGACAAGCTGTTGTACATCCGCCGTTCGGGCAAGTGACACCGGCGCGAGCGGGACGGTAACTCGGGCGCGATAGTCTCGAAGCGTGTCCGCATTTCAGCTCAATGGCGTTCCCCTGCTGTCCCGTTCCGTGGTCGACCGGGCCGAGGAGATCCGCGGCGACGCGCAGGCGCTCGAGAAAGGCTGGCGCGAGGCGAGACTGTTGCGGGTCACCCCGCGCGGGCAGGTGCGGTTCGAGGACGGCGCCCTGGTCATGGACGCTGCCGTCGAGTTGTCCGCCGAGCCGAGCCCGGCCGCGGTCTTTCTCGGTGTCGAGGACGGGGTCCATCTGTGGGCGGTGCGTGATGCCGAACTCGAGGGACAGCTGACCGATCTGCGGGCGCTGGCGGGCGGCAGTGTCGACGACCGCACCGCCGGGTTGCTCTCGACCGCGATCGCGCTGTTGAACTGGCACGACAAAGCCGGTTTCCACGGCGCGGACGGCACGCTGACCACCTCGTCCAAAGCCGGGTGGTCGCGGGTCACCGCGAGTGGCTACGAGGAATTCCCCCGCATCGACCCGGCGGTGATTTGTCTCATCCACGACGGCGGCGAGCGGGTGCTGCTCGCGCGGCAGCACAGCTGGCCGAACACGTTGTTCTCGCTGCTGGCCGGTTTCGTCGAGGCGGGGGAATCGTTGGAACGCTGCGTCGAGCGGGAGATGCGTGAGGAGGTGGGTTTAGACGTGCGGGAGATCAGCTACCTGGGTAGCCAGCCCTGGCCATTTCCGCGTTCGCTGATGCTCGGCTTCGCGGCGGTCGGCGATCCCGATCAGCCGCTGACCTTCTCCGACGGGGAGATCGCCGAGGCACAGTGGTTCACGCGCGCCGAGGTGCGCGCGGCGCTCGCCATGGGGGACTGGTCGGCACGAGGCGAGGGACGACGTCTGTTGCTGCCCGGCTCGATCTCCATCGCGCGCACGATCGTCGAATCCTGGGCGGCGATCGACTGAGTTCCCGCGCGCGGGCTGTTGGGCCCGCGCGACTGCTGATCAGGACAACGTGGCGAGAGTCTGCTTGACCATCGCGAGTGACGGGTTCGTCGCGGTGGACCCGTCGGCGAATTTCACTGTCGGCACGACGTGGTTGCCGCCGTTGACACTGCCGACGAACTCGGCGGATGCCGGATCGTGCTCGATGTCGATCTCGGCGTAGCTGATGCCGGCCTCGTCCAGCTGTTTCTTGAGCCTGCGGCAGTAGCCGCACCAGGTGGTCGAGTACATCGTCAGGTCAGGAGTCACGTCAGTCACAGACGGTGCAACACCGGACGGCTGCCTACTGTTCCACCTCGAACTGTGTCGAACGCGAAATATCCCGCTGCGAGCGAGCGCCACGGCGGCGGGTGCGTGTCGGTGGACCCTGACATGATGGACCGCGTGCCCGCACTCGACCTCGCCGCCCTCGATCCGGAGCAGGCTGTGGCCGTGCGTGCGCCGCGCGGTCCGGTGTGTGTGCTCGCGGGCGCGGGTACCGGCAAGACCAGGACTATCACCCACCGCATCGCGTATCTGGTGTCCGAGGGGCACGTCCGGGCCGACCAGGTGCTCGCGGTGACGTTCACCGCGCGCGCGGCGGGGGAGCTGCGCAGTCGCCTGCGTGCACTCGGCCTCGGTGGCACGGCGACCCAGGTGCAGGCGCGCACGTTCCACGCGGCCGCGTTGCGGCAGCTCACCTACTTCTGGCCGCAGGTCGTCGGCGACGTGCCGTGGCGGCTGATCGACGGCAAGTTTCCGATCGTCGCGCAGGCGGTGAGCCGGGCGGGCCTGTCCACCGCCACCGAGAGCGTGCGCGATGTGCTGAGTGAAATCGAATGGGCGAAGGCCACGCTGATCGCGCCGGAAGACTACGCGGCAGCGGTGGTCGCGCATCGGCGTGAGCCGCCCTACGACGCAATGCGGGTGGCCGAGGTCTACTCGGGCTACGAGAAGCTCAAGACGACGCCGGACGGACTGCTGCTGGATTTCGACGATCTGCTGCTGCACACCGCGGCAGCGCTGGAGGACTATCCCGCGGTGGCGGATGAATTCCGCGGCCGTTACCGCAGTTTCGTGGTCGATGAGTACCAGGACGTCACACCGCTGCAGCAGCGGGTGCTCGACGCCTGGCTCGGTGACCGTGACGATCTCACCGTGGTGGGCGATGCCAACCAGACGATCTATTCGTTCACCGGTGCTACTCCGAGTTACCTGCTCGACTTCTCCCGGCGCTTCCCCGAGGCCACGGTGGTCCGCCTGGAACGCGACTATCGCTCGACTCCGCAGGTGGTGTCGCTGGCCAACCGGGTGATCGGGGTCGCACGCGGCCGGATCGCGGGCAGCAGGCTGCAGTTGATCGGACAGCGGGCCGATGGTCCGGAGCCGGCGTTCGCCGAGTACGACGACGGTCCCGCCGAGGCCGCCGCGGTGGTCGGGGCGATCGAGCGGCTGCTCGAGGCAGGCACTCCGGCCGCCGAGATCGCCGTCCTCTACCGCATCAACGCGCAGTCCGAAGGCTATGAGCAGGTGCTCACCGAGCGCGGCATCCCGTACCAGTTGCGTGGTGGTGAAGGTTTCTTCGCGCGTGCCGAAGTCAGGCAGGCCGTGCAGGCGTTGCGGCAGGCCGCGGCCCGTGATGATCTCCCCGAGCAGGCGCGCAGCGGTACCGCCTTGGTTTCGCTGGTTCGCGCGGTGCTCGTCCCGGTCGGCCTCACCGCCACCGAGCCGGTGGGCGCTCAGGCGCGGGAACGCTGGTCCTCGCTGGTCGCCTTGGTTCGGCTGACCGAGGAACTGGTCGGCCATGACGACCAGCTCGATCTGCCCGGGCTGCTGCGTGAACTCATGATCCGCGCCGAGGCCAGGCATCCACCCACGGTGCAGGGCGTCACGCTGGCCTCGTTGCATGCCGCGAAGGGCCTGGAATGGGACGCGGTGTTCCTCGTCGGTCTGTCCGATGGCACCATGCCGATCGCGCATGTCCTCGCCGATGACGGCTCGGTCGCCGACGCGGCCGCGCTGGAGGAGGAGCGTCGGTTGCTCTATGTCGGCGTCACCAGGGCACGGGAGCATCTGCGACTGTCCTGGGCGCTGGCCAGAAACGAAGGCGGCAGACGATCCCGGCGGCGCTCGCGATTCCTCAACGGCCTCGTGCCCGACGACTCGCCCGCCTCGCGTGTCGCCGGGCCGGCTACCGCCCCCGCGTCGAACCGTGTCCGCCCGACCTGCCGGGTTTGTGCCAAGCCGCTGATCGGCACCTATGCGACCATGCTCGGCCGCTGCCGCCGCTGCCCAGCCGAGCTGGACGCCGAACTGCTTGTCGCACTGCAGGAGTGGCGCGCGGAGAAGGCAGTGGCGCAGCAGGTGCGCGAATTCGTGGTGTTCACCGACACCACGCTCACTGCGATCGCCGAACAACTGCCCGCCGATGATGCTGCGCTGGCCGCGATTCCCGGCATCGGTGCGAAGAAGCTCGACCGATACGGCGCCGACGTGCTGGCGATCGTCGCGTCCCGGCTTCGATCGACATCACAAAACCGCAGGTAGAAAATAGGTTGTCGGCATCGCCGATCTTGCATATGGTGAGAGCACGCACCGGGAGGGCATCTCGGCGCGCATCGTCACCGACACACCACGAGTACAGGAGGGAGGCAGAGCAATGGACAACATCATGAACGTCAGCGCCAATGGCGTTGCGGTCACTGCGCCCATGGCGGCCTCCCGGGGGATCCTCGCTTTGCAGGGGATCGGTCTGTCCGGCAGCGGTGCATTCGGCGCCTCTGGCCTGCAGGCGAATTACGCCGCCATGCATGCGCCCATCCGCACCGTCATCCAGGACAAGCCCAGCGTGGGTTGGCACCCGGCAGTTGCTCGAGCAGCAGTCGGCGTCGTCGCAGCGGAAGCCGGTTTCGACCCGGCGGATCTGCCGGCGGCACGCCTGCGCACCGCACACCCAGCGACCGTGATCAGGACTCGACACAGATGTCGACCTAGGTAGGGACCTCCTTCCCGACCTCCTGGCCACGGATCGCACACAGCGAAACCGTGGCCACTGTTTTTCGGCCCTTCAGCCACGGGCACCGGTTTCGCGCCACAACAAACGAACCGCTGCAAACAAGCTGAAGGAGAACGACGTGTTCACCGCACAGAGTTGGCCACAGGCCACCACTGACGTGACATGCCGAACCGTGGCGTCGACTATTCCGGCCCGAGCGGTCACCAAGGTGCTACCTTGTCGTGCCGGAGACCCGGACCTCTGGTTCGCCGAGAGCCCGGTCCAGTTGGAGCAGGCCAAGGCGCTGTGCGCGACTTGCCCCATCCGCAAGGGCTGTCTCAACGCGGCCATGGATCGGGGTGAGCCGTGGGGTGTTTGGGGCGGTGAGATCTTCGACCAGGGTGTCGTGATCGCCCGCAAGCGCCCGCGTGGCCGTCCGCGCAAGGTCGCGATTCCGGCGTGAGCGTCCGGCGCGGAGTCGATACCTCGCATCACCACGTTGGACCCCGCTCATGCCGTCATCGACAGATGAGCGGGGAAGTGACTTCCCTCCCTCCGGTCGATGTGCTCGATTCGGTCGGTCCCGACGCGGGCCGGGCCAACGAACGAGAAAGCAGGCCAGCCGCTCACCGTTGCTCGGTGGGCGGCTCGCCTGCGTTCCGGAACGTGCTTCGATAACGCGAAATCCGCGGTGGTTGCCGGTGTTCCGGGACCTGGATCAGGAGGCGGTGCGTTCCGCGCGGAAGCCCGGCATCCATGTGCGGACGAGCTGCATGAACGGCAGTTCCGCGTCCAGCTGGGCCAGGATGCCGACGGTACCGCTGAGGACCCGGAAAATCATCACGTAGTCGGCCGGAAGCTGAAGTGCCCGTGCCGTTTTCATCTCGGCACTGGAGATATCGGACGCCTTGCCCGCCACTCGCTGCATCCACCCGCGGGTGAAATGGAAGGAGTCGGTCCGGATCGGGTCGGTGAACGGTCGCAGGTAGTCGGCGATCTCCGCATGGGTGACTACGCGGCCGGGAATCACCCAGCCGTGGTCGTACATCAGCTCGGTGAGTTCGGCGAAGCGTTCCTCGACCGCGAGCGCGAGCATCTGGCCGAGTATCGGCGGGAATCCGCCGGGCATCGGAGCGCACGCCCCGAAGTCGATGACGGCGAGTTTGCCGTCGGGCAGCATCATGAAGTTGCCCGGATGGGGGTCGGCGTGCAGCAGTCCGACGACCTCGGGGGAGGAGAAGTGGAACCGGCCCATCAGACCCGCGACGCGGTTGCGCACCGCGAGGGTGCCGGCCCGATCGTCGGCGCCCTGCTTGATGATCGCGGAAACGGCGGTGCCGTCCAGCCATTCGGTGACGATCACCTTGGGCGCGCTGGCCACCACCTTCGGCACGATGATTTCGCCGTGCCCGTCGAAACCCTTTGCGAAGATACGCTGGTTGGCCGCCTCGTTGCGGTAGTCCAGCTCTTCCTCGGTGCGTAAGGTGATCTCGGCGAGGATCGGCTTCACATCCGCGCCCGGGATCACCGACCCGATCAGGCCGCTCATCCGCGACAGCGTTTTGAGATCCGCGCGCAGCGCTTCGTCCGCGCCGGGGTACTGGACCTTCACCGCGACTGTTCGACCGTCCGCCCACACCGCCTTGTGCACTTGGCCGATGCTGGCCGACGCGGCCGGGGTGTCGTCGAACTCGCGGAAGCGCTGCCGCCACTGGGTGCCGAGCTGCTGGTCGAGCACGTGGTGAACGGTCGTGGCGGGCATCGGCGGAGCAGCGGCCTGCAGCTTGGTGAGTGCCTCGCGGTAGTGCTCGCCGAACTCCTCCGGGACGGCGGCCTCCATCACGCTGAGCGCTTGCCCGAACTTCATTGCGCCGCCCTTGAGCTCACCCAGCACGGTGAACAACTGCTCGGCGGCCTTCTGGTTGAGCTGTGCGTTGATCTCGGATCTGTCGCCGCCGGCGAGCTTTTTGCCGAGCCCTACGGCGGCCCGCCCGGCAATGCCCAGCGGGATCTTTGCCAGCTTGGCGTTTCGGGACGAGCGACGGCGCACGATCTCAGACACGTTACCCATCATGGCGGACCTGGTCCCGAGCTGCCATGGCAATCTCGGTCACGGCGTAGTTTCCGCGGTGAGACCAGGGGAAATGCGAGTACACGGGCACGCGGGATGTGGGGCCCACGCACGTCGATCCAGGACATGCGAGTCCAGATCCAACTCCACGGTCGCGTTCAGCGTGGCCGGTGCGCGGCCCGGCGAGCACTCCATTATCGCCTCGAGTTCGCCGAGTGCGATCGCCGTCGTGGCGGCGATTCCGGCGGGAGAGGCGGAGCCTGCTCGGCCCAGCAGTTGGGCGGCCAGATGCGGCCAGGCGGCGTCGTTCTGGGCGCGAATCAGGTCCGCGCAGCGCAGACAACTGGTGGCGCCGGGTAGTACCAGCGGTCCGATGACGCCCTTATTGTCCCGAATGCGTAATTGCAGATGGGGAATCCGGTGCAGTACAAGGTCGTTGACCAGCTGCGGGTCGGGCATCAGCGCATCGGCGAGCACCACCAGATCGGCCTGCCAGGTGCGCACTGTCGACGCGTGGGGTGCGTAGTCGTGCGAGCGGGTCGGACGCACGCCCAGCGTGCGCAGTCCGGCCGAGACCGCGTCCGACAGCGGGCCGAGGCCGTGCACTCGTACGGCACGGACCTGTCCGGCTCGGTCTTCGGGGTGGTCGAGCAGCCCGGCCTCATCGATCAGGGTGAGCAGCGCCACGGCGCTGTCCGGGGCGATGCCGTGTTCCCCGGCTCGCCAGAGGATCTGCGGCTGGGTTCGCAGGCCGTCCAACAGACGCAGGAAGCCGAGTACGGTCTCGGCGTCCATTCCTTCCGGGTCCAGCACCAAGGCGGTCTCGGGGTCACACCCGAGCTGGACCACGCCGGTCGGGCGCACCAGAACGGTCACCCTCGAACGCAGCCTCGGACCGCGACACATCGTTGTCATGTTCAGCAGTATGCGAACCGCGCACCGCCGGATCTGCCTCGAAACCCATGGTTATCCACAGGCTCGGGGGCATCAACAGGGCGGACTCAGTCGGATGCGCTGCCGTCCTTGCCCAGTTCGGGACCGCCCTCTCGCTGTTCGCGCTCGGCCTTCTCGCGCGCTTCCGTCTCGGCGAGTTGGGCGAGCGGGTCGTCGAACGCGGTGCTTGCGCCACCGGTCACCGAGTCGATGAAGCCGGCAGGGGAGTCCAGGTCGTCGGAGTTGGGCAACAGATCGGGGTGCGCCCAGATACCGTCGCGGGTGGCTATGTCCGCGTCGGTGGTGAGGCTGCGCCACAATGCCGCCGCCTCGCGCAACTTGCGCGGACGCAGCTCGAGGCCGACCAGGGTCGCGAATGTCTGTTCGGCCGGGCCGCCGGTCGCGCGCCGCCTGCGCAAGGTCTCGGCCAGCGCGCCCGCGCCGGGCAACCGGTCGCCGACGGCGTCGGTGACCACGACCTGCACCCAGCCTTCGATCAGCGCGAGCAACGTCTCCAGCCGCTCCAGCGCCTGCTTCTGCTCCGGCGTGGTCTGCGGCTCGAACGTGCCCTGCGCCAGGATCTCCTCGAGCTTCGACGGATCGGTCAGCGCCATCGGGTCGATCTCTTGCGCCGCCTGCTCCAGCGCGGAGAAGTCCATGCGGATGCCACGCGCGAAGTCCTCGACCGCGCCGAGTACTTGTTGGCGCAGCCACGGCACATGCGCGAACAACCGCTGGTGGGCGGCCTCGCGTGCGGCGAGAAACACCAGGATCTCGCTTTCGGACTGCTCCAGACCCGCGCTGAACTCCGAGATCGCCGTGGGCAGTAGCGCCGCGGTCCCGGAGGGTCCCAGCGGGAGACCGATATCGGTGGAGGTCAGCACCTCCTTGGCGAGCTGGCCGAGCGCCTGCCCCAGTTGCGAGCCGAAGGCCAGACCGCCCATCTGACCGAGCACGCCGACCATCGGTGCGGCGAACTGCCTGGCCTCCTCGGGCAGTGACGTCGTCCACATCCCGGCGATCTGCTCGGCGACCGGGTCGCACAGCCGTTGCCAGGTGGGCAGGGTCTGCTCGATCCAGTCGTTGGCGGTCCAGGCGACGGTCTTCGTGGCGCCGGCCGGCAGGGTCGTCGCACCGTCCAGCCATAGTTCGGCCAGGTGAGCGGCATCGCTCACCGCACTCGTGGTGCTCGCCGAGACAGGCGGGACCGTAGCGCCGAGTTGCTGGCGGGCCAGTCGTTTGGCGACGTCGTAGTTCACCGGCCCGGCCTGTCCCGCACCCGGTTGGCCCATGCCGCTGAGCATCTGCCCCAACGAGGTCAGCATCTGCCCGAGCTGCGCGGGGTCGAATCCACCAGCCCCGGCCCCACCGATCCCGAAGCCCAGCGGATCGCTCGGACCGGGACCGCCCGGCTCGTCGCCGCGCTTGCGTTCGTCGTCGTCGCGGTTCGAGAATCCGAAGGGGAGGTCACTCATGCCCATTACGTTACGCGCGTAACACAGTGTCTCGATGTTCGCGCGGCGCGAAACCGGGGACGCGCGCGAGGCCCAAATAACCGCCTCTGCCGTCCCGCGACGAGGGTGATCACTACTGTGGTCCAGGTGAATCGTCGGATCCTCACTCTGGTGGCCGCTCTGATCCCGGTTGTCGTGCTCGGTGTCGTCGGCAGCGTACTCACTGTGCCATTCGTCGCACTCGGTCCCGGTCCCACCTTCAATACCCTCGGCGAGGTGGATGGCAAGCAGGTCGTGGACGTCCAGGGTGCGCAGGTGGATCCGACCACGGGGCATCTCAACATGACCACGGTCTCGGTGCGCGACAAGCTGAGCATCTTCGAGGCATTCGGCTTCTGGGCCAGTGGCCAGCACGGTCTGGTGCCGCGTGCGGAGGTCTACCCGCCCGGGGTCTCGCGCGAGGAGATCGACAAGTCCAATCAGCAGGACTTCAAGGATTCCGAGGGCAACGCCGAGGTCGCGGCGCTGCATTATCTGAAACTGCCGACCGTGGTGCTGTTGCGCAAAGTGTCCGACGACGGCCCGGCCAACGAGGTGCTGCGGGCGGGTGACGAGCTGGTCAGCATCAACGGCGCGCCGATGACCACCCCGCAGGACGTCGTCACCACGGTGTCGGCGCAGGCTCCCGGCACGCCGCTGACCGTGGTGTACCGCCGGGACACCGCCGAGCAGACCGCGACGATCACTCTCGGCACCCGACCCGGCGACCCCACCAAGGGCTACCTCGGCGTGACACCGGGCGAGGGCGCCCGTCCGCCCATGCAGGTCGACTTCAATCTCGCCGACATCGGCGGGCCCTCCGCCGGGCTGATGTTCAGTTTGGCGCTGATCGACAAGCTCACGCCCGGCGAGCTGGACGGCGGCCGATTCGTGGCGGGTACCGGGACCATCGATCAGGACGGCAAGGTCGGCCCGATCGGCGGGATCCAATACAAGATGATGGCCGCGCGTGACGCAGGCGCGGAGACCTTCCTGGTTCCTGCCGCCAACTGCAACGAAGCCAAGTCGCGGATCCCGGCCGGCCTGCGGTTGGTGCGGGTCGAGAACCTCACCGGCGCACTGCAATCGCTCAATGAGATCAACACCGGCAAGGACACTGTCAGCTGCGGATGAGCCTCAGTCCAGCGTGTGGTGTAGGGCGTCGATGATATTCGGCGCCAGGTTCGGGTAGGTGCGCAGTTCGAGGTCGCCGAAGTCGTCGGCATCGTCTTCGGGGCGCAGTTGCAGCAGGGACAGGGCGGCGCCACTGCGCAGCACCGCGGCGAACAGGCGCGCCTGCTTGCGCCCCGGATGCGCCTGCGCGGCGGCGCGGGCGGCCGCGTCGGCGGCGTCGTGGTCGGCGAGCAGTGGGGCCAGCGCGTCGTCCAGCGTGGATTCGGCGTCCGGCGGCAGCACCACGATCTCCTGGACCAGCACACAGCCCTGGACGGCGGGTGGCCAGGTCGTGGTCGCCAGGAACTCGTCCAGCGCCATCGACCCGCCGGTCACGTCTTCGGGGAACGCCTCCTGGGCAACGGGAGTGAGTTCGGTTCCGGCGTCGAGTTGATCGATCAGTTCGGGCTGTACGGCGACCAGGTCGGCGGTCGGTACCAGCGCGAACATCTGAGGCGGGCGACCCCACCCCTCGGCATCGACGAATTCCGCCACCTCCCGGACGGAACGGGCGAGGACGAGTTCGGCGTGCAGGTTTGCGGTCACGGGGACATCCAACCAAACCCGCGTCCGGGACGAGTACGAACCCGCGCGATCCACCTTCCTGCGCGGCATGCGCAACCCTGGCAGCCACATGGTGTCCGATTTCCGTAGAGTGGGCCGGGAACGGGTCCGGAAGGACCATCCGCAACATCGGACTGCGGCGCATCGGCCGGGTGTATCGGTGCGAACGCCGCCGGACCTTGGAGAGTGGCATCGTGGGCATGCGGCCCCCCACCGGCTTACCTTCGCTGTCCCGACGCAGCCGTGTGCTGCTGGTGGCAGCCATCGTCCTGGCGGCATTGCTGCTACTGGGACCGCGGCTGACGGACGCCTACACGAACTGGTTGTGGTTCGGCGAGGTCGGCTTCCGCACGGTGTATCTGACCGTGCTGCGGACCCGAATCCTGCTGCTCTTGGCGGTGGCGATCTTCGTCGGCGTCGTGGTCTGGCTGGCGCTGCTGCTGGCCTACCGGTCCAGACCGGTGTTCGTCCCGGTGGCGGGCCCGAACGATCCGATCGCGCGCTATCGCACCACCGTGATGAGCCGGCTGCGACTGTTCGGCGTCGGGATTCCGGTGCTGCTCGGTCTGCTGTCCGGCTTGGTGGCGCAGTCGAATTGGGTCACGGTGCAACTGTTCTTGAACGGATCCTCGTTCGGTGCGCAGGACCCTCAGTTCCACTTGGACGTCGGGTTCTACGCGTTCGATCTCGCCTTCTATCGGATGGTGCTCAACTGGCTGTTCGTCGCGGTGGTCATTGCGTTCTTCGCCAGCCTGGTCACCCACTATGTCTTCGGCGGCCTGCGGCTGACCGGACGTGAAGGCACCCTGACGCGCGCCGCGCGCGTCCAGTTGGCCGTGCTCGCCGGATTTTTCGTGCTGCTCAAGGCGATCGCGTATTGGTTCGACCGCTACGAACTGCTCTCCAGCAGCCGTAAGGAGCCCACCTTCACCGGCGGTTCCTTCACCGATATCAACGCGGTGCTGCCCGCCAAGCTCATCCTGTTGTCCATCGCGGTCATCTGCGCGATCGCGTTCTTCGCCGGCATCGTGCTGCGCGATCTGCGCGTGCCCGCGATGGCTGCCGCGCTGCTCGTGCTGTCCTCGATCCTGGTCGGCGCGGTGTGGCCGCTGGTGGTCGAACAGTTCTCGGTGCGTCCCAATGCCGCGGACAAGGAAAGCGAGTACATCGAACGCAACATCGCCGCTACCAGGCAGGCGTTCGGCATCACGGATGACAGGATCGACTACAAGGACTACAAGGGCGAAAGCAACAAGAGCCCGCAGACCGTTCCGGTGGACGCG
The DNA here is from genome assembly GCF_040648115.1 of Nocardia sp. NPDC049190. Taxonomy (NCBI): domain Bacteria; kingdom Bacillati; phylum Actinomycetota; class Actinomycetes; order Mycobacteriales; family Nocardiaceae; genus Nocardia; species Nocardia sp. NPDC049190. The sequence goes on from NZ_JBEZDE010000003.1 coordinate 87,644, forward strand.
GCGACCATCGGCAACGCCCGGCTGCTCGACCCGAACATTTTGTCGCCCACCTTCACCCAGCTGCGTCAGTTGAAGAACTTCTACGGCTTCCCCGAGTCGCTGGATATCGACCGCTACAAACTCGACGGCGACGTGCAGGATTACATCGTGGCCGCGCGGGAGTTGTCGCCCGCGGCACTGAGCGGTAACCAGACCGACTGGATCAACAAGCACACCGTCTACACCCACGGCAACGGCTTCGTCGCCGCCCCCGCCAACCGAGTGAACAAGCCGCAGTCCGAAGACCCCAACGCGACCGGGGGCAGTAGCGACAGCGGCTACCCGATCTTCATGGTCAGTGACTTGTTCACCCCGGCGGACAAGCAACGGATCAGGGTGGATCAGCCGCGCGTCTACTATGGCGAGCTGATCTCGCAGTCCAATCCGGACTACGCGATCGTGGGCGCGATGGACGGCCAGCGTCCGCGCGAGTACGACTCCGACACCGCGCAGTACACCTACACCGGCAAGGGCGGTGTGCCGATCGGCAACTGGTTCAACCGCTTCGCCTTCGCCGCCAAATACGCCGAGCGCAATATTCTGTTCTCCTCGGCGATCGACGACCACTCCAAGATCATCTACAACCGCAGCCCCCGCGAGCGGGTGCAGAAGGTCGCGCCGTGGCTGACCACGGACGGCAACGCCTACCCGGCGGTCGTCGGTGGTCGCATCGTCTGGATCGTGGACGCCTATACCACGCTGGACAACTATCCGTACGCGCAGAGCACCTCATTGGAGGGCGCTGTCGAGGACAGTATCGACAAGAAGACCGGCAGGCTGGTTCCGCGCAAGTCGGTCAGTTACATCCGCAACTCGGTCAAGGCCACGGTCGACGCTTACGACGGTTCCGTCACGCTGTACGAGGTCGACTCGTCGGATCCGGTGCTGAAGGCGTGGCGTGGGGTGTTCCCCGGCGCCGTGAAACCGGAAAGCGAGATCTCCCCGGAACTGCGGGCGCATTTCCGGTACCCGGAGGACCTGTTCAAGGTGCAGCGGGAGATGCTGACCAAGTATCACGTGGACGATCCGCGCGAGTTCTTCACCAACAACGCGTTCTGGTCGGTACCCGCGGACCCGACCACCGAAGGCGGGACGACCGCGAACCAGCCGCCGTACTACGTGCTGCTCGGCGACCCGCAGACGAACAAGCCGACCTTCAACCTGACCAGTGCCATGGTCGGGTACAACCGGCAGTTCTTGTCGGCCTACATCTCGGTGCGGTCGGACCCGGAAGGGTACGGCAAGTTCACTATTCTGCGCCTGCCCACCGATACGCAGACCCTGGGTCCGCAACAGACGCAGAACCGGATGACGACGGCGCCGGAGGTCTCGCGCGAGAAGACGTTGCTGTCCAACTCGAACAAGATCAAGTACGGCAACCTGCTGACCTTGCCGATCGCCGACGGCGGGATCCTCTACGTCGAGCCGTTCTACAACGAGCGGAATACGGGTCCGAACACCGCGACCTTCCCGCAGCTGCTGCGGGTGCTGGTGAGTTATCGGGACGAGGCCGGCAGCGTCAAGGTGGGCTATGCCTCCACACTGGCCGAGGCATTGGATCAGGTGATCCCGGGTGCGGGCGCTCTGGCGACGCCATTCGGCGGTGACTCGGGCACCCGACCGAAACCGGGCACGATCCCGCCGCCTGCCGGCCAGAGCGGCACCGGCACCACCGGGGGCGCGACCGCGCCGCCCGCGGTCGCCCCGCCGCCGTCGACCGGATCGTCTTCCAGCAAAGACGCCGCGGCGGCCGAGCTGAACCGGAAGATCGAGAACGTGCGAAATGCCATGCGCACCGGAAACTTCCAGGACTTCGGCAAGGCGCTCGATGAGCTCGAAACCGCTGTCAAGGCGTATCAGGACGCGGGGCGCTGAGGTAGTACGAGCTGGGTAAGCGGAATGGGGCGGCAATCGGAGTGGATTGCCGCCCCATTCTCGTTGGGTGGACCTGCGGGGTCAGCGACCGAGAGAGTCGATAATCGTGTCGTTCTGCTGCAGTAGCAGCTGGTATGGGCCCGCCAGGCCGTACTTTTCGGCGAGCTTGTCCGCCGCCGCCTTGGCTCGCTCGGCCAGGGTCTGGGCGCTCTTTTGGGCCGGGGAAGGCGCGGCGGGAGCCTGCTCCTGGCGCTCGGGCTCGGGCTCGGGGGTGGCGGCGCGCAGGTACTGACCGCACTGCGGCCAGGCTCCGACGCCCTGCGTGGCGAGCACCCGCTCCGCCACGCGAATCTGCTCTTGTTTGCTGGCGGTGTGCGCGGAGCCCTGACCGCCATTGGCGGCCCAGGTGCTCGGGGAGAACTGCAGACCGCCGTAGTAGCCGTTTCCGGTGTTGATCCCCCAGTTGCCACCGCTCTCGCACTGCGCGACGCCGTCCCAGTCGTGGGCCGGCGCGGCGGAGGCCGATGCGGTGGAGAGTGCGCACGGGATGGCAGCAAGTGCGCCGGTGACGGCGGCTAAGCCGAGGACGTGAGTGCTGAACTTCCGGTTCTCAGTCATAGTCGTTTCCTTCCTGCGCCCGCCGACACGGCGATCAGGCCTGCCGTGTCCCTGTCCCCAGGTCGTCGGGGATCCTCGAACCGCGGGACAGGGTCGCCGGTGTTCGGCGGTTCGAGTGCTAGCCCATCACGGTTGATCCGGGCCGTTGGAGTGACGGTAACGAAGAAATCTCGGTAGATCACATCTCGATAACATCCGATTCGCGTGATGCGAATAACCTGAATATCGACGCTTTTGCGGGATGTAAACGCGCTCAACACGCTGATATGGCAGTTGGTTATCATATCGTTATGTGGCTGATATCACTTCGAAATAGCCTCAGCTTTTACCGTCGCACTGCTTCGGGTCCTGTCGATGTCACGGGCGCGTTGCGGCGCCGAGGCGTCGCGGCCGCGGAGATCTCGATCTCGCGACCTGTCGAACGGCCTGTCGTGTCACCGCGTTCGCTTCCTGGGAATCGACCTGAATGTGGATCTGACCTGGTGATTTGCAGACTCTGCGAACCCGTGTGTAATGTTATGTTCACCGACGCGGGGTGGAGCAGCTCGGTAGCTCGCTGGGCTCATAACCCAGAGGTCGCAGGTTCAAATCCTGTCCCCGCTACTAGCGGAAAGGCCCCCGGAGAAGTTCTCCGGGGGCCTTTCCGTTTTTATTTCTCAGTGATCGTGGGCCGTGACCTGTTCGCCCCCGCGGGGCCTCGTCGATCGCCGAAGCGGCAAATCGCATACGTGTAATTTGGTGATCGGGTGTGTCCGGGCGCGGCACTCCGAAGGGTGTCGGTGAATCTGTTCCGCATCGTCCGGTCGGATTCGAAATCGGTCGTTCGAATTCAGCGCCCATCATGGATCGGTGGCAGTGCGGAAATCTGAGCCGATCAGGCAGAGGGCCATCCCGAACTTCCGAAAAAGGTTGCGGCATAACGAGACAGCAGTTGCTCAGCTCGTCGGTGCGGATCGGATGTCGCGACATGGCGAATGGTCGGGTGTGGCGGCGGTGTAGCCGCTGTTCCGTCGATCGCGCAGCTGCGTGCCGCCGTGTCAGCAGCGATTTCGTCCAGTCGGCGGAGCTTGAAGTCCGCCGGGGTGGTCGGTCGATTCGGGGTACCCGAGCTGTGTGCTGATGATTAACTGACCGTGTGTCGGCTGTCCGGGCCGCACCTCAGCAACCATGTCAGGAGGCACTGCAATGCCCACTCGTGACAGTAGCTGGCCGCAAGGAACGCCCTGTTGGGTCGACTGTCAAGTCGACGACACCACTCGTGCCCGTGAGTTCTATGGCCGACTCTTCGGCTGGGAGATCCAAGGCCCGCCCGAAGCCGGCGGGTATCTGATGGCCATGCGCGGCGGTCGCCCTGCCGCGGGTATCGGTCCCAAACCCGAGGGCATGCCGATGCCGTCGGTCTGGACCACCTACATTGCCGCCGATAACGCCGACACGGTGGCGGAGAAGATCGCCGCCGCGGGCGGCTCGCTGATGATGGCGCCGTTCGACGTGCTGGACGTCGGGCGGATGTGCATCGCCGCCGATCCTACGGGCGCGGTGTTCGGCATCTGGGAAGCCAAAGCGCACAGCGGTGCGGGCGTCTACGACGAGCACGGCGCCTACTGCTGGAATGAGCTGCACACCGCTGACTACAAGCAGGCCCAGGAGTTCTACGCCGAGGTATTCGGCTGGCACTACACGGAGATCGGCGACGGGCAGAACTTCATCTACTCCACTTTCAGCCTGGCCACCGAAGGCGATGCCATCGGCGGCATCAACGACTCGACCAAGACCGCGGGCGACAACCCGGCTTATTGGTTGACGTGGTTCCAGGTCGACAGCACCGATGCTGCTCTCGCCGAGGCGGGCGAACTCGGCGGCACCATCATGTCGGGGCCCGACGACAGTCCCTTCGGTCGCATGGGCGTCGTCCAGGGTTCGCAAGGCGAGGTTTTCGGTGTCATCGACCCGACAACCGTCGCTGAACCACCTACCGGCTCCTGACCGATCGCGGCGGGGTGGCGAGGTCCCCACCCCGCCGTCGGCGCAGCGGAGAAATGCCGGTCACTCCGAGCGCGGCGGTTCGAACGAAACCAAGCCGTGCTGATGGGCGTACACGACCGCGTGGATGCGGTCGCGGACGTCGAGTTTGGCCAGGATGTGTGAGACGTGGGTTTTCACCGTTTCCTCACCGACGCCGAGTTGCGTGGCGATCTCGGCATTGCTGCGCGCATCGGCGAGCAGCAGCAGCACCTCCAGTTCGCGGGCAGTGAGCTGTTCGATCTCCGGTGGCGTCCGCGGCGGCGCGAGACTGCTCGCGAAGCGCGAGATCAGCCGGCGGGTCATCGCGGGGTCGATCAGCGCGTCGCCGCGGGCCGCGATGCGGATGGCGGCGACGAGTTCCTCCGGCGAGAGACTCTTCAACAGGAAGCCACTCGCGCCCGCTTGCAACGCGCGGTACAGATTGGCGTCGCTGTCGTAGGTGGTGAGCACCAAGACATGGGTGCCGCCCGCGGCGGCGATCGCGGCGGTGGCGGCCAGCCCGTCCAGCTTCGGCATCCGGACGTCGAGGATCGCGACGTCCGGTCGCAGTCGCGCGGTCTCGGCGATGGCGGTGCGCCCATCGCTCACCTCGGCGATGCAGTCCAGGTCGACCTGACTGTCGACGACGGCGCGAAGACCGGAGCGAAACATGCTGTGGTCGTCGGCGAGCAGGACGCGGATGGGGGAGTTCACGATCCTCCGATCGGCAGGGTAACCGTAGTATGCCAGTGGGTTTCGTCGCGCCCGTAGTCCAGCTCGCCGTCGAACAGCTCGGCGCGTCGACGGATTCCGGCGAGTCCGCGCGGCGCCGAGGGCTCGGCGCCGGCCGGTTGCCGGGCGAGCGGGTTGGTCGCGCGCAGCATCACCCGCTTCGGCAGGTGCTGCACCTCGAGTCGCGCGTGCGTGCCGTCGCCATGGCGCAGCGCGTTGGTCAGCATCTCCTGCACGATGCGGTACAGCGTGATGTTCAACGATTCCGGCAGTTCGACGGCGGCGCCACGTACCAGGAGTTCGACGTCCAGCCCGGCGGCACGCACATGATCGATCAACCCGTCGATCTCGGCGAGACCGGGCTGGCGCTGCCCTTCGTCGTCGTGTCCGTGTAAGAGATCGAGCTGGCGGCGCAGATCCACCATCGCCGCCCTGCTGCTGGATTCCACCGCCGCCAGTGACCGGACGGCGGTGGCATTCGCGTCCGCACCCAGGGCCAGCCGCGCCGCGCCCGCGTGGATGCCGATCGCGCTGACGTGATGGGAGATCCCGTCATGCAGGTCCCGTGCGATCGCGGCCCGCTCCTCGGTGACGGCGCGCTCCAACGCGACGCGGTGCTCCTGGTGACGCAGCTGGGCGCGCTGTTCGAGATCGGCGATGTAGGCGCCGCGTGCGGCGGTGTAGCGGCCGACGAGCCACGGCACACACCCCGCGGACACGGTCGAGGCGAGCAGCAACCGCCAGTCGTGTGCCGCGGTGCTGTCGGTGCACAGATGCGCGAACGCGACACCGCCGCACAGGGCGAGCACGGTCAGCACGGACTTCGGTCCGTTCAGCCATGCGCCGGCGCGGTATCCGGCCACCAGGAAGCCGACGTCGGCGAATCGCGCAGGTAATCCGTGCCGGTGCAGCACCAGCGCGGCCAGCAACCGAACAAGGACGTGGATCACGGCAACCACGGCGGCGGTCCGCGGCGGCGCGGCCAGCGCGAGGTCCGCGGCGACGATCGCGACCATGGCCGTGACGGTCTGCCACGGAGCCACCGCGAATACGCCACTCAGGCCGAGCACGACGGTATCGACCAGTGCGGCCACCACGGCGACCACCACGGACTGCCGAGCCAGTGATCTGCTCACATCCAACAGTTCGTCACCGCCTCCCTCTCGTCGCAGTGCGCGAGGTTCGCGGGCGAACCCAGCGAGTGGACCGCGCCACCGCATACGCGGACTGATAACCGCGGACCGGATAACCGCGGACCGGATAACCGCGGACCGGATAACCGCGGACCGATAACTCTGCCTTCGACACCGGGGGCCCGCGTCCCCCGTGCGAGGGATGCGGGATCACTCGTCGGCGCGATGTTCGCGCAGGCCCGGGCCCGTAGCGTCGAATCAGACGGTAGACGATGAAGGAGATTTCATGGGCCGTGTGGAGTTGTTGAGCTATGCCGTCCCGGCGTTCGCGGTACTCATGCTGGTGGAGTGGATCGCCTACCGCCGCGATCCCGACCGATCCGACAACGGCGGATCGGCCCGCGACACCGCGTCCAATGTGGCGACGTTCACGCTGGGCAGACTCGCGAAGCCGCTGATGCAGTACCTCGTTCCGTTCTCGGCGGTTTTGGGCGCCGCGGCGCTCACGCCGTGGCACCTCTCGCCGCGATCATGGTGGGTCTGGGTACTCGGACTGGTCGTGACCGACTTCTGCTACTACTGGGCGCATCGTGCCGACCATCGGGTCCGCCTGATGTGGACCGCGCATAGCGTGCACCACTCCAGTGAGCACTTCAATCTCTCCACCGCGATCCGACTGTCCTGGCTGCATCCGGTCGCCAATATCTTGCGCGGGTTGGCGTGGGTCCCCGCGGCGCTGCTCGGCTTCCCGGCGTGGATGATCTTCCTGCTGCAGAGTATCGGCCTGCTCTACCAGTTCCCGATTCACACCCAGCGCGTCAAGACGCTGCCGGGTCCGATCGAGTTCCTGTTCAACACCCCGGCGCACCACCGCGTCCATCATGGATCGAATCTCCCCTACATCGACAAGAACTACGGCGGTGTGTTCATCATCTGGGATCGTATGTTCGGCAGCTTCGCCGCGGAATCCGAGCCGATCCGCTACGGACTCACCAAGAACATCGGCACCCACAATCCGTTGAAGGTCAACTACTACGAACTGGCCGCCCTGATCCGCGACGTGCGGGGCGCGACTACCTGGCGTGGGCGTCTCGGGTACGTGTTCGGTCCGCCCGGCTGGACCGAACACCCGACGCCGACGGGGCTCGCGCCCGTCGCGGCGTCCGAGGCTGCCTCGGTCTCCTCGTCCGCCGCGGCGATGGAACAGGCCGAATCCGTGCGGCTGATGTCCTGATCGGTCGCAATAATCCATCGACCGCGCCGCGCAGTCGCGCAGGTCGGCGGGAACTCGTTCACCGAGCCGGACACCTCGCGTCGTGTCCGGCTATCACTCGATCGGATGGGGTCGCCGGGGCGGGAGTCTCCTGGGGCGGGGTGCGGTCACACCACGTCGAGATAGAACCGGAGGGTCGCGATGCGGGCAGCTCCGGCGGCGAACTCGGCGACTGCGACGCCGTGCGTGTCGTCGAGTCGGATGCTCGCGGTGACGGTACGTCCGGCGGCGATCACCTTGTCCCAACGCATGTTCCGCGCCCGGTTGGTGAATTCCTCCACCGAGACCGGTGTTCCGGCAGGCAGCTCGACCACCGCCCGCGGGCCGAGCAGGCCGCGCACCCGGGGCAGATCCGTGCTCGCCGCGGCGGTGAACACCCGAGCCGTCCTGCGCTTCCCGGTGCGTCCGACGCCACCGAGCGCCCGCATCATTCCGATCATCCCGCCGAAGCCCAGATTGGCGATCAGCTGCGGCCCCAGTCTCAGCGCGGCGCCGAGTCCGGGGAGTCCGGTGCGCAGCAGTTGCCAGATCATTCCGGCCAGCTCCCAGTGCGCGGCGAGGTGGGCGATCTTCCAGCCGCCGTCCTCCTCCACGAGGCGATAGCGCAGGTGCATCGGCACCATCACGGTGGCGCCGGTCGACATCGTGGTGACGATGGTGAGGTCGCGCACTACCGTCGGCGGATGCACGAGGTCGCGTTCGACCCGGAACGCGATGGTATTCGGTCCGATGAAGGTGTCGTAGAAGCGCGCGATGGCGCTGCGGCCGATGTGCGGGCGGGAGCCGACCGGGTCGTGGACCTCGGCATTCGCGCCGAACAGTTCGACCCAGGCGGCCTTGTCGTGTGCGGCGACCGCGCGCGGCGAGGCCTCGACGGCGGTCAGCAGCGTCGCGGCCGAGGGATCCAGGGGCATCCGGTGCCTCCGTTCTGGCGGGTGATGACTCGACATCATGGTAGAACATGTTCTAATTTCGGTGTGCCCTCACCACGCAGGAATGGCATCGGTAGGGAGTTCGGCGACTGTCCCGACGTTCGGAAGGCGTAACTCCCGCTCATGGTCTAACTGTCATCCAGGCCCACCGCCCGGCGGCAGTACGCCCAGAGCCGGCTGGCCTGTTCGTCGGAGTATTCGGTGCGGCGCAGATAGTGCTCGGGCCTGGGACGTCGGTCGTGCCAGAAGCGGCCGGAAGGTGGCGTGGGATCGGTGGCCGCGAGCCAGACGGCAGTGTCTGCGCCCATGGCCGGGCTGCGTAACAGCGGGCCGGTGAGCCGGTGGAAACCGGGTAGCGCGGTGGCGATGCCGGGGGTGTCCACCCAGCCGGGATGCATACTGTGCACGGAGATGCCCTGGGGTGCATAGTGTTCGGCGAGCAGCGGCGTCAACGCGACTTGCATCCGTTTGGTGCGCGCGTAGGCGGTCGCGCCGCGATAGTTCCCGTCCCGGAATTCCGGGTCGTCGACGGCGAGCGGCGCGGTGTACATTCCGCCCGAGGCCACGAAGATCACCCTGGGATCGGCGGCCGTGCTCAGCTGGCGCGTCAGTAGGTCGGTGAGCAGCAGTGGTCCGAGTACATGGGTCGCGAGCGTCAACTCGTGCCCGCCGGCGGTCTCGGTGCGCTCGGCGGGCAGTACCCCCGCGTTGTGGATGAGCACGTTCAGGCTGCGGTCGCCGAGCGCTGCCGCACACTGGGTGACCGAATCGGTGTCGGACAGATCGCAGAGCGTCACGGTCACGTCGGCGTTCGGGTCGGCGGTGCGAATGTCCCGGCACGCCTGCTCGCCGCGCTCGCGGTTGCGGACGCCGAGAAGCACCGTGCCGCCGAGCCCGGCGAGGGCGGCGGCGACGGACTTGCCGATGCCGGAGTTCGCGCCGGTCACCAGGGCGGTGCGCCCGCGCATGGCATCGGGACGAGGGTCGTCCGGTGGCCATCGAGCGTGGCGCAGATGAAACCCGAGGCGGCTGTATCCGGGAGCGATCGTCCGGTCGAGCAGATATTCGAGGCGCGGAGATGCATCGTTAATTGACGACATCTGTCAATTCTCCTCGCAGTGGCTCGGATTTGCCATTAAACGATGCATAAACGTTGCACCTATCGTTTGCGGGGCTACAGTCGAATGATGGGCATCGAGATTTCGAGCGTCATCGATCTTCCTCGGTCCGAGGTGTTCGCCTGGTATGCCCGCCCCGGGGCGCTCACCCGCCTCGCCCCGCCCTGGCAGCCGGTGTCACCGCGCGTCGAAGCTGATTCACTGTCCGACGGACAGGCTGTGCTCGGTCTGCCGGGTGGGCTGCGCTGGGTGGCCCGGCACGATCCCCGCAAGTACGACCCACCGTGTCGATTCGTCGACGCGGTCACCGTGGACGGCCTCGGCTCGTTACCCGCCGGCCTACTGCCCTGGCGGCATACGCACGATTTCGAGGTCGTCGACGAGACGCATACCCGGGTCGTGGACCGGGTCGACGCGCCGGTCCCCTCCGCGGTGCTGCGGCCCATGTTCGCGTACCGCCATCGACAACTTGCCGATGATCTGGCGGCCCACGCGCGGGCGACGCGGCGCGGCTTCGTAGCGAAGACCATCGCGGTGACGGGCGCGTCGGGCGTGGTGGGCTCGGCGCTGACCGCGTTTCTGACCACCGGTGGGCACACTGTGCTCAAGTTGGTCCGCCACCTGCCGCGCGCTGCGGACGAAAGGCGATGGGACACCGAAGATCCCGCGCCCGACCTGCTGGATGGCGTAGACGCGGTCCTACACTTGGCCGGCGCGTCGATCGCGGGCCGGTTCACCGAGCGGCACAAACGCGCCGTTGCCGACAGCCGGATCGAACCGACGCGCAAGCTTGCCGAGATCGCCGCGCGGGCGGCGGTGCCGGTTTTCGTCAGTGCTTCCGCGATCGGCTACTACGGCGCCGACCGCGGTGACGAGACGCTGGGGGAGCATGCGTCGTGCGGTGCCGGGTTCCTCGCGGACGTGGTCGAGAGGTGGGAAGCCGCGGCACGCGGCGCCACCGAGTCCGGTGTCCGGGTGGTGCGGGTGCGTACCGGGATCGTGCAGTCGCCGCGTGGCGGCACGCTGCGGTTGCTGCGCCCGTTGTTCACCGCGGGGCTGGGCGGACGCATCGGCGACGGTCGGCAATGGCTGTCCTGGATCGGCATAGACGACTTGGTCGACGTCTACCACCGTGCGCTGTGGGACATCGACCTGTCCGGTCCGATCAATGCTGTTGCCCCGCAGCCGGTTCGCAATGCCGAGTACACCAGGGTCCTGGCCCGAGTGCTGCATCGGCCCGCGGTGCTTCCGGTGCCCGCCTTCGGCCCCGCGCTGCTGCTCGGCGCCGAGGGCAACCGGGAACTGGCCTCCGCCAGTCAGCGCGTGATCCCGGCACGGCTGGTGCAGCGCGGTCATCGATTCCGCACGCCCGCACTGGAACCGGCGCTGCGGCATCTGCTCGGGAAGGAGGCGGGGTGACTGGCCCTCAGTTCGCTCCGGCCCTGGTGAGCAGGATGTGGTGCACATCGAGATAGCCGCACCGGAAGCCGGCCTCCGCGTGCGCCAGATACAGCTGCCACATCCGTCGGAAGAGCGAATCGAAGCCGAGTGCGGCGACCTGGTCGGCGTGGCTGTTGAACCGCTGCTGCCACAGCCGCAGAGTGTGCGCGTAGTGCTCGCCCATCGACAGTTCCTCGCGCACGACGAGTCCGGTGCTTCGGGCGACCACGTCACGCAACAGTCGGGTGGACGGAAGGAACCCCCCGGGGAAAATGTATTTCTGTACCCAGGTGTAGGTATGCCGGGTGGCCAGCATCCGATGGTGCGGCATGGTGATCGCCTGCAGGACCGCCCGGCCGTCCGGCGCGAGTACGCGGTCGATGGTCTGGAAGAAGGTGTCCAGGTAGTCGTAGCCGACGGCCTCGATCATCTCGACCGAGACCACCGCGTCGAATTCCCCCTCGACACTGCGGTAGTCGAGCAGATCGATGGTCACCTGGTCGACTCGGCCCGCCGCCGTGATCCGGTCCAGCGCCAGTGCCCGTTGTTCGGTGGACAGCGTCACCGACCGCACCACTGCGCCGCGCTCCGCCGCCCGCAACGCCAACTCACCCCAGCCTGTGCCGATTTCGAGCAACCGGGTGCCGGGTCCGACCTTCGCGCGATCCAGGATCCGGTCGATCTTGGCGCGCTGGGCCGCGGCGAGGTCGGCCCAGCGGGGTGGCGGCTCGGTGGCGGGAAACAATGCGCTGGAGTAGCTCAGCGTCTCGTCGAGGAACAGTTCGAACAGCGTGTTGGACAGGTCGTAGTGGCGTGCGATGTTCCCGCGGGTGTTCGACTCGCTGTTGCGTTCGGCCACCGGATGCCTCGCGACGTAGAGGCGACGCAGTGTGCGCAGCGGCGCGGGGACGAGGGTCTCGACCGACGCGGCGAACACGGTCAACGTCGCGGCCGGATCAGGCGCCGACCAGTCGCCCGCCATATAGGACTCACCGAACCCGATCAGACCGCCGGTGCCGAGCCGGGCGGCGAAATCCGCCGGACGGTGCAGGATCATCCGGGGCGCGTCCCGGTCTGCCGGATTCCGACCGAGTACCGTGCCGTCCGGGTACTCCACCCGGATCGGGAGCGTGCGTACGGCCTTGCGGAACAGTCGGTCCGCCACAACGGCTGCGACGCGCGCGCGGAGGCCGGCGGGCGTCCGCTCGACATCGGGCCACGCCGTGGGCGCCCGCATCGCGGAGTCCAACGGGACCGGAATATCGATACTCACCGCGAAGACTCCTCGTTCCGGGTGGGGCGGGGGATGACGGGCAGGCCGCGCGCCCACAGACGGATGCCCTGCCAGCGAATGAGCGCCGCGACCGCGAGAGGAGCGAGTGGCGCCGACACTGCCGCGCGCAGCACTGTACGGACGGTGGCGGGGTAGCAACGCCCGGTCATCGCGGCGGCGAAGATCGGACGGCCGTCGGTGAGTGCGATCGACACGGACAGCCGATCGTTCGGCTCGGGCAGCCGCATCCGGTAGGACCCGCGCACCGGGTTGAACGGCGAGACATAGAAGTGCTTGCCGGTAGTCGCTCTGCCCTGCTCGTCCGGCCGTACGAGATAGCAGTGCCGCCCACCGTATGTGTTGTGCACCTCCGCGATGACGCAGAGCGGTTCGCCCGCATGATCGCGACACCAGAACAGTGTGAGGGGGTTGAATACATAACCGAGCACCCGTGCGTTGGTGAGCATGCGCACCGTACCGCCGCGCAGGTCGATGCCGTGCGTGGCGAGGAAATCATCCACGTTCTCGCGCAGCGTGTTTCGCGGGTCGCCCAGGTGGTCGGCGGCGCGGAATCCGGCCAACGGCCGTAGCAAGTGGGGCAGCCGGGGCAGGTCGTCGAGGTCGACCAGCCAGCCATAGCTGCGATAGCGGAATTCATGGCGCACTGGGGCAAGCCGCACATGCCGGATGCGGGTGCGGACAATCTGCGCGGTCATGTCGTCAGCACCTGCGCCGCGGTGGGAGCGCCCCAGCGCGCGCCGAGCCGCGCCGCGGCGCGCAGGCCCGAGGCGGCGCCGTCCTCGTGGAAACCCCAGCCATGGTAAGCCCCGGCGAATGCCACCCGCGGACTGCCGATTTCGCGAAGGCGCCGCTGAGCGTCAACCGACTCGGGGGTGTAGGTGGGGTGTTCGTACACCATGCGGTCCAGCACGGCAACTCGATCGACGCGGTCGTGATCACCGAGTGTGACGATGAACCGGCGGTCACCGGTGCGGTGGAGTCGCTGCAGGCGGGTGAGGTCATAACTGACCAGCACGCGGTCCACCGCCGCAGTGCACGAGGGCAGTCGATAGTTCCACGACGCCTGGGCGCGCGGCGCGTTCGGCAGCACCGAACTGTCGGTGTGCAGGACGGCGTGGTTCACCGAGTACGGCATCGCGGTCAGGATTTCGCGTTCGGCCCGAGTCGGTTCGGCCAGCAGGCGCAGCGCCTGGGCGGGATGGGTGGCGATCACCACGGCGTCGAATACCTGTACTTCGTCGGCGTCGTCGCGGATGACGACCGCATCGACCAGCCGATGCACGGCGCGAACGGGGGTCGCGACCAGCACGTGGTCCAGTCGATTCGCGATGGCGTGAACATAGGTTGCCGAGCCACCGGTTACGGTCCGCCACGTCGGCGAGCCGGACACGGTCAACATCCCATGATGGTCCAAGAACGTCAGCAGGTACCGGGCCGGATAACGCAGCGCCGTCCTCGGATCGCAGGACCATACCGCCGCCACCAGCGGGGTCAGGAAGTGTGCGACGAAGTAGTCGGAGAAGCCGGCTGCGCGGACGAATTCGCCGAGGGTGCGCTCGGAGTCGCCGCCGGAATCCAATTCCGCGCGGGCCAGTCGGTGCCAGCGCGGCACCTCGGCGAGCAAGCGCAGATAGCGGCCGCGGACCAGCGAGCGCGGCGAGGCGAACAGTCCGCCGAGGCCGCGTGCGCCCGCGTACTGCAGGCCGCAGCCGTCGCAGCGGACCGACATGCTCATGTCGGAGTCCTGGGTGGCGATACCCAGCTCGCCGAACAGCCGCAGCAAGGTGGGATAAGTGCGGTCGTTGTGCACGATGAATCCGGTGTCCAGACCGACGATTTCGCCATTGTCCGCGGTGACGCGATGGGTGTCGGCATGCCCGCCGAGCCGGGAGTCGGCCTCGTAGAGGGTTACCTCGGCGGACGCGGCGAGCACCCAGGCGGCGGTCAGTCCTGCCACGCCGCTGCCGATCACCGCCACGCGACGGATGGCTGTCGTGTCCCACTCGGTGTGCTCGATCATTGCGCTCCTCCGAACTGCTACTACTGCTGCCATCCCTCCCAACGGCAACGATGCATCAATTATGCATCGTTTCATATCAGACGTGCACCGGGGGTGGAAACCGCTCGGTGGGCGGGGCGCATCGGAGGGCCGGGATCCCACGTCTACGGCGTGCAACGCCGTCCGGCCGGGAACAGTGGGACGTGGTCAGGCGAGCCGGTCGGCGGCGTCGAGGAGGCTCTCGACGTGGTCGACGTCGTCGGGAAGGAACACTGCCTCCCACCCGGGTCCACCGACGAGGACCTGGGCGCCCGCGTCGAGGCAGGTGCGCACCGCGGAGGTCAGCGCGGTGGATTCCTGCTGCGACCACAGCAGTACCGCGGCAGGGCGGTCGAACCGGGTCAGCGTGTCGGCCAGCGCGCTGCTGGGTACGTCGGCGCCGAGCATCTGCGCTGCGACGCCGCGTTCGGCCAAGGCCGCGCGCAAGACCTCCAACGGAAGCGAATGCGTCTCGCCGCTGGTGCAGGCCAGGACCACCGGTGTCGGACTCGGCAGGTCCGGCGGAGGATTCGTGCGATGCATCACCGAGATGACGCACCAGGACAGCAGATGCTCGATATCGATGCATCCCTCGCCGCCGAGTTGGCGGCCGACCAGGTCGGCGAAGGCGGGGCGGCACAGCAGGTCCCAGGTGTCCACCACGCCGAATGCCCGGACGTGCGCCGCGAGTTGATTCGACACCGACCTCGTATCCAGCGCGAAGGCCGCGGCCAGCAGCGACACGTGCTCGCCGCGGGTCGGCACGGGTCCACGCACCGCCGCCGCGGCGCCCGCCGGACTCGCGCCCTCGCCGATCAGGGTCCGCATGCGCTCGAGCACGGCGATGTCGGCCTCGGTGTACAGCCGATGCTTGCCCGGTCGCAGCTGTGGCGGTCCGATGTTGTAGCGACGGTTCCAACTGCGCAAGGTCGCGGTGGGAATACCGAGACGTTCGGCTACCGCGCGCACCGTATATCCGGCCGCATCGGATACGGAAGCGGAACCGGAGGGCATCGGCCCATTCTGCCTGTCCCGGTCGATCGGATCTTGTCCGCCCGGGTGGCTCGTCGCCGCGGTGGGGCCGCGGGGCCGGCTCACCTCGTCCGGGTCGCGGCGAATGCGGCGGCGCACAGCAGCCCCCCACTGACGGTCGCGGCACCGGCTTCGGTGGACGTCGTGGCCATGGTTTCTCCTCGCATCCGAACAATCTGCATCAATAATGCATCGTTATATGCTAGCGTAGTGCGCATCGCCGATTGACGAGGAGTTTGCGTGACCTGTCGCCGAATGCCACGCTCGTCCACCAGCCGTCTTGCCGGGATAGTCTCCGCGGTCGCGATGATGACTTTCGTGGCCGGCGGGGCCACCGCGTCGGCCGCGCCCACCCCAGTGCCTCGACTCGATCTGGATAGGTACCTGGGCACCTGGCATCAGCTCGCCGCCATCCCGCAGTACTTCAATCTGGTCTGCGCCCGCGATACACAGGCGAATTACTCGCGCGACCCGCAGGGCAATATCGCGGTGCGCAACTCATGCACCACGTGGGCGAACACCCCCAACGACATCACCGGTACCGCGACATCCAACGACCCGGAGACCGGGGCCCAACTACACGTCAGCTTCCCCGGGGTGCCGACCCAGGACCGCCTGAACGGCCCGACGAACTACATCGTCACCGCGCTCGGACCGGAGTACTCCTGGGCGCTGGTCACCGACCCGAGTGGCTTGTCCGGGTTTGTCCTCGCCCGAGCGGTCGCGTTGGACAACGCTGACTGGCAGCAGGTGCGTGCTTCGATCGTCGCCGCGGGCCAGAACCCGTGCCTGTATCTGACCTCGCCCGTCACGGGCGGTGAGTCGGCCATCGTGCCGTTGTGCATCAGATGAGTCGAGTGTTCGGCGTCCGCGAGGGCCGCGTCGTCGGCGGAATGGCTGAGCCGCCCGATCCCGCCCCGGCGCGACCCTCACGGATGCCGAACACCTCCGACACGTCGGTCGGGCCCCACACCTTTCGACCAGGAGTGCGCACAATGAACAGGTGGTACCACGGCCGGGGCGATGGCCGATGACCGTCACGATCGCTCTGTTCACCCGCGACCTTCGGGTCCGCGACAACCCGGTACTCACCGCCGCCCACCGGGAAGGTGCCGCGGTCGTCCCGCTGTTCGTCCTCGATGACGCCATCCTGTCCGGCGGATTCGCCGCACCGAACCGGGCGCATTTCCTGGTGGCGACTCTCGCCGAATTGGACGCCGAACTGCGGGCCATCGGCGGAAAGTTGGTGCTGCGCCGCGGCGATGTCGCCGCCGAGGTCGACCGGGTGGCGGCCGAGGTGGGTGCCGCGAGCGTGCACATCGCCGCGGACGTCAGCGGTTACAGCACGCGGCGCGAACGTGCGCTGCGTGAACGTCTGGCGCTACGTGACTGCCTGGTGCACACGCACGCCACCACGATCACCGTCGCGGATCCGGCGGTGCTCGTGCCCGCCACCGGGCGCGACCACTTCGCCGTGTTCACCCCCTACTTCCGACGCTGGTGTGCGGCGCATCGGCGTACGCCGTTCGGCAAGCCGCGCGAGCTCACGGTACCCACGGCAGCGAGTCTGCCGCTGCCGGACGCGGCCGCGCTGTGCTCGGGCCCGCCGTCGCCCCAGCTCGACGTCGGCGGCGAGACGACCGGTCGAAAGATGATGCGGGAGTGGCTGTCCGGGCCGATCGCGGATTATGAGCGCCGCAGCGACGACCTCGCTGTCGACGCGACCTCACGGCTGTCGCCGTATCTGCACTTCGGGTGCGTATCCCCAGGGGAACTGGTCCATCGTGTCGATATGTTCACCGCGGGCGGGCAAGCGTTCGCCAGGCAGCTGGCATGGCGCGACTTCCACCACCAGCTGTTGGCCGCTCGCCCCGCGGCCGCGTGGTCGGACTACCGCGCCCGCTCGATCCATTGGCGGCACGATCCGCAGGCCGTCGTCGCGTGGCGCGACGGCCGCACCGGACACCCGATCGTCGATGCCGGGATGCGCCAGCTGCGCGCGCAGGGCTGGATGCCGGGCCGGGCCCGGCTGATCACCGCCAGCTTCCTGGCCAAGTCGCTGCGGGTGGACTGGCGGATCGGTGCGGAGCATTTCCTGCACTGGCTCGTCGACGCGGACCTGGCGAACAACCAGCTCAATTGGCAGTGGGTCGCGGGAACCGGAACCGACACCAGACCGAATCGGGTACTCAACCCGCTGCGCCAAGCCGAGCGCTTCGACCCGAACGGCGAGTATGTGCGGCGCTGGATTCCGGAACTGGCCCATCTTCCCGGCGCCCGGATACACCGGCCGTGGCGAGAGAATATCGACCCGGCCGACTATCCCGCGCCGATTGTCGACTGCGTCGGCATGTAGAGCCGCGAACTCTCCTGCGCCGCTGTGGCAATAGGGCGTGTGCGACTCGTCGGCGTCGTCTGTCGCCTGAAGGGTCTCGGCTCGGTATTCGCACAGTCGTTCCGAATTGTCAAGCGTCGCAGACAATTCAGCTGATACCCAGTTCAGGTCGGGGGGTCTTCGGCGGAGAGGTACTCGCGAAATCCGCATGCGGTATGCCACTGATAGCCATCGCGCACCGAATCGAAATGCGGTGTGTGCTTGGCGAATCCTGGTCGACCGAGTTTGAATCGATAGATCGTGGATTTGCATATCCGAGGAAAGGGGCCTGTGATGGGCACCGTCGAAATCGCGATCACCATCGGCCGCATCGTGGACACCCTGCAGAAGGCTTTGCTACTGATCATTCTGCGGGGTTGACCGCGTCCGTGCCGCCGCGCCCGCAGGGTCGTCGTCGGCCCAGTCGGCACCGCGTTCGGCACCGCAACGGTGGACCCCGGTGGTTCGAACCCGCTCCCGCAGCGCGATCAGGTCGATTACCCCGTAGGTAATCGACCTGATCGGCATTCTTTGCCAAGCTCGGGACATGGCGACGAATAACACACCGGGGCACCGTTTCCCGCTGGTCGGCGCGCTGCGCGGCCTCGCGCTGGGCCGCGTTGCGCTCGGTGTGGCCGCGCTTGCGGCGCCGCGGGCATTGACCAGGACGGTCGGCGTCGGCTCCGGTCCGGAGCTGACTTACCTGACCCGCATCTTCGGCGCTCGGGCGATCGCCCTCGGGCTCGGCTACCTGACCGCGCCACGCGAGGAGTTGTCGCGGTGGCAGCGGCTGGGGCTCCTGGTCGACGTGCTCGACACCGCGCACGGTTGCGCGCATGTCGCCCGCGGCGATGTGCCTCGCCGAGCGGCGGTGGCGATGGCGACCCTGACCGGGGGCTACATGCTGATCGGCGCGGCGAGGCTAGTCGGGGATCTGCAGGCGAATTGTTGCGGACGAGGGACGGCGACCTGCGGTGGCGGCCCGAGGCGCGAAGCGCGCGAAGGTAACAGCCACGCGGTGGTGACAGATATGGGTATGGCTGGGCCGGCGGTATCGCGATTCTGACGGTCGCGCGAGGACCGGCTGTTGCATCCGGGGCGTACCGATCAGAGGGGAAGATCATGTACACAGTCAACAGGTTGGCCAGAATCACGGCGGCCGTCGCAGTGGCCTGCGTTCCAGCGTTCGTTGCCGCGGGTGCTGCCTCGGCCGAGTCGGTCGAGATTCCGGTCCTCAACACCTCGGCGACGGAAGCCGGCTTCTGCTTCGGGACGATCCGCGGGAACGTCGACCAGGATTCCTCGTCGGGAATTCATCTCACCAGCGCGTTCGAAGGCATCGGCACCTGCGCGACGACGGCCCACATCTCCTGGCGCAATATCGACACCGGGGCCCGGGGAAACACCACGGTGAAACTGGTCGGCTCGTGGTACAACTCGGCTACCATCCCGTCGGGGCCGGGGCATATCGAATTGTCGGTTACCACAAAGGAATTCTCTCATTCGCCCGATTCGGTTCAGGTCCGGTACGTGATCCCGGGATAGTCGCCACGCCGACGGCTCGTACATCCGTATCGGGCGGCGGGCGGTCCGCGGATACTGCCCCGTCGAACGGGGACACAGGGTGCTTCACACATTCGTATGAGTCCGAGTCGTGGCGACGACGTTTGCGCGAGGAACAGGCTGCGCGAATCGGCGCCCATCGTGCGGTTGGTCGCGGTGTGTCCGATCTTCGAGGGAAACGCCGTGGTGTGATGGCGGCAGTTGCCCGACCCGGCCGAGACACTACGGTGGGATGGCATGGACACCGCTGCGCCCGCATTGTCGGCGTCGGAGTGCGTCCCTCCCGCGGCATCGTCGACGAAGATCCGGATCCGGCCGACGATGGGGAACGCACCGCCGGTGGTCGTCGCGGCCGGGTTTCTCCTCGTGTTGCAGCTGGTGGCCCGCTGGTGGATAGCCGACAGCGGGTACTTCTATTGGGACGATCTCATCCTCGTCGGTCGAGCGGCCAGATACCCGCTGTTGTCGACGGATCTGCTGCTGTACAGCCATGACGGGCATTTCATGCCGTTGGCCTTCGCTGCTGCCTGGGCGGTGACCGAGGTGGCGCCGTTGGCCTGGGCCGGGCCGGTCGTGGTGCTGCTCGTCCTGCAGCTCGGGGCATCGGTGGCCGTGCTGCGCATGGTGACGGTGTTGCTGGGCGCGCGGTGGATGATTCTGGTCCCGTTGATCTTCTATCTCTTCTGCCCGTTGACGATCCCGGCGTTCGCATGGTGGGCGGCCGCCCTGAACGCGCTGCCGCTGCAATTCGCCCTCGCCTGGATGATCGGCGATGCGGTGCTGCTGGTGCAGAGCGGTCGGCGTCGGTATGCCGTCTCCGGGATTGTGGTGCTCGCGGTGGCGCTGCTGTTTTTCGAGAAGTCGGTGATCGTCCCGTTCGTCGCGTTCGCCGTCGCGGTACTGACTCGATACGTCGACGGTCGCGGGTCCGCGATTCGAGAGGTGGCCCGACGTGCTGCGCCATTGTGGGCCGGATCGGGCTTGGTGCTGGTCTGCTGGTTGGTCGGATATCTCGCCGTGATCGGCGACCCCGCGATGCACACCGGTGCGCACGAAGTGCGCGAATTGCTGCCCACCGCGGCAACGCGGGGAGTTCTGCCCACGTTGCTCGGTGGGCCGTGGATCTGGGAGCGGTGGCTACCGTCGACGCCGTGGGCGGATCCGCCCGGCTGGGCGGGGACGTCGGCCTGGCTCGCGCTGGCGGTCCTGGTGGTGCTCTCCCTCGGAGTGCGGCGCCGAGTGGGGCCGGTCTGGCTGATGGTCGCGACCTACGTTCTGGTCGCCCAGCTTCCGGTGGCGCTGGCTCGTGGCGGACCGAATACCGCTGGGGAACTGATGCAGTCCCTGCGCTATTTCGCCGACATGGCAGTGGTGTCGGCTGCGGCGGCTGCGCTGATGGTGCGTGCCCGTCCCCGGGGGCGATCATCGCTCGGCCGGATGAACGCGGTGATCCCGGGCCCCCGCACGGCGGTCGCGGTGCTGGTGGTGTTCCTCGTGAGCAGTCTCTTGTCCACGTACACCTTCGTGCGATCGTGGCGTGACAGCCCGACCCGAACCTATGTCACGAATTTCAAGTCATCGCTGACCGCGTGGGACGGCGCGCCGCTGCTCGAGCAGGAGGTGCCGTGGAATGTGCTCAGTCCGCTGACATATCCCCAGAATCAGACCAGTCGGGTGCTGTCGCCGCTCGTCGCTTCCGGCGCATTCGCCGACTCGACGCCACGCTTGCGGATGATCACCGACACCGGCGAGATCGTCGAAGCGGTGGTCTGGTGGAATCGAAGCATCGTTCCCGGCCCGGAGCCGGACTGCGGGTATCGGATTCAGGGGGACGCGCCGGTTCGACTGTTGCTCGACGGGCCGATGATCGACCACGAATGGACCGCACAGCTCAACTATCTCGTGAATCGGGATGGTCTGATCACGGTCGGTCTCGAAAACGGCGAAGCTGTCGAGGCTCCGGTTCGGCAGGGGCTGAACACGGTGTTCGTTCGGGTGCGGGGTAGTGGATCGAGCCTCAGGATCGTTTCTCGCACACCAGGACTCGATCTGTGTGTGGGGGTCGGACCGGTCGGCGTCGCGTCCTATGACAACTGACCCCGAGTCGACTGGGGGATTCATCGTGTTCTGCGGTGGACATCCGCCGAGCCGACGTTTGCGGTCTGGACTGGCCGACCGTTGCTCGCTGACACCACCAGATGGGTGGTGCCGGGTCGGCCCGCGGCCGACCCGATAGTCGGTCAGGCACTGTGCTCGCGTGCCCTCGGTCCGGGCCCCGAGGGCACGCGGGGCAGCACGACCGTGAAAGTCGCGCCGCTGCCGGGTGTACTGTCCACTGAGACCCGGCCGCCGTGCGCGGTGACCAACCCCTGCACGATGGACAACCCGAGACCGCTGCCGCCGCTGGCGCGGGTGCGGGAGGAGTCGGTACGGAAGAACCGTTCGAAGACTCGTGCGCTGGCCTCGGGGGACAACCCGGGTCCGGAGTCGACCACGTCGACGCGCACGTGGTCCGGGAACGGTGTGAGCCGCACCGTGATCGGCGCCTCCGGCGGGGTGTGGGTAAGCGCGTTCCCGAGCAGGTTGGCCAGTACTTGGCGCAGGCGCGCCTCGTCGCCGATCACGTCCATCGTTCCTTCGCCGTCGCCGAGCACCAAAGTGATCGGTCGATCCGGCGCCGCCGAGGTCGCTTGCTGCCGGGCGGCCATAGCCTGGGCGTTGTGCACCGCGTCCCCGGCGAGGCCGAGCAGATCGACCGGTTTGCGTGCCAGCGGGCGTTTTTCGTCCAACCGCGCCAGCAGTAACAGGTCCTCGACGAGAAGTCCCATCCGTTCGGCCTCTGCCTCGATCCGCCCGACCACCATCTTCGTGTCAGCGCTGGCGCCCTGGCGGTACAACTCGGCGAAGCCGCGAATCGTGGTCAGCGGAGTGCGTAACTCGTGACTGGCGTCGGCGATGAAGCGGCGCATTCGTGTTTCCGAACGCCGGGCGGCCTCTTCGGACGCCTCGCTCGCGGCCACGCCGTGCTGAATCTGCGCGAGCATCTCGTTCAACGACTGGGCCAGATGGTCGACCTCGGTGTCGACGCCGCGCACCGGAACCCGCCGGTGCAGGTCGCCGCCCGCGATCGCGGCGGCGGTCTGTTCCACCACTCGCAGCGGCCGTAGGCTGCGCCGGATCACCAGGTAGCCGACCACGGCCAAGGCGAGTAGCGCGCTGGCGCCGGTACCGATCTCGAAGAAGATCAGTCGGGAGACGGTCTCCTGGTTATCGGTCACCGGCAAGCCGATGGTGGTCGAACCGAACTGGTTGGTCGTGGTCAGCACCCGCCAACGCACTGCGGAATCGTCGATGGACCGCACTGTCGTCGGGGTGTCGGCGGTCTTGCCGCCGAGATCCGGTGTGCCGGAGACGCTGTTGGCGCCGGGCACCTCGTACCTCTGCCCACCGGGGCCGGTGCGCGATTCGAAAAACCGGCGCGGCTGCTCGCCCGACGATCGGGGCTGGACCGGTGCGGCGGGCAGGTCGGCCGGAATCCATTGCGTATCACCATCATTGGTGATGACGCGCCGCATCGGACGCGGCTGCGCCCAGGAGCGCGCCGCGTCGTAGAGCTGCTCATCGGTGCGCTGGGTCAGTGAACGGCTCAGCGCGGAGGTCACCGCGACCCCCGAAGCGAACAATGCCGTCGCAGTCAGCATCAGCAGCAGCACGACGAGCCCCACCCGCAGCGGGACCGCCGAAACCCGCTGCGCCAGCCTAGCCCGCGCGTTCACGTCCGGCTCGGCCGTGATTTGCGCAGGACGTATCGCAGGCCACGCAACGGGTGCCGCGGCCTCGGTGGACTCGGGACGCGGTATCGCGGCAGGATGAACTCGGTGGGCGACACCGGCGCACTTGCCTTCCCCGCCGCGTGCCTGCTCTCAGGTTGGATCAGATCGGCCGTAACGATCCGAAGCAGCGATCTCGCCGGGTCGGCGCCGACGACGAGGACGTGGGCTTCGGGTCCGGTGCTGGTCATGGAACCCATGATCGGACTGCAGGCAGCGGGCCACCTCCAGGACAGCTGGGTGTTTCCTGTGAGCATTCGGCAACCGGACGACAACGGCCGTCTCGTCCGAATGCGCGCGGTCAGGCGCGGCGAATTCGCAGGATGTTGTCCTTGCGGCTACCCGGCTGGCCCTCCGGTCCGGGGTGCTCGCGCTCGACCATCTCCTCGACCTCCACCCGCCACTCGGAGTGGTCCAGCGCCATCCCCTCGCGCACTTCGGGGGTGGTCGGGAAGTGCACGTCTTTGGGCGGCTCCAGCACCCAGGTCGGCCATTCCGCGTGGCCCACGATCAGCAGCAGCCCGCCTGGCGCTACCGCCTCCGCCGCCCTGCGCAGGATCTTCGTCCGCTTATCGGCCAGGTCCGGCGGTGAGTGCAGATACTGCGCCGAGACGAGATCGAAACGTCCGGAAGGAAAGGTCTCGGCCAGATCGTGCTGCTGCCAGTCGATCGCATCCGATACACCCCGCTGTCGCGCCTGTGCTCTGGCACGGCCGAGTGCGGTCTCCGACACGTCGGTCGCGGTAACCCGCCAGCCGCGCTCGGCAAGCCAGATCGCGTCGGCGCCCTCGGCGCAGCCGAGGTCGAGCGCGGAGCCCGCCGCCACCGAGTCGAGTTCGCGGAGCAGCAGGAAATTCGGCCGACCCGACCAGACCTGCTCGCGTTCCTGGTAGAAGGCTTCCCAATACTCGACCGTCGTCGGTGTGGGCCGGTCGGCGTGGTGATGTGTCGCGCTCATGAAGCACACGATCCGCCGATGTGGGCAGTTCGGCAATTATTATTGCCAGATTGGCAACAGCGGAGAGCCGCGGCCGAGTCGCCTCGACCGGTCATCCAGGGGCCACCCCGGTCGCTGCCGTGGTACCAGGCCGCCCAGCCGCGAGAATGTGCTCGGCGCGGGCCGGGGCCCGCGCCTCGCCCGGTGACCGCGGTGGGCGGACCCTGGTCAATATTCGTCGAGGGGGTCGCGCAAGATCATGCCCTCGGCGGCGCGCAAGCGGCCGGTCATGGTCACCAGCAAGTCGACGGAATCGTCGGAAAGGCCTATGGCCGTATGGATCAGCCTGCGTAGCAGCAGACTGGAGAACAAGTTGGCCACGGCGGCATCATGCTCGGTCGGTGCGACGCCGAGCTGTCGGTCGAGATCCACGGCAAGGTACTCACAATCGGTTATCGGGCCCCAGGGACCATTGCGGATGCGCCCGACCGCGCACCGGAACGATGTGGAGACACCGGGCGGGATTCCTCCGGCGCGGGGAGCGTACATCGCGGGCACTTCGTGGCCGGCGCGCGTCGGAACGTTTCGCAGGGTGTTCGTTGCCGCGATCGGGTGGTCTCGCCGGTGTCGCAGACGTGCGCGATCCGGCGTCTGTTCGATCGAGGCAGGTCCCATTGTTGCACTGTCGCTATGGATTTCGGCAAAGTGGGTCGTCAGCGCGGACTCCGGTGCCCGGCGGGCGCGCGGCGTCGCGCGTTCGCTGTCGGGTTCCCAGCCGCGGGAATTCACCGCGACGCGCAGCGGTGGAAACTGGGAATCCACCGTTCGTGCGTGACACGATGGGTGCGGCCGAAACACATACCTCACTGATGAGGAGCCCGATGTGGCGAATCTCGACGACCGGGTAGCGGTGATCACCGGCGGTGCCAGAGGGCAAGGCCGGGCGCACGCACTGGCACTGGCGGGCGCAGGCGCCGACATCGTGGTGTGCGATATCGCCGAACCGCTCAGTGGTCTGCCGTATGCGCTGAGCACCGCGGACGACCTGGCCGAGACGGTCGAGCTGGTCGAGAAGGCCGGCCGGCGATGCGTCTCGGTACCGGCCGATGTGCGCAGTCAGGACCAGATGCATGCCGTCGCCGAGCGTGCGCTCGAGGAGTTCGGCCGGATCGACATCCTGATCGCCAACGCGGGCATCGCGTCCAACTCGCCGCTCGCCGAGATGGACGAGCAGATGTGGCGGGACATGATCGATATCAATTTGACCGGCGTCTTTCACAGTTTCCGCGCGGTGGTGCCGCACATGATCGAGCGTCGGTGGGGGCGTGTCGTCGCCACGTCGTCCATCGTGGCGCGGATGGGCGTGCGCAACGCGGGGCACTACGCGGCGGCCAAGTGGGGCGTGCTCGGGTTGGTGAAATCACTGGCGCTGGAGGTGGTGGATTACGGCATCACGGTCAACGCCGTGCTGCCCTCCGGCGTGGACACCGACATGATCCAGAACCCGGCCACGTGGCGACTCATGGTGCCGGACAAGGAGAATCCCACCCGGGAGGACTGGATGGCGATCATCGAATCCGGCCCCCCGAACGGGGATCTGATCCAGCCCGCCGAGGTGGCTGATGCGGTCCTGCTGCTGGTTTCCGAACACGGCCGGCATTTCAACGGGGAGGCCATGACGATTTCCGGTGGGCTGAGCGCGAATACGGTCTGACGGGAGCGCGCGGCGCGCGGAAACCCGTTCGCGGCACGCGATTCGGTCGCTCGCTAGTGCGCCGCAAGCCGAATGACGTGACAACTCCGGTGCTCACGTGCCTGTACAGACCTGCCCCACCGTGTTTCACTGGAGAGACACGGTCTGTGCCGTACCAGCGTCGGGCCAGGAGTCGACACATGTCCCGCCACACCGAACAATCTGATCCGCTGCAGTTTTCGGTGTGTCGACCGCGCCAGGACGTCACGCTACTGATGGTCGGCGGCGAGATCGACCTGGCGACCGCGCCTCGGCTTCGCGCCGAGCTGACCCGCGTCGGTGGCGGCCGGACCGCGACACTTGTGCTCGATCTCTCACCCGTCACTTTCCTCGCGGCGGCCGGCCTGACGGTGTTGGTCGAGGCGCAGGCCGAAGCGGTGCGGTCGGATTGCCGCGTCCTGGTGATCACCAAGGAACGCAATGTCGACCGCGTCCTCCGGATCACCGGCCTTTCCACGGGGTTTCATCTGGTCGGCTCGGTGGACGCGGCGCTCGCCGAGAGCGCGGCCGGCTACGGCGAGACCGCTTAGCGGAAGTCTCGTCGCGCCGCTCCGCCGGTCAGCGACGTCGTGCTTCGGCCTTATGGCGTGCGGAGTGTGCGGTCTGCGCCCCGCGATGCCGGGCGGCGTCGGCGATTTCAGGTCCGCGTTGCTTGGCGCGTTCGGCCAGCTCCGCCCCGCGCTCCTTGGCGATCTCCGTCCATTCCGCGCTCCGCTGCTTGGCCAGATCGGCCAGCAGCGCACGGCGTTCCTTGGCGATCTCGGCCCAGTCTGCGCCCCGCGCTTTGGCCACCTCGGCCCAGTCGGCGCCGTGTTCCTTGGCGATCTCGGCCCAGTCGGCGCCATGCCCCTTCGCGGTCTCGGCCCAGTCGGCGCCGTGTTCTTTGGCGAACTCGGTCCAGTCTGCGCCCCGCGCTTTGGCCACCTCGGCCCAGTCGGCGCCGTGTTCTTTGGCGATCTCGGCCCAGTCGGCGCCGTGCTCTCTCGCCGCACCGGTCCACTCCGGCCCGTGGCGTTGGGCGGCCTCGGCCAGCTCCGCACCCTTGCTCGCGGCAACGACGCCGAGCACGCGTGCCCGCTCGGCCGCGTCGTGTGCATGCTTGCGCAGCGCGGCGCCGGTCGCACTGTCCGAGGTCGCACTGAACGGCAGCGCCGCCGACACCGCGGCGGTGGCGTCGCGCGCGGCCCGGCGCCCACGCCAGCCCAGCGAAGGCCTGCCCTCGGTATCGGCAGTGGCGATCATCAGGCCGCCGAGCAGCCCGAGGTCCTTGAGGAACGCGGTCCGCTTCGCCGACTTGCGCGCGGGGTCCTGCTCGTTCCAGAAGTCTTGTTCGGTGACGGCCGCGGGCACGACGGTCGCGGCGAGCACCAGAGCGGCCAGGCGCGGCGCCTTGCCCAGCGCCAACAACACACCGCCGGCGACCTGGGCGGCCGCGTTGATCTGGACCACGGTCGCAGGATCGGCGGGCAGCTTCGTAGCAATCCCGTCGGGGAGCTGCCGCTTCCCCTGTTGGACCAGTTCGGTCGCCACCTTGACCCGCGCCTCCGGGCGCCGCAGCGTGTCGACCCCATCCACGACGAATGCGGTGGCCAGTAATGGCCGGGCGAGTCGGCGCAACAACATGACAAAACCCCTTCTCTCGATGTCCGTACAGATCGGTTTCCCGGCGAACTCCCGGTCAAACACGCCGGCTCTCCGGTGCGGATCCGATGAAATTCACGGGAGTCAGCTAACTAACAGCATTGCTGTGTGGCCGGCGAAGCGGGCCCGGTGGCCAGATCGCGGGGAGTGGGTTTCGGCCCGGGATGTGTCCCTGCGCATCCACCGTCGCGCCCGGCACGGCCCGGACTCGCTCATGGTCCGCGCCTTGCCGAACTCGGCCCGACTGCAGGCTCGCCACCGGCGTGACGTCAGAGGTCGTCGCCTGTCTCCCGGACGGCCGCGGTGACGGTGGGACGGTGTGGTGGCCAGAAAGCCGGTGCTGAACGCGGTGGTGTGGCTGTCGGTCATGCCGGGGCCACACACTTCCTGGTCGCGGCCGGATGCTCGGACGACCATGATCGGCCGCGATGATCGAGAGCCGGCTTCGCGCGGCTCCGAGGCGCCCGGTGGCGCCAACGGCGCTCGCATGCTGTCGACTCACCGTCGGTTCGTGATGACGGCGTGTCGTATCCGGCTTCTCACACCTCGATCTCCGTGCGCACGACCTTGCCGGTCGCGTTACGTGGAAGTGCGGTCGTGGTGAGCCGCCAGTGTGCGGGCACCTTGTAGTAGGCGAGTCGGTCGGCGACGAACGCGCGGAGCTCATCCTCCTGTGTCGCGATGCCGCTGTCGACGACGACGAGGGCGGCGACTCGCTGCCCGAGTTCGGCGTCGGGCACGCCGACGACCGCGCATTCGCGTACCGCGGGATGTTCCTCCAGGCACTGTTCGATTTCGGTCGGATAGACGTTCTCGCCGCCGCGCAGGATGAGATCCGAACGCCGCCCGGACAATCGCAGCCGGCCGTGTTCCAGGATGCCGATGTCACCGGTGCGCAGCCAGCGGTCGGCGGTGATCGCCTCGGCGGTCGCTGCCTCGTCCTGCCAGTAGCCGAGCATCACGTACGGACTGCGTACGCAGATTTCGCCTTCGGTGCCGTCGGCGACGGTGTTACCCGTGCTGTCGCGGATCTCCAGTGTGACGCCGAGGACAGGTCGACCGACGGTGTCCGGAAACGCGGCGAGTTCGGCCGGACTCGCCAGCGTCGCCGCAGTGCTGCATTCGGTGAGTCCGTAGCTGGTCACCAGCGCGTTTCGCGCGACAGGTAGCTGATCGCGCAGTGCCTTCTGCAGTGCGGGGGACGAGGGCGCCGAGTTGAGCGAGAACGCGGCCAACGAGGACAAGTCGTAGGCGGACAGGTCGAGTTCGAGCATCCTGGTGGCCATGGTCGGCATAGCGCCCCAGTTGGTGATCTGTTCGCGCTCGATCAGCCGCAGCACCCGGTCGGCGTCGAACGATCCCTGGTGGATCACGGCCGCGTCGCCGGTGACCAGCCGGGGCGCCACCAGGTTGTGCAGGCTGGCGATATGGAACAGCGGCGAGGTGAGCAGGTAGCGGCGCCCGGTCGGCAGGTCGCCCGTCCCGGTGAGTTCCGCGGCGAGCGCGTCGTTGAACACGTGATAGTCGATGACCGCCAGCAGGTTTCGGTGCGAGTGCACCGCGCCCTTGGGGCGCCCGCTGGTGCCGCTGGTGTAGAGGACCACCGCCGGGTCGTCCTCGTCGATCGTGGCCTGCGGCAACTCGGCGGTGCGGTAATCGGCCAGCAGCGTCGGGACGTCGTGCTCCATCGTGAGCACGGGGATCCGAATGCCCAGTTGCGCCACCAGCGCGGCGCGCTTCGCATCGACCACGAGCACGGCAGGGCTGGTGTGGTCGAGGCCGTAGCCGATCTCGCGTGGCGCCCACCACGCGTTGTAGCCGACCGCGATGGCGCCGAGCGCCTGTGCCGCCCAGAACGTCAGAACCCATTCGGGTGTGTTCGCCGCGAGAATGCCGATACGGTCGCCCTTCCGGACGCCGTAACGTTCCCGCAGAGCCGTGGCCAGTGCCGCGACGGCGGCCGCGTGCTCGGTGAAGGACCAGCGGTGCTCCGTGGTGACCAGGTAATCGCGATCGCCGTGCGTGCTCGAAGCGGCGAGCACCGCGGCCAGCGAGCTGCTGCGGCGCCGCAGCACCGGCATCGGCACGCCCAGCACCTCCTCGACCACCATTTCGAAACGTCCGCCGGGCCCGGTCAGTCGGGCCGCCGCCTCCGCCACGGACTCCTGCGGATCGAAAGGCTTTGTCATATCGACTACTTCCTCGTCAGTGCGCGGGGTCGGTTCGTCATGACCGGGAGACCGAGACCTCGGCCGGTGGCTGGGCCGCACTCCAGTCGGTCGAGGGGACCGAGTCGGCCGGACCGCGGCACCGGTTCGATGTGCGGGATCGTCGGGTTGGGTTGCGAGGATGCTCGAGTACGCCGGGGCCGGTCGACCGCACACCGACACCATCCGTGCGCCGCCGTCGCGTGCGGGCAGGTGTCGCGATGATCGGTGCCGTCATTCACGGTCCTCGTGCCGGTGGTCGTCACCTACCCGTGGTGGCGCCCGAACCGGCACCGAACTGTCCAGCGCGGTCGGGCGTCGGAGTGACGTAGGTAACAGGTTGGAGCGTACGAAAGTTCCTCCTCGCGCGCCATCCCAATGCGGCCCACGGCATGTAGCCAAGGGTTCGCTGTCGGTGCTCCGTCACGTCTTCGCCGACTCGATTCGGTGGTGGCCGGAGAAACTGTCGGAGCCGTACGGCATCATCTGTGCACGCAGCCATCCACGAATACCGCTCGGAGTCATCATGCCGTCGCCCAGAACCAAGCCGCAGCCCTTGTCGGACAGCGAGATTCAACAGATCGCCACGGACATCGCCGGTGGCAGTCCGCCCATGGTGTGGTTCACCGCGGCTGCGGTCGGAGTGCCGGAGGGGCGGTCGGGAAAGGTGATCGCACTCGGCGACCCGGCGGACGGGGATTTCTTGCAGGTCCGGCCGACCGGCTCGAAGGATGTACTGTCCTTCTCTCCGACCGAGGTGACGCTGACCAAGCCGCCGCGCGGGGCGGCCGCCGTAGCCACTGCCCCATCGAAGTCGACAACAGGGAAGGAACCCACTGTGACTCAGCCGTCAACCGTGACGAGCATCGCGACACCGCCCGTGCCGGGGAGTGCCGTTACGCCGCCGAGTACCCCCAAGCCATTGGGGAGCGCGCCGGATTCGGGTGAAAAGGACGGTGCGGTCAAGGCCGCTGCCAAGCAGGGGTCGGCGGCGTCCAAGCCCGCCAAGGCGCCTGCCGCTCGGAAGACGAAGGCCCCCGAGGTCACCGTGACGCTGACCGGCACCGCCGACGGTGAATGGACGGTCGATGTGGTCAGCGGCAAAAAGCGGACGCTGCGCGGACTTCCGGTGAACAGTTCGGCGGTGGCGCAGGCCGCCAAGGTACTCCACCCCGAGGTCGCCGATGTAGTCGCCGGCATTCTCGACGCGGCGCGCGGCGTGCAGGAAGCCAAGGTTCAGCAGTTGCAGGCGGAGCTGGAGGAGGCCAGGCGCCTGCTGGAGGAGTTGAGCGACTGATTCACACCGCGGTGGTGGTGGATCGACCAGCCGGGTGCCCGATCGGGCGCCTCGGTTCGGCGGTCGCCTGCCGTACGTCGTCCTGGAAGGCGTAGCCGAGCGAGTACTCCTTCGCGAAATACATGGCCGCGTCCGCCTCGCGGATCAGGTCCTCGGTGCCGGTGTCCGAGCTGCGCGGACCGACGCACGCGATACCGATGCTCGCGGTGATCGGGATCTCGCCGGCGCTCAGCGCGAACGGTCGGACGAACGCGCCGATCAGGCGTTCGGCCAGTACCGCGGCTTCGTGCCGGGCGAGCTGGGACAGTACGACGAACTCGTCGCCGCCGTACCGGGACACCACATCCTCGCGGCACACCACATGCCGGATCCGGGCGGCCGCGGTCGCGATCAGCTCGTCGCCGACCGCGTGGCCGTAGCTGTCGTTGACCATCTTGAAGTCGTCCAAGTCGATGAACAGCAGGCAGATCGGCTGCTGGGTCCACTGTTCCGGATCGTGCAGCGCGCGCAGCAGCGCGGCCCGGTTCAGCAGGCCGGTCAGCATGTCGTGGTCGGCTTGATACTGCGCGCGTCGCTCGCTGCGGGCGCTGCGCACGATGGCGCGCTCGCTGCGCACCAATACACCAGTCAGCAGCAGCGCGAACAGCGAGGAGACCACCACACGGTCGAGCGGTTCCAAGCTGGACCCGACCGCAGGGACCAGCGCGGCCACGATCAGCGCGACCGCGATGAAGCTGGCACGCTGCCTGGAGTGGTGCGGATGGATTCGCCGGGGTGTCCCGAGCGCGGCCATGGTCGGGTGCAGTGCCGCGACGCCCACGGTGGCATAGGCGGCCAACAGCGGGGCGAGCAGGACCTCGCGCCGCACGGCAGTACCCACGGTCTCCAGGCTGTAGCCCAGGTCGCCGAGCAGCAGCGCGATCAGCCCGGCGTGCAACAGCCGCAGCGAGGTCTCCGAGCGGGTCGAGGTGGCAACCGAATGTGCGACCACCGTGAGCAGAATGGCGTCGAGCACCGGATAGAGTGCCGCCACCAGCGTGTCCATCATGGCGGCGTGCGACTGCAGGATCGGTGAGATGAGAAAGGTCCAGGAAGCCAGCAGCGCGCCGAGTCCGATCAATCCGGAGTCGAGCATCAGGTCGTAGTTACCGCGCACCTGGCATGGCCCGAGCCAGATCAGCGCGGCGAGGCCGACCCCGAGATAGCCGAGCAGGGTGAAGAGGTCATCGATCGGGTGGACCGAATGTTCGGACACGCCGCGCAGTGTGGTCCCCGTCGCGAACAGCACGGCGGAGGCGGCCAGCAGATACCAGGGCAGCGGATGGGTGGGCCGGTGGATGTGTAACCCGACGGCGATCATCGCGAGCGTCGAGCTGACGATCGCCACCATGGTCACGAAAGCGACCACCGGCGAGTCGACCGCCAGTTGTGTGGCGATCGCGGCCGCGCTTCCCCCCAGAAGCACTGCGTACCAGCGAAAACCGAGGCGCCGCCGCGGGCGAGCCGGATGCTCTTCGCTGCGTGTCATCAGCCCCCCTCGGTCGCTCCATCCCCTGTGAACCGGGCGGCATAGTAGATCTGTGAATCCTCTACCGCAACTTCGACATTCGCCTGCTCGTCGAGCGCCGCTCGAATGCTGTCGGCGAGCGAGTAGCGAGTGTTGTTGTACGAACAGATGTCCCAACCGACCGTCGCGCGTTCGGCAACCATGACCTGGACAACTGATTCGATCATGGCATGGAAAGCTGCCCCTTGTCGTGCACTTGGGACAACAAGGGTGAAACCGGCATAGTAGATCGCCGCGCGCGCCGCGTGTTCGGGATAGCGCGCCGCGAAGTAGTCCGGGCTGATCCACGGAACGGTCTCCAGATGCCTGGTCAGCGTGGTCACGCCGATGGGCTCGCCGGAGCCGAGGCGTGCCACGTGCTTGTGCACGCGGGGGTCGACCATCTCCGCATGGAATTCTTCGGGATGAAGCACCTGGCGTGCGATCGCCTTGGTCCGCAACGGGCCGAACGCCTCCTCGTAGAGGCGGGCGAACAGATCGATCCGCTCGTCCGGAATCGTCGTCTCGACGGTGACGTAGACCTCGCTCACCACGGGCTCCATGGCGCGGTGTGGTAGGCGGCGAGGACGAGCGCGCAGGTCGGATCGCCCGCCGAGGTGGTCTCGGTGGTGCACAGGTGCGGCGGGCCGAAGGGCCCCGGCCGGTGGCGAGTCATCGCGGTCAGGCTGGACCGGATCAAGTCGTTCACCTCTTCGGCGGTCTCGCCCTCGTGCTCCACGAAAAGCCCTGCGCCGGTGCCGTCGTCGCGCAGTGCCCAGCCGATGCCCGCGGCGGCGGTCGCGCCGGGCTCGTTCGTGTGCCGCACCGCGTACACGCAGTAGAGGCGGTCACCCCAGGAGATCGGGGTGCGCACCCGGCCGATGCGTTCCAGCGTGGCACGCGGCGGAATGACCGACGACAGTCGGATCAAGTTGGCCTCACCCACTCCCAGGCGGCGCAGCGCGGCGTCGAAGGCCGCCATGGCGGTCGGCCCGACCCCGGTCGCGGCGCCTATCTCGATCGTCAGCGATGCGCTCGGCATCGGCCCTGCCATCGGCGGGCCCCAGCGATCGATCCAGCGCCGTCCACTCGGACCGCCCAGTGGGGTGTTGTGCAGCATAATGCCCTCCGAAACAGCTCGACCCCGATGTGCAGGCTGACATCGCGTCAAAATCGACTGTGCGTCAGGAAGGCTCGCCGCGCATCTCGAGCGTCGCGACCGATCCTCGTGTGACCGGTCTCGTAACCTGACATGTGAGACGACGACAGCGAGGAACCAGGGTTGCGGACATGGGTGGCACCGGGGCGGGTCAACATCATCGGTGAGCACACCGATTACAACGAGGGCTTCGTCCTGCCGATCGCGTTGCCGCTGGTGGTGCGGTGCGCCGCCGCGGCGCGCGCGGACGGGCAGGCGCGGGTCGTTTCGCGGCAGCGCCCCGGCGAGCCGGTGCTCGTCGCGGTGTCCGAACTCGCCGCGCAGCGGGAGCGGGTGCCCGGGTGGTCGCGTTATCCGCTCGGTGTGATCGCCGGGCTCGTGCAGGGTGGCCATCGGATCCCCGGCGTGGACCTCGTCCTGGACGGCGCGGTGCCGATCGGCGCCGGGCTGTCGTCCTCGGCGGCGCTGTCGTGTGCGGTGGCGATCGCGCTGCGGGATCTGTTCGCGCCCAGCTTGACCGACCGAGCGTTGATCGATCTGGCCCGTGCCGCGGAGAACGACTATGTCGGCGTGCCGACCGGGCTGCTGGACCAGTCGGCGTCGATGCTCTGCACGGCCGGACACGCGCTGTTTTTGGACGTGCGTGCTCTCGCCGCCGATCCGTTGTCCGCGGCGCGCGGTGTCGCGTACGAGCAGATTCCGTTCGACCTGGATCGCTTCGGTCTCGAGCTGCTGGTGATCGACACCGGGCAGCCGCACGAACTGGTCCACAGCGGCTACGCCGAGCGGCGTGCCCACTGTGCCAGGGCGGCCACGGAACTGGGCGTCGCCGCCCTGCGCGATGTGGCGTCCACGGCCGTTCTCGACCGGATCCGCGACGACGTGACGCGACGCAGGGCCCGGCACGTGGTGACCGAGAACGCCAGGGTGCTCGCGGTTGCCAAAAAATTGCGAGGGGGTGCCGATCCCCGCGAGGTCGGCCCGATCCTGACCGCGGGCCACGTGTCACTGCGCGATGATTTCGAGGTCTCCACACCGGCTCTGGACGCCGCGGTCGCCGCCGCGCTCACCGCGGGGGCATACGGCGCGCGCATGGTCGGCGCGGGGTTCGGCGGGAGTGCGATCGCTCTGGTGGACCGCGAGCGGACCGCGGCCGTGGTGGCGGCCGCGCGGAAACACCTCGCTGCCGCGGGCTTCGCCGATCCGCGTACGTTCGTGGTGGTTCCCTCGGCGGGTGCGCACGCTGTCGGCTGAGCGAGTAGCCAGGTTTATCAGTGATTGTGCCTCGCGGGTGCGCCACTATCACCCACAGTAGGTATCAGTCGACGCCATTCGGCGGGTGACGAGGAAGTCGCGCGCCGCGCACAGCAGTACGACGCACGGTCTCGCAACCGCGACGAGCTCGCTCGACGCCCCGTTTTGCCGCTAGGAGGGACGCTGTGCCACTTGCCGATTCACCCGTTCTGGCCTTCGCGCTCATCGCCGCCGACGCGCGCCCGGTCGCCGCGACCATCCATGTCGACGCCGCAGCCACGCTGCGGCTGGACGCGGGAGCTGTCGACTATGCGCTGGTCGCCCTGTATTTCGTGTTCGTGCTCGGCATCGGCCTGCTGGCGAGGCAGCGCGTGTCCTCGAGCATCGACTTCTTCCTGTCCGGGCGGTCGCTGCCCGCCTGGGTGACCGGTCTGGCCTTCATCTCCGCGAACCTCGGCGCGGTGGAGATCATGGGCATGTCCGCCAATGGCGCCCAGTACGGTTTCCCGACCTTCCACTACTTCTGGATCGGCGCGGTACCCGCCATGCTGTTCCTCGGCGTGGTGATGATGCCGTTCTACTACGGTTCCAAAGTGCGCAGCGTGCCGGAGTTCATGCGCAGGCGTTTCGGCACCGGCGCGCACCTGGTGAACGCGACGAGCTTCGCGATAGCGCAGATCCTGATCGCCGGGGTCAACCTGTATCTGCTCGGCTCCATCCTGAACGTGTTACTGGGATGGCCGCTGTGGGTGTCGGTGGTCGTGGCCGCCGCGATCGTGCTGTCCTACATCACTCTCGGCGGCCTGTCCGCGGCGATCTACAACGAGGTGCTGCAGCTGTTCGTCATTGTGGCCGCTCTGTTGCCGCTCACCCTGGTCGGCTTGCACAAGGCCGGCGGGTGGAATGGGTTCAAGGACAAGATCTCCGCGTCGCCGGGCGGTGCGACGCAGTTGCACTCGTGGCCGGGTAATGCGCTGAGCGGATTCGGCAACGATGTTCTCTCGGTGATCGGCATCGTGTTCGGTCTCGGGTTCGTGCTGTCGTTCGGGTACTGGACCACCAACTTCGTCGAGGTCCAGCGCGCCATGGCGACGCACTCCATCTCGGCCGCGCGGCGCACCCCGATCATCGGCGCCTACCCGAAGATGTTCATCCCGCTGATCGTGGTGATTCCAGGCATGATCAGCGCGGTGCTGGTGCCGCAGATGGCCGAGTACAAAGCGGCGAAGACGGCGGATCCGGACTTCGAGGGCGACACCACTTACAACCAAGCATTGTTGTACTTGATGAAGGACGTGCTGCCCAACGGCTTGCTCGGCGTGGGGCTCGCCGGTCTGCTCGCCGCGTTCATGGCCGGCATGGCGGCCAACATCTCCGCGTTCGACACGGTGTTCAGTTACGACCTGTGGCAGCAATACGTGCGACGCGACCAGTCCGATGGGTACTACCTTCGGGTGGGCAGGCTGGCCACCGTCGGTGCGACCGTCGCCGCGATCTTCACCGCGTTCATCGCTTCCGGATTCAGCAATATGATGGACTACCTGCAGACGCTGTTCAGCTTCTTCAACGCGCCGCTGTTCGCCACCTTCATCCTCGGTATGTTCTGGAAGCGGATGACCCCGACCGCGGGCTGGATGGGCCTGGTCTGCGGGACCGGTTCGGCGATCGTGGTGTTCCTTCTGCACGAGGCCACCGTGTTCGAACTGTCCGGCCAGGGTGCGAGTTTCGTCGCGGCCGGTGTCGCGTTCGTGGTCGACATCGTGGTGAGCGTCGCGGTCAGCAAGGTGACCGAGCCCAAACCGGCAGCCGATTTGATCGGGCTGGTGTATTCGGAGACGCCGAAGGATGTGCGGACCGATCCCGAAGCCGATGCGCTGCCGTGGTATCAGCGTCCGGTCCTGCTGGCCGGCATCGCCCTTGTGCTCGTGATCGCCCTCGATATCTTTGTCGGATAAGGAGCTGGGTCGATGCTTTTCGATATCCGTACCATCGTCGCCGCATTGCTCGGGTGTTATGCGGTCGTCCTCGTCGTCACCGGTCTGGTGCATGACACCGCCGCCGATGAGGCCAAGACCGGTGGCATCAATGTGAATATCTGGTCCGGGGCCGGCATGGGCGTGGTGGCGCTGGTCTTCCTGGCCTGGGCGTTGCTTCGTCCGGTCCAGGCGCCGCCCGAACCGCAGGCGTCCGCGCAGGACGCCACACCGGGATCCGATGACATCTGATCAATATGGTGAGCAGGTCCCCACCGCCTTCCGGATCGCCGTCGACGCCGTGGAGTCCCAAGACCAAGTGCTGAACGGGGGGTCCGAACTCATGTGCCACTGACATCGAAATGCCGACCACCGCCACCGTGGCGGCTGATCCAGTGGCGTGAACATCGTTGGCGCCCCCGAATATCCGGAGGCGCCGCTCGCTGTCGGGGTGAACGTGGGTCAGGCGCCCCGGCGGGGAATGTCGCCGTGCCAAGCGCCGGTTTCGTGGCCGTGGCTCTCGACGAAGTGCTTGAACCGCTGCATGTCGCCGTGCACCCGGTGCTTCAGGACGCCCAGCTTGTCGGCGGCGGTCTCCACGAAGCCGTCCGGATCGACGTCCATCTGGGCGGTCACTCTGGTGCGGGAGTCGTCGAGCCGGTGGAAGGTGATCACGCCCGCGTGGTTCGGTCCGCTGTCGGATTTCCACGCGATCCGTTCGTCGGGATGCTGTTCGGTGATCGTCGCGTCGAATTCGCGCATCGACGGGCCGACGTGGATGCGCCAGTGCGTGTGCCGGTCATCGAGTTGCTGCACTGCCTCGACGCCCTCCATGAACTGGGGAAACGACTCGAACTGGGTCCACTGGTTGTAGGCGGTGCGTACCGGGACTTCGACGTCCACCGTGGCGGCCAATGTGCTCACGGACAACCCCTTCCTTCGCCTGACCCAGCGGCCGGGCGTTGTTCGGTCGGCAATCGCTCCCCGTGGGAGGCGACTCAGGTCATGGGCCGCTTACCCGAGCAGATCGAAGACAAACAAGCCACAGCGTGGTCGGTGCCGGATTGCGACAGTGCCGAACCGGGCGATGCGACGACAGTGGGGGCGGGCTGAGCGTCGGACGACCGATGGCGCAACCTCCGAAGATCGGGAGCGCCACCGGTTGTCGCCGGTGACGTCCTCCTTCCAGGCCCCGCGACCGGCGGGTCGATGGAAGGTCTACGCGGTGGCGCGAACCCGCCCGACGACACCGATCAGGACGTCGACAGCGAGGAACGCGAGCAGACTGAGTCCGACCAACGGGATGAACCAGCCGACCACCAGCGCGCCACCGAGCACCGGCACGAGTAGCCACGGTGTGGTCTTGCGCCACGCGCCGCGCCGTGGCGCCCGGCCCAGCGGGAAGCCGCCTTCCCGGGTCGGCCGCCGGCGCCACCACAGCAGGTAACCGCGCACGATCACAGTGATCAGCCCGAGCATCGCCGCGAGCAGCAACAGCTGATTGAGCAGTCCGAACAGCAGGCCCATGTGGAACTGGATACCCCAGTTGGTGAGCTTGGCCATCAGCGGCCAGTCGGCGTAAGCCAGCCGGTCGGTGACCGTGCCCGACGCGCCGTCGACGGCGACCGCATCGACGGTATAGATGCCCGGCATCCGTCGTTCCTTCACCACGAACGCCGCACTCGGTGTGGCCGGGACGACGATTTCGGCGGCCTGGACGACACCGTTGGAGCGGGCGATCTCGGATACCCGATCCAGCTGGGCGATCCGGTCCGCCGGGTCGGCCGTGGCGGGCATCTCGTGTCCACCGTTGTGGTGATCACCCGGATCATGGCTGGGCGCAACGGTTCCCGGCAGCACGGTGCTGACCTCGGGTGTGGTCCAGCTGAACTGCTCGCGCAGTTCGGTAATGGTCGTGCCCGCGTAGGTCGACCAGCTCATGCCGGTCGCCGACAGCAGCACTGCCAGCGGAAGCACCCACATGCCGACCGCGCCGTGCCAGCTCAGTGTGCGGCCGCGCCCGCTCTGTGTTCGGTCCGGCGCGAACAACCAGCCCGCCGAGTTGTGGTTGCGGCGTCCGCGCACCCGGCGCACCCACACGACGAGACCGGCCAGCGTGACGATCCACAGCCAGGACGCGGCCAGTTCGCTGTAGATCCGGCCGGGTTCGCCCAGGTGCAGATCCCGGTGCAACCGATCGATCCACGTGCGCAGCGGCAGCGCCCCCGAGCTGCCGTAGACAACGGAATCGCCGACCGGCCGCGCGGTATACGGGTCGACGAACACCGCCCGCCGTTCGGATTCGCCCAGCGACGGATCGTCGAACAGCACACGGGTAGCGTCCTCGGCGCCCGCTGCCGGGGCGACGGCGACCAGAGGCAGATCCGGCCGGGTGGCGACGGCCGCGGTGACCTGTTCGGACAACGGCTTCGATGTTTCAGCCGCCGCAACCGTCAGCAGGTCACGGGACACGATCGACTCGAGGGTCGGCGCGATCGCATACAGCGCGCCGGTGACAACAGCGACGAGGATGAACGGTCCGACAAACACGCCTGCGTAGAAATGCAGCCGCACGGCCAGCGCGTAGAGCCCGTCGCTGGCCGAAGGTCGGGGTTGTGCCGAGATTTCGGCCGTCGGCTCAGGTGACTCGGCGGCGGGGGTGGTGACGTCTATTGTGCTCATGGGTGTTTCATTTCTGCGGGTCGGGGACCGGACCGGTCGAAGGCCTTGTCGACGATGTGGCCGACGGCGGCTCGACGGCATAGGACAGCGCGTGTGTCGGATGGCGAGGGGCCCTGCCGTGGCGGACAAGCCGCTCGGTGTCAGGACACGGCTGCGGCGGGTCTTCACGCAGCGTCGCGAGTCGTTACGGCACGAGACACGGATACCTCGCCATCCCTACATCACCGCGCGATGCCGGGCAGGTGCAGGTGTGGTCGGCGCTCGGTTGCACGGTGAAATGCCGTGACCGTGAGCGGAACTCACGCACGAATGTCGCCGTGCACCGGACAGATCAGATACGGGCCGGGCTCGGCGGACCGCGGGTGCACAGGGACTCGGCGGCGAAAACACGCAGGATTATGCGGTCACGATTGCCGATGCGCACTGGCGCCGGACCCATGACGACGGGCGCTATGCGGCGTATCGCGGTGACGCGAGCCAGCGCCGCGGTCCCGATCCGATACGCGGTCTCCACGCCGTGGATCACGACGGCGGCCACGACCGCCGCGATGAGATGGGCGGTGAGCATGATGGGGGTCAGCTGCGCATCGCCGTGCTGCGGGTGCCCGGAGCTGAATCCCATGGTGAGGTGACCGAGCAGTTGACCGATCACCAGCGCGGCGACCAGCCCGATCGCGGTGTCACGCAGCGCGGTGAGTCCGGCGACCATGGAGCAGACCACAGCGGAACCGGCGGTGAGCAATGCCAGCGCAGTGGCGTTCGGTGGCATGCCGCCCGACGCCCAACCATGTGCCGCAACGGAAACGGCCCCGGAGATCGCACCGGCCGAACCACCGCGCAATCGCGCGACGGCTCCGCGACGCTGCGCGGTAGGCCGGTCGAACTCGAAACTCACCCGCTGATGATAGCCGACGAATTGCGCGCGACTCACGCTATCGCTCGCCTCAGAAAGAGGCCGACACCTGCGGTTTCCAGCCGGAAAACGGAATAGCCCATGGCGGTTCGGCCAACGCCTCACCGGTATCCCGGGCCATGATCAGGAGCGGGATGTCAGCGGGTGTCGCGATGCGTGTGTCACGCACGCGCGACCGCGTGGCCACCCTGCGCGCGGCGATCA
Source organism: Nocardia sp. NPDC049190 (assembly GCF_040648115.1). NCBI lineage: Bacteria > Bacillati > Actinomycetota > Actinomycetes > Mycobacteriales > Nocardiaceae > Nocardia > Nocardia sp. NPDC049190. Next base: position 128,505 of record NZ_JBEZDE010000003.1, read on the forward strand.
GCTCGCGTCGATTTCCTTCTCGATCAGCGCCTTGCGCAGCAGTTTTCCGGTCGCGTTGCGGGGGAGTTCGTCGAGGAAGATGACCTCGCGCGGCACTTTGTAGCGCGCTAGGTTGGCCTTGACGTAGTCCTTGATCTCCTGCGCGTCCCGACGGGAGTCCGGGCCGGGAACGACGAAGGCACGTAGTCGTTTGCCGAATTCGCGGTCGTCGACGCCGATTACCGCGGCCTCGAAGATGTCGTCGCGACCGGCGATGAGGTTCTCCACCTCGAGCGGGAAGACGTTCTCGCCGCCGGAGACGATCATGTCGTCGTCGCGGCCGTCGATGTAGAGCAGACCGTCGTCGTCGAAGTGCCCGACATCGCCGCTGGACATCATGCCGTCCACGATTTCCTTGGTACGGCCGTCGGTGTAACCGCTGAACGCGAAGCCGTTGTCCACGAAGATGGTTCCGGTGGTGTTCGGTTCGGTGATCGGCTTGCGATTCTCGTCCAGCAGGACGATCCGGATGCCGACCGGCGCGCGCCCTGCGGTGGTCGGTGCTGTGCGCAGTTCTTCCGGGGTCGCGACGGTCATGACGGCGCACTCGGTGGACCCGTAGAGGTTGTAGAGGCTGTCGTTGAAGTAGTCCAGCGCGCGGATCACGATGTCCGGCGCGATGGCCGAACCCGCCGCGAAGACCACCTCGATGGTGCTCGGGTCGTACCGGGCCAGTATCTCCGGCTCCAGGTCCAGCATGCGTTGCAGCATGGTCGGCACCAGGACCAACGAGTTCGCTCGGTAGGCGGTGATGTTCGCCAGCGTCTTCTCCGGATCGAAACGGCGCTGCTGGAAGACCACCCTGTTGCCGAGCGCGAGACCGAGGGTGAACTGAGACAGACCGGTGCCGTGGAAGATCGGCGCTGCCATGAGCATGGTGCCGTTGGTGGGCAGCGGCACCCGGTCGATGAATTGGGCCGAGGCGAACGGGCTCACCCGGTCGCGCGGTGCACCCTTGGGGGTGCCGGTGGTGCCGCTGGTCAGGACGACCAGGCCGCCAGGCTTGGCCGGCGCGGGCAGCGGCCCGGTGTGGCAGTCCGCGCCCAGCGACTCGATGGTCGGAATCGACGGGTCGGCGTGATCTTTCTCGTCCACCCAGGTGAGCACCCGCGGGATCTCGGACGGGATCGCACCCATCAGATCGAGGAATTCGCTGTCGTGCAGCACTGCCTTCACTTTTTCGCGCTCGGCCACATAGGCGAACTGTGGTTTCGCGAAGCCGGTGTTCATCAGTACGCTGCGCACGCCCAGCTTGCCGGCCGCCAGCAAGGTCAGCACCATGCCGCGGTGGTCGCGCGCCAGCACGGCGATCACGTCACCCGGTTCGAGGCCCAGGTTCGCGAGGCCGCGCGCAAGTGCGTTGGACTGCTCGTCGAGTTGGCCGAAGGTCAGTTCGCCGCGTTCGTCGACGATGGCGCCCGCGTCCGGCCTGGTCCGCGCGGAGTGCATCACGACACCGGCGAAAGGGCCGAACTTGAGCACGTCGAGTGCCGACCGGACGGCGCGATCCGGGCGCAAGGGGTCGAACATCCGCCGCTTGAGCATGACATTCACGCCGAGGGCGAAATCAACCGCCCTACGAGCGGTTCCGATCAACGCGGGGAAGGACGGAGACATCGACAACAACCTTCCAGCGGTCCCACCTCAAACCCCGTGCGATGGCGCGGACCGCAACTCTGAGATCCAATGCTGCCGCTAACAGTAGCAAGCACCCGTAACCGCGTGTGTCAGCTATCCAATCGAATAATACCCGCGAGTTATCGGCGGGTCATGCACATGGCCTGCCGGCGCTCAAGACCGAACGTCGTAGTCCACCAGTGCGCGGCGCAGTAGCTTGCCGGTCGCGTTGCGTGGGAGGTCGCCGAGAAGGATCACGTCGCGGGGCACTTTATAGCGGGCCAGGTTGCTCTTGACGTATGCCTTGATCTCCTCGCCGTCGGGCGTGCAGCCGGGCTTGGGAACAACGAACGCGCGCAGCCGCTTGCCGAACTCCGCGTCGTCCACACCGATCACCGCGACGTCGAAGATGTCGGGGCGCCGCAACAGCAGGTTCTCCACCTCCTGCGGGAAGACGTTCTCCCCGCCCGAGACGATCATGTCGTCGTCGCGGCCATCGATCATGAGCAGGCCGTGCTCATCGAAGTGACCGACGTCGCCACTGGACATGTAGCCGTCGATGATCGGCTTGTGCCTGCCGTCGGTGTAGCCCTCGAACGGCGCGCCGCTGCGGACGAAGATGCGCGCGGTCGTGTTGATCGCGCGGATCCGCCTGTCGTTGTCGTCGTAGAGCCGCACCTCGCAGGTGATCGGCGGCCGACCGACGGTCCCGGGCGTCAGCGCCAGATCCTCCGGTTCGGCCACCGCCGCGACCGCGCATTCGGTCGAACCGTAGAGGTTGTAGAGCACGGGCCCGAACATCTCGGTTGCCCGGATCGTGAGTTCAGGGGACAGTGCCGACCCAGCGAGCAGGATCACCTTCAGCGACGACGTGTCGTACTTCGCGCGAATCGCCGGATCGAGTTCGACCATCCGGTGCAGCATGGTCGGCACCGCCACCAGCATGTCGGCCCTGTTGTCGGCGACCATCTTCAGTGTCGCCTCGGCGTCGAAGCGGCGGCGCACCACCACCTTGTTGGCGAGGGCCGCGCCGACCAGCCAGGCGGCCAGGCCGGTGCTGTGGAACAGCGGCGACACGATCACCTGGGTACCGCCCTGCGGGAACGGGATTCGATCGACCATCTGTGCGGTGGACAGTGGGGAGATCTTGTTGCGCTGAGCGCCCTTGGGCAAACCGGTGGTGCCGCTGGTCAGGATGACGAAGCCACCGGGCGCGTTCGGCGTAGGAAGCGGTTCGGCCGAGTTCGCGGCGACCAGGTCGGCCAGTGTGCGCGCGCCCAGGGGTAGTTCGGTGCCCTCGTCGAGCCAAGTGAGGAACCGCGGCAGGTCCGCGGGCAGCGCGTGGAGTAGGCCGAGGAACTCACTGTCGTGTAGCACCGCCTTGACCTTCTCACGCTCGCACACCTCAGCGAACTGCGCTGGGGCGAACCCGGTGTTCATCAGTGCCATCCGCACGCCGAGCTTGCCTGCGGCCGCCATGGACAAGATCAGCCCGCGGTGGTCGCGTGCCAGCACGCCGATTACCATGCCGGGGGTTATTCCCGCAGTCAGGAGCCCGCGGGCGATTGCGGTCGACTGTTGGTCCAGTTCCAGGTAGGTCAACGTGCCTGCCTCGTCGACGATGCCCGGAGCGTGCGGCCGCACCCGCGCGGAGTGCCGGATCAGCCCTGCCGCTGGGCCCAAGGTTCGCGATTCCTTGATTGTTCGCAGCAACTCCAGTGGTTTACGGAAATTGCTGATTCCGCGGGCTCGCAGGACTCCTAGCGCCTTCAGCGCCTCCAGCGTGTGTGCGACGTTCATGCCGGAAACCTCCAAACCCTCGCGCTGGTGCTCGACCTAGCGGACTGGTAGGGATGTCGACTACTCACCGTAGCAGTGCGGAGTGTGACAGGTCACTGGAAAATCGGACAAATAGGGCTTACTTCTGCTGGATCTGCTGCGGACGGGCGGGTAACGGTGTGCTCCACCAGACATCTCTCCGACTGAACGGGATCCGGGTCAGCGACGGGCGCTGGCCAGCGCGACGAGCAGCGGAACCACCCTGGTTTCGGGCACCTCGAAGCGCCCACGGCCCGCGGTGTGCAGCCAACCCACCGCGGCCAGTTGGCGCAGGTGGTGGTAGATCTGTCCGGACGTGCCGACGCCATCCACCTCGGCGAGTTCGGCGGCGGTCCTTCGCCCACCCATGATCTCGCGCAGCAGGCGCAGCCGCACCGGACTGCCCAAGGCGGCAAGGCATTCGGCGGTCTCGGCCCAGTCGTCCTCGATGAGGTCTCCAGTGGTGAACCCGGCCTGCCAGTCGCGCCGTTGATCGTTCGGCAGCCGCACCGATCCGGCGAAGACAACACCGCCGTCGGGCTCATCGGCGTTCGCGAACTCTTCCTGCAGGCGGGCCACCGCCCAACGGTCGGTATCCGCCGTTCCGGTCTCCGGCTGCCGCGCACCCTCCAAGGCGCTGAGTCGCCGCTCCAACGCGGCAACCCGCTCTTCCAGACTCACGATCCACAAGCTACGGAACTACGGAATCCCCGACAAGCCGACCACGCTCCGGCCCGGACGGTCGAGGCCGGAGCATCGGTCAGCTGTCGATCGGTCAGTTGTACACGGTCCCGAACGACGGAACCGAGATCGTGGCCAGCTTGTAGGCGTAGCCGTCCGGGTTGGCGTCGCTGACAGCAACCGGCCAACGATGCCACAGCGTTCCGTAGACCGCGGCGACGATCATGCCCGCGCCGGTGTCCACCGGACGCGTGCGGATGGTGGTGTCCGCCGGAACGTCGTTGTGCTCGGTGAGCACCGCGGTGCCACTGCGTCCGTTGGACAGGTTGATCCACAGCGCCTCGAGTTTGGCGCCGGTCTGATTCGGTGAGATCGTGCCCGGCCCGCCGAAGAACCCGAACTGGAATCCGTCCAGGCCGAGGGCGATGCCGGACCCGTACACGCCGGGCGAGCCGGCGCGCCCGATATCCGACTGCGCTGGAAACTGGAACGGCTGAGCGGGCAGAGCCAATTCCCGGGCCCCCGCGATCGGTCCGCTGGCGCTCAGCTGGTCCATCGCCTGCTCCGCCGCGGGGTTCCCGGCCGCGGCCGATCGCAACTTCTGCACGGCGATCCCCCAATCCACCGTGCCGGGGTCCGCGTCGACATTTCCGGCGAACATCGCGGTGAGCACCGCCGAAGCGGCGAAAGCGATAGCGAGGCGACGCGTCAAACTCAGTCGTGGCATAACCAGTTCTCCTCGAAGTGTCTGGTACAGCTCTGGCGGAATTCGTCCGCTGAATCAGTCATCCAGCGACCTAGGGCGATACGGTGCCCGTTCGGGCCGCCCCTGTCCAGGCTGATCGCCGATTTTCGTCATCGTGTCGCCCCGCGCACCGACGTATCGGTGGGGTCATCCAGGACGGGAAGGTGCGGATTCGCGGCAGGATCCGCGGGAGAAGAACCCTCAGTCGCCAGGAAGCCCCCAGGCGAAGCCTGCGGCAATCGCAAAGCAACTCAGCACGGCGATGACGACGATGATCCACATGGGTGCGAAGGCTACGGAGCGTTCGGCCCGTGGTCCAGAGTCGCACTATCGCCAAATATGGTGGTGCTCTGAAGGTTCGGGCCGCACGCTGTTCGGTGCGAAGCCGCCGGCGACAGAATATGGTTGCTGGCTGTCGCCGGCGGAAAGTTCTCGCTCGACGTCATAAACCCGGTGCGAATCCGGCACCGGATGTGCATCGGGCCCGTTGTCTACCAGACTATTTCAGCTCGGCACTGGTCTTCCCGAGCACTCGTCGCGCCACGATCAACTGCTGGATCTGCTGGGTGCCTTCGAAGATGTCGAGGATCTTGGAGTCGCGGCCCCACTTCTCCAGTAGGGTGCGCTCCGAGTAGCCGATGGCGCCGGCCAGTTCGACCGCCTTCAGTGTGATGTCGGTGCCGGCGCGGCCCGCTTTCGCCTTGGACATGGACGCCTCGAGCGAGTTCGGTTTCTTGTTGTCGGCCATCCATGCCGCACGCAAGGCGAGCAGGTAAGCGGACTCGTAATCGGCCTCCATACGCAGGAATTCGGCAGCGGCGGCGGGCTGATTGTTGGCCGGGATGTCATAGGAGATCTCGACTCCCGCGCCGGTCAGGATGGCGCGCAGTTCCTCGAGGGCGGCGCGGGCGACACCGACCGCCATCGCCGCGACGAGGGGACGGGTGTTGTCGAAGGTCTGCATGACCCCCGCGAAGCCCTTCTCCACGTTGACTTCCGGGTTACCGAGGATGTTGTCCTTCGGAATCCGGCAGTCCTGCAGCAGCAGAACGGCGGTGTCGGAGGCCTTGATGCCGAGTTTGTGCTCGAGCCGCGCCACCGACAGGCCGGGAGCGTCCCGGGGTACGACGAAGGACTTGATCGCCGCTCGGCCGAGGCTTTTGTCGAGCGTCGCCCACACCACGATGTGGGTGGAGCGCTGACCCGCGGTCACGAAGATCTTCTCGCCGTTGAGTACCCACTCGTCGCCGTCGAGCACTGCGGTAGTGGAGACGGCGGCGGAGTCGGAGCCGAACGCGGGCTCGGTGATAGCCATCGACGCCCACACCTTGCCGAAGCGCTTCAGCTGCTCGTCGGTGGCGACGGCGGCAATCGCCGCGTTGCCCAGCCCCTGGTAGGGAATCGACAGCATCAGGCCGACGTCGCCCCACGAGGTTTCCAGCGCGTTCAACAGTGCGGACATGTTGCCGCCGTTGCTGTTTCCGAGCAGCTCGGTCGCGTGGCCGTCGGTCTCGATGTCGTCGGCACGGCCACCCGCGGCGCCGCCGATCTTCTGGGTGCCGGAGTCGGCGAGGCCCTCCACCATGGCGGCCATGGTGTCCAGCTCGACCGGGTAGTCGTGCTCGGCGAGGTCGTACTTGCGCGAGATCGGGCGGAAAATCTCCTGCGCGACCTGGTGCGCCTGGTTGGCGCTGGCCCGCAGCTTCTTAGGGAGTTCGAGGTTGATCATGGTGAGGTCTCCTGGAAAACGGAACGAGCCGGTTAGATGAGCACGACGCCTTCGGCGACGCCGATGGCCCGCAGGTCGCGGTACCAGCGCTCGACCGGGTGTTCCTTGGTGAAGCCGTGCCCGCCGAGCAGTTGGACGCCATCGAGGCCGATCTGCATCCCCTTGTCGGTCGCGAGCTTTCTGGCCAGTGCCGCCTCGCGGCCGAAGGACAGGCCCTGCTCCGCACGAGAGGCCCCACGGAGGGTCACCAAGCGCATACCGTCGAGTTCGATCGCGATATTGGCAACGGTGAAGGCGACTGCCTGGCGATGCGAGATCGGCTCGCCGAACGCCTCCCGCTCGTTCACATACGGAATGACGTAGTCCAGCACAGCTCGTCCGGTACCCGCGGCGAGCGCGGCCCAGCCGAGACGGGCCAGTCGTACCGCGTCGGCGTAGTCCTCGGCGCGGGATCTGCCGTCCCCGTCACCGAGGATGGCGTCGGCGCCGACCGCGACGTTGTCCAGGATCAGGCGACCGAGACCCGCGCCACGCAGACCCATGCTCGGGTCGGCCTCCACCACCAGGCCTGCGGTGTCCGACTCGATGACGAACAGCGCGGGACGGCCGTCGAGTTCGGCGCCGACCAAGAACAGCTCGGCATCGGCCGCTGCGGGCACCAGGCTCTTCACGCCCGAGATGCGGTAGCCGCTCGGTGCGCGCACCGCCTTGGTCTGCAGGGCGAACGGATCGAACAGTGCCCGTGGCTCGCTGATCACGACCGCGGCCTGTGGCACGTTCGTGCTGGTGAAGGCTGGTAGATAGGTCTTCTGCTGCGCGGCGGTGCCCCACTGCGACAGCGCGACCGCGACGCCGCTCGGCGCCAGGATGGGCAGTGCCAGGCCCATGTCACCCTGCGCCAGCGCTTCGGCGACCAGCACGTTGGTGACCGCGCCGCGCTCGGCGGCCGCGCCGTCGAGTTCCTCGGGAACGTTGATCAGTGTGATGCCGAGTTCGGCGGCCCGCTCGAGCAACTCGCGCGGCGTCGCGGCGGCGCGGTCGGCGTCATAGGCTGCCGGACGCACGATCTCGGCGGCGAATTCCCGGACCGTCTCGACGATCATCTGCTGGTCGTCGGTCGGGGTCAGGTCGAAGGAGTCTTTGCCTTTCGACTCGTTGGCCGCGAGGCGCTGGGGAGCGCCGGTGCCGGCGACCTTGGCGAAGGCACGGGTGGCGGCGCCGATCGCGCGGAAGCCGGTCTTGGTGCCCTCGTAGGTGACGCGCTCGATCGGTTTACGCAGGTTGTACTTCTGGGCGAGGTCCGACCCGGTCAGGGTCGTCATGACCCGCATCGCCGCGCCCATCCAATCCCGCCTGGGTTGGTTCAGGCCGACCGCGGACGTGTCCGGACGTCGCTTCGTTGCGCTGTCTCGAGTGCTCATCATCACCTGTTCTCTCGGATGGGCGAGTGCGGTCTGCAGGCCAGCTACCTTACTCTTGAGTAATACTATCTTACTTCAGAGTAAGGAGAGCGTCGGCCCCAGCGGCTGTCGGCGGAACGTGAAATGGCGTTCCGTTGACAAATACCTGCCGCAACCACGGAGAACACCGCGCACGATCGACGCGGACCTGCAGCATCTGCGGACGGACGATGTTCTGCACGGTCTCCAAGGCCACGGGCCTGCCGTCGTGTCGCTCCTGCCTGCAGGTCTGGGCGACCTGCACGAAGTGCGGGGTCATGAAACAGATCCGAGGCGGAACCCGCCACAAGCCGCTCTGCGCCACCTGCGCCCAACCAGACCTTTCCCGATGGCATGCCTGCCCCGGCTGCGGTGAACACGGACAACTCTCACCAAGGCCATGCCGACGCTGCACGCTCGATCGGCGGATGCGGTTGCTGCTCGATGACGGAACCGGGTCCATCCGTCCGGAACTGCAGGCCCTGCACCGCAACTTCGCCACCACCTCTCGGCCTCGCACCGGCCTGCGCTGGCTCGCCGAAAACAGCACCGCCAGCAGCCTTTTGGCCGACATGGCATCCGGACCTCGATCGCTGGACCACACCACGCTCGACGAACAGCCTCACGGCCAGACGCTCGAGCAACTGCGCGCGATCCTGGTCAACACCGGTGCCCTGCCCGCCCGCGACGAACACCTGATCCGTCTTCAACGCTGGATCGATGAACAACTGGCCGCCCGCACCAGCGCCACCGACAAGGAACTGCTGCACCGTTACGCCGTCTGGCACCTGCTTCGCCGGCACCGCCAGCGGACCGGCGGCACCACCACCGACAACCAGGCCAAGACGATCAAGTATCAGGTCACCGCGGCGACCGTCTTCCTGGACTGGCTGCGCGAGAACAACCTCACCCCGACAACCTGCCGACAGAGTGATCTCGAACGATGGCTCGCGCTCCCAGCCGCGAGCAATCGTCAGTACCTCGGCCACTTCGTGCGCTGGGTCAGCAGACACAGCATCAACCCGCACCTGCACATGCGCGCAGTCCGCTGGACCGGGCCGACGCGACCACTCGACCACGAACAGCGCTGGCAACACATCCACCATCTTCTCGACGGCACCGGCATCGACACCTCCACCCGGGTCGCCGGTCTGCTCACGCTGTTCTACGCCCAAACCCCGACCGCCATCAGCCGCCTCACCACCGACGACATCCTCGTCGACGGCGACACCGTCCAGCTCCGGCTCGCCGCCACCCCGCTGACCCTGCCCCCACCCCTCGCGGAACTGGTCACCGATCTGATCGCCACCCGGCGCAGCGCCGCCGTCCTCGGCGAAACGGGCACCTCCACATGGCCGTTCCCCGGACAACGCCCCGGACAGCCAGCACGCGGAATCACCATCAGCCGCCAACTCAACCGGGGCTACGACACTGCTCGGCGGCACCGGGCGGAAAGGCATGTAGATGGACCTCGGCTACGCCCGCGTCTCCACCACCCACCAGGACCTCGAACGTCAACTCGTCGCGTTGGGCGAGCACGGGATACCGGAGGAACGGATCTACGCCGACAAGAAGACCGGCACCACGATCGACCGCCCGCAGTTCACCGAGCTGCTGCGCTACGCCCGGCCAGGTGACACCATCGTCGCGACCAACCTCGACCGGCTCGGCCGCAACCTGCGCGAGTGCCTCAACGTCATCCACGACCTCACCGAACGTGGGGTCGGGGTGAAGACCTTGCGCGATCCGTTGCCGATCGACACCACCGACACCTCAGGCATGGCCGAACTCTCCGTGGCGATGCTGGCGTTGTTCGCGCACATGGAGCGGGTGTTCATGCGCGAGCGCGCCGCTCATGCCCGGGAGGTCGCTGCCGCCCAGGGCAAACAACCCGGCCGGCCCCGCAAGCTCAGCCCCGCCCAGCTCGCCATGGTGCGGGCCGCACTGCGCGAGGACCAGCCCGTCGAGCAAGTCGCCGAAGCATTCGGGGTATCGCGGGCCACCCTGTACCGCTACCTCGCCGAAGCCGTCGACGCGCAACCGAGTATCAGCGAACCCAAAGGAAAGGACAAAGAGAGACGAACGGGGTAGTGGTGCAGATGCCTGAGATCCGACGGCTGGCTAGACAGGTGAATCGGGGCAACGGTTGCAGGCGAAATTGGGCCGTCACTCGGTGGCATCGAACGGTGGTCCGTACAGGCGAATTTGAGCATCACTGCGAAGCGTCTCGGCTGTCTAGCGCCGGCGCAGGTGGGTCGTGGTGTCAGAGAATCTGCGGTCGCGGCCAGACACCGCCCCGCTCGACGGCGTCAGTGAGGAACGTGGTGAAGTCGTCGGCCTGCCTGATCCATTGCTCCGCGTATGTAACGAGCGACTTCTCCGCAGGCGCGGTGGACGTCGACTGGAACACGTAGACACCCGGCTCCCGGTCGCTGCTGAGGCTAAACCCGAAGCCGTGCTGGTAGGTGCCGAGGCTGTGGGCGGTATCGGCATGCACCACAGCATCGGCGAAGTGGAAAAAGCCCTTGTCGTCGACGTCGGGACCGTAGAGATCCCGGACGTCCACGACGTCCGGGTCGAAGTCCACGATGTCGGGTCCGAACCCGTAGATGTAGAAGAGCTCGTTGTCCTTCTCGTCAGTGCGCTGCAGTCCTGCGTACTTCCAAAGGAACTCCACATAACCAGAGTCGCGAGACAGCCCGGGGTAGGAGTCGAAGAACGCCATCACCCGGGGTGCCAAGGTGAGATTGGGCGTCACCGGGTGGCGGGGTCCCGCTCCCACCCGGGTGCCAGGCAGCGCGCTGAACGCGGCAACGAGCGAATCGATGATCATCGGGACCTCCGAGCCGACGAGTGAAATGCGTGCCTCGACAACCGCAGCACAGCGCGCAGGCTTGCTCGGCGAACCGTCCGGTACCCGCCCAGCAGCCGCAAGTCCAGGCCCGAATCACATGGGGTCCAACAGGCTTGGCATGCCAAGCCACTGGTATGCGACCCATCCGAGCCACTCCTGGTCAGTTGACGGATAGCCCCCCGCGGCAGCGATATCCTGGCCTTTCTCGAAGGCAGTGGTTCGCCACGCTGGTGGGCGTAGATGCGGTGGTCGATGGTCGCGCACTGTGTCGAGCGCCAACCAACGTCCAATTAGGGTTCGCGCTGCTTGCTGAGCGTCGACTCCCAGTAGCCAGTCGACGATGTCTGGCAGACAACTATCGAGGAAGCCGTCTGGAAGATCGCCGACGTTCCGGGGATCTCGTGTATAGGCGAACCAAGGAACGGCAACCTCGTGGACCTTCCTTGCGAAATCCTCGAGCTGGCTGATCCGTTGCTGGGGTGTGGTCAGGTTGATCTCGTAATGTCGACCGTAGTCGAGCGCCCCGGCGAAGGTCGTTCTGCAGATCCAACGATTATCGGTCGCGATGTGGTTGGGTCTGAGCAGGTTGACATCGGTATGCCGAAGTCCATTGTCGTATACCAACAACGTGATGTTCGAGGTGCCGATGTACTCGCCCGTCCGGTTGAATTTGGACGGTTGAATCGAAATCTGCTCGACGCGTGTCCCCGCTCGTCGTTGTAGCGATGTCGACGATTTCAGCCAAGTATCGAAGCCGCAATCGGCAAGGTTCAGAGCAAGCCAGCGGCCAGCGGCGTGTATCACTTGCCTCGGTTGTTCCAAGGTGACCAGTTCGTGGGTGAGGCGAGCCGCCGTTTCCGTCCCCATCGCGCGACGGTAGCTCACAAGCCGATGAGGTGGTTCTTCTCAGGAGTGGGAGCTTTCTCATCTTGAATCCCCGAGATGTCGGGAGACTCCCGAATCACGTTGTGACCAGGTAATTCCAGACGAATTTCGGCGTCACCCTGGGGGTTTCGGTGGGCGGTCAGGGCTGGAGTTCGGGCGTCGGCGGTGCACTGTGTCGCTCGGCCGGGGTGGTCTGTCTGGTGGCTTGCGCGGTGCGGGCCAGGCGGTAGCTTTGGGTGTCGGTCTCGATGATTTGCCCGCCGAAGGTCAATCGATCGACAATGGCCGAGCACAGACGAGGATCGGTGAAGGTTTTCGTCCAGCCCCCGAACGACTCGTTGGACGCTATTGCGACGCTGTTCTTCTCCTCCCTCTCCGTCAGAACCTGGAACAGCAGCTCGGCGCCGCGGCGGTCCAGCGCCATATACCCCAGTTCATCGATGCAGAGCAGATCAACTCGGCCGTCGCCCCGGCCAGCGCTCCCGGCTTGCGCATCAACCCTTCCAGATAGTGATCGAGGTCCATGCGTGTCTGCGCCTTGCCCGCGATCCGCTCGTGCCGGGCGACCTCGGTCCGGCCCTCGTAGACGACCAGCATGGACGCGTGCAGCAGCACTCGCAGTTGACGGCCGATCAACCGGACCGGGACGCTGTAGCGGTTGGGGCGTACCGTGACCAGCGAGTACCTGTCAACACGCGGGGTGAACCACAGCCCGGTCTCGAACTCTTCCTGTGGAAGCCGTTTGAGCAGCGGTTTCTCGGCCTCAAAATGCTCGCCGATGGTCCGGGCTCGGGCACCGATCCGCCGGGCGTCATCGGTCGCGTCCCACTCATCGACCATCGCGTTTAGCTCATCTACCGAGTTCACACAAGGTACGCAGAGTGAGGGTGGTCTGGAGATCGGTAGCTTGCGTACGAAGGGGACGGGGCAGGACGGAAAATCCCAGCTCTCGCTCACATTTCGGGGTGGATTAGACCCTGGACCCTTACCCTGAGCTAATCCAGGGGGTAATCCAGGCCCTAATCAAGGGGTTCGAACAGTTCTACAGGCCGTGCCCTCGGTCGGGGCCGCGGCCGCGACCAGGTGCCCGGTAAGGCATCTCGGGAGCACGTCCGGTGGACGGAGGCTGGTAGGCGTCGAGAGACAACCTCTGCGGCAGACCGACCTCGAGCCGGACACCTGCCGGCGCATGTGGCGTGGGTTGTCTGTCGCCCGGAAACGCCGTGTGCCGAGCTTTCGGGTGTCGGAAACGAGCGCACGCGCTCGAGGTACGCGTCCGGCGAGGGCGCGTGCACTCGCCGGACGTCACGTCGGGCGAACGCTCACTCGCGGACGTAGTAGCGCAGTGTCGCGTAGGCGGTGAGCGCCGCGAACCCGATACCGACGGGTGCGATGACCAGCGCGGTCATCGCGATATCGTCGCCGGTGATGCGGGGGAACACCTTGCTGGCGAACAGGTCGCCCAGCGCGCGGTCGATCACCAGCGGGCGCGCGACGAGCAGGCCGATCATCGCGACCGCCGAGCCGGCCAGCGCGGCGACCACCGCCTCGAGCAGGAACGGTAACTGGGTATACCAGCGGGTCGCGCCGACCAGCCGCATGATGCCGACCTCGGTACGCCTGGTGAATGCGGCGATCTGCACCATGTTCGCGATCAGCAGCAGCGCCGCGAGCGCTTGCAGCACGGCAAGGCCGAACGCGGCGTTGCGCAATCCGTCGAACAGGCTGACCAGCCGGTCCACGATGTCCTTGTCATTGCGGACCATGCCGACGCCGGGCCGGTCGTAGAAATTCTCGTAGATCGTCGGATACAGCTCGGCATTCGTCATCTTCACCCGCAGCGATGCGGGCAGCGGCGTTTCACTGACGTATTTGGCCAGCTCGGGCTGGTCTTTGAAAGTCTTGTCCCTGGCCTCGCGGATCGCGTCGTCGCGATTGAGGAACTGGACCGATTCCACGCCGCTGGTCGCCTTCAGATCGGCCGTCAGCGATCGGCACGGGTCCTGCGAACAGTCCGGGTCGTTGGCCGAGACATCCTCGGTGAGATACAGCCGTACCTCGAGCCTGTCGAGGAAGTATTGCTCGGTCTTATCCGCGATCCGCACCGCGAGCAGGCCGCCACCGAGCATGGTGAGGGAGACCGCGGTGGTCAGGATCATCGCGATGGTCATCGTGACGTTGCGGCGCAAGCCTTCGAAGACCTCGCCGAACAGGAAACTCGCGCGCATTATCGGCCCACCCCGTAGACGCCGGTCGCCTCGTCGCGCACCAGACGTCCGTGGTCGAGCTCGACCACCCGTCTGCGCATCGCATCGACGATGTGGTTGTCGTGGGTCGCCATCAGCACCGTGGTGCCGATGCGGTTGATCCGTTCCAGCAGCATCATGATGTCGGCGCTGGTATCCGGGTCGAGATTGCCGGTCGGCTCGTCGGCCAGCAGCACCAGCGGTCGGTTCACGAAGGCCCGCGCGATCGCCACCCGCTGCTGTTCGCCGCCGGACAGCTCGGTCGGGAGCCGATCCGCCTTGCCGCCGAGGCCCACCATGTCGAGCACCTCCGGGACGGTGCGGTCGATGAACTGACGCCGCTTGCCGATCACCTCCAGCGCGAACGCGACATTCTGGTAGACCGTCTTCTGCTGCAGCAGCCGGAAGTCCTGGAAGACACATCCGATCCGCTGGCGCAGTTTGGGCACCCTCCGGTTGGGCAGCCGGTCGACCCGGAAGTCGGAGACCTGGATCTCGCCCGCCGTGGGAGATTCCTCTTTGAGCAGTAGCCGCATGAAGGTCGACTTGCCCGAGCCGGACGGTCCGATGATGAAGACGAACTCGCCCTTACCCACATCGACGGTGATGTTGTCCAGCGCGGGTCGCGTCGAGGTCTTGTAGGACTTGGTGACGTTCCGCATGGTGATCACGGGGAGCCAGTGTAGCCAGCCGACCCGCGTTTCCGCTGATGTCGAGCACGGGGGACGTGGTGGTGACAGCACGTCCCGCACGGCTCAATGGCTCGGTGACTCCGTAATCACCGCCGCGGGAATGGTGTTCACCGGCGTGGGCGTGGTGGCAACCTCATCCGGTCTGATGAAGACGTACAGCACGAACGTGGCGACCCAGGTTGCCATCAGGATCGCCGTGGATCTACGTGGTCTCACTGATTCCCTCCCGGCGCAACGCCGCGGCTACCCGCACCCGCAGTTCACGTCCGACGTCGAATTGTTTGCCTGGCAACGTGCGGGCAACCATCCGGATGTTCATTTGATCAACGGTGAGGTCTTCTACACCCATGACGGTCGGCTCGTCGAGCAGTAGCGGCTTCAGGCGAGCGTCTTCGTACGCCTTGGTGCCGACCTCGTGCAGGATCTCGTTGACCCTGGTGATATCAGCGCTGGCGGCCACCGGTACGTCGATCGCCGCGCGGGCCCAATCCTTGGACAGGTTGGTGACTTTCACGATCTGACCATTGGGGACGGTGATCACCTCACCGTCCGCGTTGCGCAAGGTCGTGATCCGCAGCGTGACGTCCTCGACCGTACCCTCGGCGTGCTCCGCGGATCCGGTGACCGCGATGCGGACCACATCGCCGAAACCGTACTGCCGTTCGGCGATCAGGAAGAACCCGGCGAGAATGTCCTGCACGATGCGCTGCGCACCGAAACCGAGCGCGGCGCCGAGCACGGCGGCGGGCGCGACCAATCCGGTCACCGCGAAACCGAGCCGCCGCAGCACCTCCATGGTGATCAACACGTAGGCGATGGTCAGCACCACCCAGGTGATCACCTGGGCCAAGGCGTGCCGGTGCTTGGCCGCCTCGGTCCGCACCAGCGCGTCGCTGCTGCGGAACTGAGCATCGATCTTGCGCGTGATGTGGTCGCGGACGAACGTGGCGAACCGGGCGAACAGTACTGCTCCGAGAACCAACAGCACGATCTCCAGGCCGGCGCCGCGCAGCCACGTGGTGAAGTCGGTCGAGGCGACCGCCTGGATTCCCACGACATTCATCTAGCTCGCCTGCTCTCGCATTCGCCAACGGATGCCGGACTCGATGAACCCGTCGATGTCACCGTCGAGTACCGACGACGGGTTGTTGACCTCGAAATTCGTCCGCAGGTCCTTGACCATCTGATACGGGTGCAGCACATAGGAGCGCATCTGGTTGCCCCAGGACGCGCCCTCGTTCGTCTTCAGCGCGTCCATCTCGGCGCGCTCCTGCTGCCGCTTGCGCTCCAGCAGTTTGGCCTGCAGCACCCGCATGGCCGAGATCTTGTTCTGCAGCTGGGACTTCTCGTTCTGGCAGGTGACCACGATGCCGGTCGGCAGGTGGGTGATGCGGACCGCGGAGTCGGTGGTGTTGACACTCTGCCCGCCCGGACCCGACGAGCGGTACACATCTACGCGGATCTCGGTTTCGGGCACCTCGATGTGGTCGGTGGTCTCGACCACGGGCAACACCTCGACCTCGGCGAAAGAAGTCTGGCGGCGCCCCTGGTTGTCGAACGGGCTGATCCGCACCAGGCGGTGCGTGCCCATCTCGACCGAGAGGGTGCCGTAGGCATACGGTGTTTTCACCGCGAATGTGGTGCTCTTGATGCCCGCCTCTTCGGCGTACGAGGTGTCGTACACCTCGACCGAGTACTTGTGCCGGTCGGCCCACCGGATATACATGCGCATCAGCATCTCGGCCCAGTCGGCGGCGTCCACGCCGCCCGCGCCGGAGCGGATGTTGACCAGCGCATCGCGCTTGTCGTACTCGCCCGACAGCAGCGTGCGAACCTCCATCGCCTCCACATCACCGTGCAGCGCGGCGCGTTCGGCGTCGGCGTCGGCGAGCGCGGCGACCCTGCCCTCGCCTTCTTCCTCCTCGGCCAGTTCGTAGAGCACCGGCAGGTCGTCGAGCCGCTGGCGCAGTTCCTCGACCCGGCGCAGCTCGCCCTGGGCGTGGGACAACTCGCTGGTCACCTGCTGGGCATGGTCCTGGTCGTTCCACAGGTCGGGGTCGGCCGC
This sequence comes from Nocardia sp. NPDC049190, assembly GCF_040648115.1. Lineage (NCBI taxonomy): Bacteria > Bacillati > Actinomycetota > Actinomycetes > Mycobacteriales > Nocardiaceae > Nocardia > Nocardia sp. NPDC049190. Next base: position 145,315 of record NZ_JBEZDE010000003.1, read on the forward strand.
CTGATGCTCGAGCTCGTCGATGCGACGGCGCAGCTCCTCGATGTCGAGAACCGATTCGACCGTTTTCAGGGTGGCGTCGAGTTCGGCGAGATCAGCGGAAACGTCAGGATGCACGATCGCCAAGCCTAGCTGCCTCACTGAGACCGCAACACACGAGTGCGCGCGGTGTGATCGGCGCGGTCGGAGTGGGGATGCGGTGGCGCGGACGATCGGTTCGTGCCACCGCATCGGCGGCGCGCGATCGGCCTGGCCCCGACACCACGCGGATGCGATGCGATGAACCTCTTACGGCTCCCATTCTGAACGGTGACTGTAGTTGGCGCAGTTGGTGTTCAGAAGTTGTGGGGCAGCGGCGGGAAGGCCGCAGCCCCCTGTCACGCCCGACGCTTCGGCTCGCCACCCGAACTGTCCGTGCGCTGCTGCGGTTCGGGCTGCCCGGTGCTGGTCCCGGTCTCGAGGAGAGCTACGCGCGCGGCCTGCAGCAGTTCGTCGGAAAGTGGATTGCCTCGGGTGGCGCGGGCGACAGCTGGTTGAGCAGAGCCGTGCGCCGACTGAGGCCGACGGCCCCCCGCCCCACCACCATCGTGTGGTGGAAAGGTCGTCGGGTCGTGTTGATCGGCGACCGCAATCGAGGCGGTCGAGCGAAGCTCGTGGGGTCAGCCGGAGACCGCGCGCAATGCTCCGGGGCGGCGGCCCGTCAGGCTGTCGAGTGCGGCGGCAGTGGCATCGTCGGCCGGGAGATGGACGATCAGGCGCTGGTCGTCGTCGGCGGAGAGATCGAGGACCTCGTAAGTCAAACGGAGTGGACCGGCCTCGGGGTGTGCGAGCCGGGTGATACCGGTGGCGGGAGCCAGGCTGGGGACAGTATCGACACGATCAGCGAACGCGGGGCCGGCGGTGACAGTGAGTTCGTCGGCCAGGGCGGCGATATGCGGGTCGCCGCGGAACGGGCCTTGTTTCAGTGTGGCGACCATCTCGTCGGCGACATGCTCCCAGTCCGGGTACAGGGCGCGGATTCCGACGTCGGTGAAAACGAAACGGGTGAGGTTCGCCGCCGAATCGCCGCCGGCGAACAGGCCGGTCGGCGCCATCAGTCTGCGATAGCCGTCAGTGTGGGCGAGCACCTCGGTGAGGCGGTTCACGACCACGGCGGGCGCCGGCTCGAGCCGGTCCAGGATCGCTCGGATGGAGGGCCGCACGTGGCGCTGCGGCTGCGCACCACCCAAGCAGTTGAACCCGGGATCCGAGGCCTTGCTCAGGCGATGGAGGTGGACGCGTTCGGCGGGGGTCAGCCGCAGCGCATTCGCCAACGCGGAAAGCACCTGTGGCGAGGGACGCCGGTCGCGGCCCTGTTCGAGGCGCGTGACGTACTCGACACTCACCCCGGCCAGCGTCGCCAGTTCGGCCCGACGCAGCCCGGGGGTGCGGCGGCGCGGCCCGGTGGGCAGGCCGACCTGGGCAGGCGTCACCGTTTCGCGGCGGGTACGCAGGAACAGGCCCAGCTCGTTGTCACTCACCTTCCGAACGTAACAAGGAGGAACCGCCGGAGGGTGTCCCTGTCACTACCACTCTTGCGGCGGCCTCCCTGGCCTGCGTGCCGGGCGGCAGAGTGAGACCCGCGGCCCGGTCGGGTCGTCCTGTGAACCGAGGAGGAACAGCATGTCCAACGCCGTACCGAAGCTCGCGGTGATCATCGGCAGTGTCCGGGACGGACGCTTCGGACCTGTCGTGGCCTCGTGGTTCGCCGAGCAGGCCCGGCAGCACGGCGCGTTCGAGGTCGATGTCATCGATTTGGCCGAGGCGCACCTGCCGCTCGAACTGCCTGCCGTGTCCCCAGCGCTCGACCCGGATCCGCCGCGCCCGGCCGGCATGACCGACCTCACCAGACGGCTCACCGCGGCTGACGCCTTCGTGATCGTCACGCCCGACTACAACCGCAGCGTCCCCGCCGCGCTGAAGGCTGCCATCGACTGGCACTACACCCAGTGGGACGCCAAGGCGATCGGGTTTGTCGGCTACAGCGGAGCCAGTGGCGGCCTGCTCGCGATCGAGCACCTGCGCCAGATCTTCAACGAGCTCAACGCGCACACCGTCCGCAACTACGTCTCGTTCCCGCGCTACTACCTGCTTTTCGACGCCGCAGGTCGGCTGCGGGAACCCGACGACCCTGCGGCGGCCGCAGCAGCGATGCTCGACCAATTGCTGTGGTGGGCAAGTGCGCTGAGCACCGCGCGTGCAACTATCACGGCGGCGTGAGCAATGCGGCCCAGTGCACTCGATAGTGGTCCGGCATCTCGACGGGAGTAACGGAGTGATCGGACCGCGACGGCGGGTCCTCGTCGGCTTCGGCCCGCGCAGCCGCGAAGTCGGCCCGCTTGCGCTGGGGTGTCCGACCTGCCGTGGCGCTGGATCGGTGAACTCGGGTCGGGAACGATGCTCCGTGTACTCGGATGCCGGTGAACGTCGTCGGCAACTATCGGACCGATAGGGTGCGGGGCGTGGCTGTGTACTCCTCCGATCTCGAACTCGCCTTGCGACTGGCCGACACGGCAGATGCCATCACCCGGGCGCGCTTCGGTGCGCTGGATCTGAAAGTCGACGCGAAGCCCGATCTGACACCGGTATCGGATGCCGACTTGGCCGTGGAGGAGGCGATCCGGCAGGTGCTGTCGCAGACACGACCGGACGACGCGGTACTCGGTGAAGAGTTCGGCGGTGACGCCGAGTTCGGCGGAAGACAGTGGGTCGTCGACCCGATCGACGGCACGAAGAACTTCGTGCGGCGGGTACCGATCTGGGCGACGCTGATCGCACTGTTGGAGGACGGCGAGCCGGTCGTCGGTGTGGTGAGCGCGCCCGCGCTGGTTCGGCGCTGGTGGGCTGCCGCCGGCTCGGGAGCATGGTCGAACTTCGAATCGTCGGCGGCCACAGCGATCTCGGTCTCCGCGGTCGATGAGTTGAGTTCGGCCAGCTTGGCGTTCTCCAGCCTGTCCGGGTGGCGTGAGCGCGGCCTGCGCGACGAGTTCATCGCGCTGACCGACGATGTCTGGCGTGTCCGCGGTTACGGCGATTTTCTCAATTACTGCCTGGTTGCCGAGGGCGCCGTCGACATCGCGACCGAACCCGAAGTGTCCCTCTGGGATCTGGCCGCGCTGGACATCCTCGTCCGCGAGGCAGGTGGGCGCTTTACCTCCCTCGATGGCCGATCTGGTCCGCACGGCGGCGACGCCATCGCTACCAACGGCCTGCTCCACGACCTTGTCCTGGACCGCCTCCGGGGCTGACCGGCCTCCTGCCACGCACGGTGGATGCGCGGGGAGTCGGCTGCCCTGCGGGTGCGATCGGGATCACAACGAAATCCATCACTCGTAGGCAGAGTCCAAGAACTTCTCCATCAACACGACGTGGGTTGTGCCGCGGAACGGCGGCGGCAACGTTGTCTCCCGGACTTCGATGAAACCCTGTACGGCGTAATACTTTCGGAGAACCGCGTTGTCGGTGGCGGTGTCCAGGCGTTGCCGGGTGATGCCTCTGGCCAGGGTGTGGTCGGCGCAGAACTGGATGATGCGCGGCCCGAGGTCGCGACCACGATGCTCCGGGCCGACCATCAGGCCGTGGATATAGCCCGCCTCGGTCTCGTCGTCCGCGCCCCAGAAGTCCGGATCCCGCCAGACGAGGCGAACCGCGCCAACGAGCGTCGCGGACTTGTCGCGCCACACGAACCATTCACCACGTGCGGTTTCGTCTGCGACGCGCGTGGCAGGATATTCCCCGGGAATCCATTGCCCGATGCCGTTGTCGACCATCCACCGCGCCAACCGGTTCCGCAGCCCCGCGATGTCCTCGGCGTCCTCGACGCCGGCCGCCACCATGGGTGCCGATTCGACCACGATCTTTCCTTCCCAGCAGCACCGTTCCTCCATCGAACGTGAGTGCGGCACCAGCCGCACCGTCCGACCGGATCGACGGTACCGCGCCGATAGGGTTCGTTCGCGCGCGGATAGTCATGGCCGGGCGCGCCTTGGATTGGACGGCGATTGCTGGAAGCGGTATCCGCACGCTGCCGAGTTGTCCGGCCTGGGGCAATTCTCCAGTCGGCGTCGGAGCGATGCCCGGTGCTATCCCGCCGCATCCGGCGTGGCGGGGGGTGAGATCAATTCCTGCCGGCGGGCGCAGGCGACGCAGGCTGCCATCCATGCTGGTGACGAAGAGCGCCCACGATGCTGCGTCGGGCGCGATGCGGACCGAGGTGGCGCCGTCCGGTGGGTTGCGCACGGGCCCGGGTTTGATCAGGCCGGTGATGATGGCGCAGGTCGCGCCGGTGGTGGTGTCCACCTGGTAGACGGCGCCGAGGATGTGGTCGGCGACGAACAGGGCGCCGGCGCGCGTGGCCGCCATATCGTCAGGGAGCGCGACCAGATCGGGGATGCCCGAGACGAGGATGTGGTGGCCGGGATCGGTCAGCGGGATGCGATAGATCTGCAGCGTCATGGTGTCGACGTAGATCGACTCGCCATCGGCGGCGAGCGCAATGCCGTTGGACGGTGGCAGGCTCGCCCAATCTCGCTCGTACTCGCTCGTCTCGGGCCGATATCGGGAGATCCCGTTCGGGCCGCCGAGGCCGATGGTGGTGAACAAGAAGCTGCCGTCCGGCAGCAACAGCAGCCCGTTCGGACCGTTCAGCCCGGTCAGCAGGATCTGCACCGTGCGGGTCTCGGTGTCATAGCGCTGTAGTGTGCCCGGCGCCTGGCTGAGTCCGTCACCGGTGAGGAAGTACACGTACGGTCCCGCGACGCGAACCCCCGCCGGCCGCGACAATCCCGTCACCACTTTTTCCATCCACCCCGTACTGTCGACATGCGCGAGGTAGCCGTCCATGATTCCGGTGACGTAGAAGCCACCGGCGCCATCGGAGTCGAGGTTCTCCAGATTGCCGACGCCTTCGACAACCGTGGTGGTTTCCCACCCGGCCCCGCACGCGGCGGGAAACGCCGCGGCGTGTGCCGACGGCGTGGCCGCGGCGATCCCCGCGAGTACGGCGACGGTGAGCACCGTCGGCCGAACTCGGTTGCTGCCTTTTGCTGCTGCCATGGGCGTCAACCTAACAGCGCGGACAGCTGTGGGCAGATCGGTGAATTCCCGCGCAACGGGGCGAATCCGCACGTCAGCGGGTTGGTGGCCAGACAGCCGGCAGCCGACTATCCACATGTGGAGAACTGCGCCGTCGAGTACGGAGGGCGACCGGGCGTAGTCGTTTCGCCGCGGCAGGGTGCTCGTAGGATGGGCCGGGTGACTCCCCCCGATGACTTCGCGGCTCTAGCGCTCGACGACGATCCCGGTGTAGGCGCTGAATCCAGTGCAGCGCAACAGGTTCTGCGCCGAGTCTTCGGCTACGACAGTTTCCGCGGCGACCAGCGCGAGATCGTCGAGCACGTGGTCGGCGGCGGCGACGCGCTGGTGCTCATGCCGACCGGGGGCGGCAAGTCGCTCTGCTACCAAGTGCCCGCCCTGGTCCGCCCCGGCGTCGGGGTGGTGGTATCGCCGCTGATCGCGCTGATGCAGGACCAAGTGGACGCGCTCAGTGCGCTCGGCGTGCGTGCCGGCTTCCTGAACTCGAGCCAGTACCCCGACGAGCGCCGCGCGGTGGAGGCGCAATTCGTGGCGGGTGAACTCGATCTGCTGTACATGGCACCGGAACGGCTTCGCCTGGAATCGACCGCGCGGCTGCTCGACCAGGGCAAGGTCGCGCTGTTCGCCATCGATGAGGCACACTGCGTCTCCCAGTGGGGCCACGACTTCCGGCCCGACTATCTCGGCCTTTCCGTGTTGCACGAGCGGTGGCCGGACGTGCCGCGGATCGCGCTGACCGCCACCGCCACCGAGAAGACGCGCGACGAGATCATCCAACGGCTCGACCTAGGCTCGGCTCGACGCTTCGTCGCCAGTTTCGATCGGCCCAACATCCAGTACCGGATCGAGCCGAAGAACCGGCCGGATCGCCAGCTGCTGGACTTCATCCGCTCCGAACACAGCGGGGACGCGGGCATCGTCTACTGCCTCTCCCGCAACTCGGTGGACAAGACGGCCGCCTTCCTCAGCGAGAACGGCATCACCGCCGTGCCGTATCACGCGGGCCTGGACAATGGCACCCGTGCGGCGAACCAGTCGCGGTTCTTGCGCGAAGACGGCTTGGTGGTCGTGGCCACCATCGCCTTCGGGATGGGGATCGACAAGCCCGACGTGCGCTTCGTCGCACATCTGGACCTGCCGAAATCCGTTGAGGGGTACTACCAGGAGACCGGGCGCGCGGGCCGGGACGGACTGCCTTCCACCGCATGGATGGTCTACGGCCTCAATGACGTGGTGCAGCAGCGCAAACTGATCGATTCCTCCGAGGGCGACGCCGCGCATCGCCGCCAGCTCCAACTGCACCTGGACGCGATGCTGGCGCTGTGCGAGACGGTGAGCTGCCGCCGGACCCAGCTGTTGGCGTACTTCGGACAGCCCGGCCTGCCGTGCGGTAACTGCGACACGTGCCTGACCCCACCGCAATCCTGGGATGGCACCGTGGCCGCGCAGAAGCTGCTGTCGGCGGTACTGCGGCTCGAACGCGAACGCGGCCAGCGCTTCGGCGCGGGTCACATTGTGGACATCCTGCTGGGCAAACAGAATCCGAAGGTACAGCAGTACGGCCATCACGAACTGAAGGTCTTCGGCATCGGCACCGACCTGCGCGATGGGGAATGGCGCAGCGTGGTCCGGCAATTGCTCGCCGGTGGCCTGCTCGCCGTGCACGGCGACTACGGTGTGCTGACGCTGACCGAGGCCAGCAGCGAGGTGCTGTTCGATGGGCGCCGAGTGCCGCTGCGTCGCGAACCCGAGCGAGCGGCCAAACCCGTGCGCGCCGCGAAAGCCGGCAAATCCGTGGCCGCCGATCTGGCGCCCGTCGACGTGCCGATGTTCGAGAAGCTGCGCGAGTGGCGTGCGGCAACCGCAAAAGAGCAAGGCGTTCCGGCCTATGTCGTCTTCCACGACGCGACCTTGCGTGAGATCGCGGCTCGCAAGCCCGCGAGCCTCGCCGATCTCGGCAGCGTCGGCGGAGTCGGTGAGAACAAACTCGCGAAGTACGGCGAGCAGGTTCTCGAGGTGCTCACCGCCGGAAGGTGAGTTGTGCGAAGGTCCGGTAGCGTCCACTCCCCAGTGGGCGAGGATGGCTGCCGGGTGGGCGCGCGAAGGATTGTGGAGGCAAGCGTGAGTGATCGGGACATGGTCGGACGCCGCGAGTTTCTGGCCGGTGCGGCTACCCTCGCGGCCGGGGCGACGCTGGTGGGCCGCACGCCCGCGCAGGCGGTGCCGGTCGCGGAGGGAACCGTCAAGTTTCCCTTCCCGACCGGCCGTCGGGTACGCGTCCTGGTAACCGGGGACGCGGGCACCGGCACCCGCACCCAGTGGGCGGTCGCGGATGCGATGCGCGCTTTCCACGACCGCGAACCGATTTCGGTGGCGCTCGGCCTCGGTGACAACATCTACGAGCACGGCCCCGACAGCGCGGCCGATGTGCAGTTCGCCGACAAGTTCGAGCATCCGAACGCCGGCCTGGATTTTCCGTGGCTGATGGTGCTCGGAAACCATGACAACAGTTCCGTCCTCGCCGGTGACGGCGGCTGGCTGTTGCGCGGCAACGCCGAGGTGGAGTACCACGCCGACTCCCCACGCTGGTGGATGCCGAGCCGCTATTACTCGGTGCGAATCCCGGAGCACAACCCGGTGGTCGAGTTCTTCGTACTCGACGTCAACCCGCTGGCAGCCTACGTGCCGCCGATGTTCTCGCCGTACTGGGCGGCCGACGGCCAATTCATGACCGAGCAGGCGGCCTGGCTCGACCGGTCGCTCGCCGAGTCGACCGCCACCTGGAAGATCGCCTGCACTCACCACCCGTATCTGAACAACGGACCGCACGGCGACGCGGGGCACTACGAGGGACTATCGATCGAGCCGATCAACGGCGTGCATGTGCGGCGGTTCTTCGAGGACCACGTCATCGGTAGGTGCCAGTTCGTCGTCTCCGGGCACGACCACTCGCTTCAGGTGCTCGAACCGACGGTCACCTCCAAGGGCACCAGGCAGATCGTGTCCGGCGCCGCCGCCAAAACAGTCGGCGCCGAGCCGCGGTTCACCACGAGCGCGGGGCACGCCGCGGTGTTCGAGAACTATCACGAGCTCGGTTTCATGGTGCTCGACCTGACCGAGGACGCGGTCGACCTGCGCGTCCACACGGTCGACGTGGCGACCGGGGCGGGCACCGAGGCGTTCCGCCGACGCCTGGCCTGAATGCCAACCGTGGTGCGGCGCGCGGGAATGGCGACGGGCCACCGTCGCAGCGGCTACCGTTCTGGCCATGGCACCGGGTGATAGCTCCGACGACGGCGGAGCCGACATTTCCTCCGGCTCTCCGGGAGGCGAACCCGTGGACGCGCCGCCGCACGTCCGCGGCAGGACCGATCCCTCCGTGGACAGCGTGTGGCTCGGACTTCGGTCAGCACCGCTTCCGTCGCTACGGCACGGGCCGCGGTGGTCGACGGTGATCCTGGCGAGTGCGTTCATAGCGGTCCTGGTGCTCTACATCGTGGTGCGACGCTAGCTCGGCGGGCTGGCGCGACCTGCGGGAATAATACGATTGCCGCGTCACTTAGAGTTGACCGTTATGAAGGAGAAGGGGCGCAAGGTCATCGCGACCAACCGTCGGGCGCGGCACAACTACACGATCCTGGACATCTACGAGGCCGGGATCGCGCTGGTCGGCACCGAGGTGAAGAGCCTCCGGGAGGGCAAGGCGTCGCTCGTGGACGCCTTCGCTACCGTCGACAACGGCGAGGTGTGGCTGCGTGGGCTGCACATCCCCGAGTTCAGCCACGGCACGTGGACGAACCACTCGCCGCGCCGGGTGCGCAAGTTGCTTCTGCACAAGCGCGAGATCGAGCGGCTGGTCGGCAAATCGCGCGAGGGCAACCAGACGTTGGTGCCGCTGTCGATGTACTTCTCCGATGGCAAGGTGAAGGTCGAGCTGGCCCTGGCCAAGGGCAAGCAGGACTACGACAAGCGCCAGGACTTGGCGCGGCGCACCGCGGAACGAGAAGTCACCCGCGAGCTGGGACGGCGTATCAAAGGCATGCGCTGACCACCGGTGCGTGTGCTCGTGGATTCGTGGCGTGTGCACTGCCTACGGTGTCGCGTTGTCGTCGTGCGCGAGACCTCGTCGGATACCGGTTGGTAGCCGCTGGTGTTCGGCCCCGGAGCGTTCGGCCGATCGTGAGGTGGGCCGCTGCGGTTGGCTGTTTCCGCTGCGGTTCTCTGTTCACTGCTGTCGCCGAATGTGATCGGCCAGTGGTACCCCGGCGGCGACGTGCGGCCGGCGACGGTGCTGCTCGGCGTTAGGTTCTTCGTCAGCAGCGGATCGTGCTGACCGCGGTCGTGCTCGTCGCCACGGCCGGAAGCGACCGAATCATCGGGTACACGGTTCGTGCAGGGAGATCCGCTGCAGCGTAGGGCTGCGGTAGTCGGCGGCCACCGTGCGCGAACCGAGCGACGTGGTCGCATCGGGGACGTTGATCACCGCGCGCTGCGCCGCGATGTCGGGTTCGTCGCGTCCATAGCTCTGCGGAGCCGCCATTCCTTCGGAATCCACGGTGAGCCCGGCGAGTAACTTGCGCAAGGTCGTCCGGTCGAGTTCGCCCGACTCGGCCGCCTTGGTCAGCAATGCCTTCATCGGATATGACATGGCCCAGCCGATGTTGTAACCGAAGTCGGTCGGTTCGGTCGGTGCCGCGGCCCTGGCGCGCTGGGCTCCGGTGCTGTTTCCGTCCCAGCCGTCGAACGGCGACGTGTAGTTGTACATCGTGGTGAGCGCGCGGGCGGCAGACGTATCGAGCAGCGAACTGTTCCAGGTCGGCGTCGACCCGAGAAAACGGCCGGTGTAGCCGGATTTCGCGAGTTCGCCCACGATCTCGGCGGTTTCGGTGGGGCCGGTGGCCAGCAGGACGAGATCCGGTGGGTCGGCCAGGATTTCGGCGATCGGTATGTCTTGATTGCCGACCTCGGCGTCGGGACCGGTGTCGATGCGCGCGGTGATCGTCGCGCCGTTGTCCAAGGCCCACCTGAGCGCGCCACTGGCATAGTCGCCGCCGTAATTGCCGCGGTAGGCGACCACGCCGAGCGTACGTGGTCGATAGTAGTTCTGTGCGAACCAGTCCAGACCAAGGACCGCTTCGGTGCAGTAGGAGAAACCTTCGTCCAGGACGAGACCGCGATCGGTGGATCGATATTGCCAGCCTGACCAGAGTGTGCCCGCGCCGGTGATTAGGTTCGCCTCGTCCATCTGGGCCAGGACCGCGAGCGTCTGCGCGGTACCGAAACTCATCGCGAGCGCGAGCACGTGCGGCGCGACGTTCCCGAATTCGGTGATGTGCCTGCGTGGATCGTAGGCGGTGTCGCGGGTGTAGGTCGCGATGTCGATCTCGTAGCCGCCGATTCCACCCTGCTTGTTCACCTCGTTCCAGAAAGCGAGTTGCCCCTCTTGCAGTGATTTCCCGAGTGGGGCAAAGGGTCCGTTGTTCAGATCGGATAGGACGCCGAGGTAGAGGCAGCCCTTGTTTCGGTCGACCGCGTTCGGGCACGGATGGTGGGTGACGCCGGGCGTCGCCGCGGGCGTCGACATCGAGCAGGCGCCCGTCGACACGAGCCCGAGGACGAGCAGAACGGTCACGATGCGACGTAGCCGATGACGGCTACTGGATAATCCCATGTCTCGCTCTCTTACGGCTGCACGCAGGGCTCGGTGAGGGTGATGCGTTCCTGAGTCGGGCCGTGATAGTCGGTCACCAGGGTCCTGGCCCCCAGCGGCGCGGTCTGATCGGGCATCTCGATAATTGCCCGCTGGCGGGACAGGTCGGGCGTGGGTGCGCCGTAGACATATTCGGGTATCGAACCGTCGTAGTCGACACGCAGGCCGTTCACCGCTTCGCGCAGACCCTTGCGGCTCACCTTGTTTTCGATCACGGCTCTGGTCAGTACCGCCTTCATCGGGTAGGAGAACATCCAGCCTGCGCTGTACCCCCAGGTCGATGGCTCCAGGGTCGCCGAAGCACGCGCTTTCTTGGCTCCCGCGCTGGTGCCGTCCCATCCGTCCAGCGGCGAGGTCATGGTGTACCGCGTCGTGATCGTACTGGCCGCAGGGCTTTTCAGCAGACCACCGTTGTAGGTCGGGCCGGAGCCGAGGAACCGTCCGCGGTAGCCGGCCAGTGCTGCCTTGCCCATGATCTCGCCCGCCTCCGCCGGGCCTGTGGCCAGCATGACGAGATCCGCTCCCGCGGACAGGACCTTGGCGACCGCGGCATCCTGGTTGCCGACCTGTGTGTTCGGTTCGGTCTCGATCTGAGCCACCAGGTCGACTCGGTTGGCCGAGGCCCACTTCTTCGCACCGGTCGAGTAGTCGCCGCCGTAGTCGCCCTCGTAGCTGACAGTGGCGATCGAGTCCGGCGTCTGCGTGTTCTCGGAAATCCAGTCCAAGCCGATGATCGCCTCGGAACAATAGGAGTAGCCGGATTCCAGCAGCAGGCCTTTGTCGCTGTTCTCGAATTGCCATCCCGACCAGAGGGTTCCGGCGACGGCTATCATGTTCGCCGCGTCCATCTGGTCGAGCACCTGCTGGGTCTGCACCGTGCCGAAACTCATCGCGAGTGCTAGCACGTGCGGCTCGATGCGCTGATACGCCTCAGCGTGCTTCCGCAGCTCGTAAGCGGTGTCCTCGGTGTAACTTGCGATGTCGACCTCGTATTTGCCGCCGATTCCGCCGGCTTCGTTCACGGACTTCCAGAATGCCAACTGGCCGTTGTTGATGTCCTTGCCCAGCGCGGCGAACGGTCCACGCGTCAGATCGGACAGTACGCCGAGGTAGATACAGCCCTTGGTGGAGTCGACAGCGTTCGGGCAGGGTTCGGACGTGACGCCTGGATCGGCTCGCGCGGAATCGCCTCGCACGGAGGAACAACCGGTGAGGATTACCAGGCCGGTGATCATGGTGAGTGCGGACAGGCGCAGCAACCTGTCCCGAACGGTGGTTACTGCCACAGTGTTTCCTTAGTCCGATATCGAGACCCGCTGCTCAGAGCCGAGCGCACGGCTCGTGCAGTGTAAGTCGCTCCGGTGTCCGGCTGTGGAAGTCGTGTGCCAGCATCCGGGAAGACCGGCCTACTTCCGAGTCCGACGGAGCAGCTGACCACCGCAGACGGCGTGGGTGAGAGAGTTCGACGACCTCGAAAAACACTGGGGGGCTTCATGGTCAGCTCGTGGAGGGCCGGGCCGGGCGTTGGCCGCGGCGCTGACCGCCGGTCAGGGATGTCGTGACAGACCTGCACGAGCACGGCAGGGATGTTCGCGGTGGTGGCGATATCGCGCGGCAGTTCGCGGCCGGCCGTACTCACGGCTGATGGGATTGCGCACCCGAAGGTGCCGTCGGGTCGGCAGGCACGCTCGCGGCTGTGTACCGGACCGCACCGGTTACACCGAGGTCCGGTTCACCGCTCAGTCGAGAGATCACTGTCATCTACGTGCGCGACGGTGCGCTGTTCGTGACTCGCGCTCGGCCGCTCGACGGACTCGGTCCAGTCATAGCGAGCGCAGAAAGTAGCCGATCGTCCAGATCGGCGACGGCTCGTGCCCTCGTGGAATACGGATCGACATTGCGCGGTCAGGATGGTCCAGAGCCCGTCTCGGTCCCCGCCGAAGGGCCGTCGGTGGCGGTAGGAACGTGCCCTGCGTCGGACGGTGGTCAGGCGTGGAAGGTTGCTTGTCAGGTGACGTCCGACACCGCCGAATAATGGGATGATCCCGGATCTGGGCGATGTTAGTATGAACAGCCCGGCACGGTGCCGGGGCGTACGGGGCTGAACGGTTTCGACTGCGTACGTAGATTTAGGGGAAGCGTGTCGGTGCAGGCAAGAGACCACCGTAAGCGTCGCTGCAACCAATTAAGCGCCGATTCCAATCAGCGCGAGTACGCCCTCGCTGCCTAAGTAGCAGGTCGTCTCTGTCAGTCCGGGTTCGTCCCTCGACCCGGGTACTGGCATCAGCTAGAGGGACTTACCGTCCGGGTCGGTCGCGGGCCAGGGCGGAACATCGAACAGCGACTGGGATCGTCATCCGAGCTTGTTCGCGAGACCCGGAGATCCGAGTAGAGACCCAGCGGACTGCACACGGAGAAGCCCTGAAGACGCGGCGGAGGACCCGGGTTCGATTCCCGGCAGCTCCACGACAGGCCCCTCACTTGCATCGCAGGTGAGGGGCCTTTTTATGCCGCTTCGGCGGTATCTTCCGGGGCTGTGCCCACATTTTGCCCACACTTCCCAGAGGCAGCGCGGAGGCCTTCGCTCATCCGCTCGGCCACGTCGTCCAAGTCGTCCTCGAACAGGTGTCCGTAGTTGTCGAGCGTCATCGTGGCCGTCTTGTGCCCGAGCTGGCGTTGCACTGTCTTCACGTGTGCACCGCTGGCGATCATCAGCGACGCGGCAGTGTGCCTCAACTGATGCGCAGTCACCCGAGGGAACGTCGCCGGTCCAGTCGGGTTGCCGTCGTCGTCGATCGGTATCGACGCCTTGATACAGCGGCGGACAGCGCCCCCGAACCAGTGCGTCGTCGTCGGTGGGCGCAGGGGTTCCCCGTCCGGCCGCGACCACAGCAGGGCCTCGTGGTCCGTCTGCGCGGCCACCACCGGGCACAGCATCTCGGCTATCTCGCCCGGTATCGCGACGGTCCGAATCTCCCACGTCTTCGGCGAGCCGATCACGCTACGCGAGTTCACCTTGGACGCGGACCGGATTACGCGAATCCGTCGCCGGTCCAAGTCGACGTCACGCGGCCGTAGGGCTGCCATCTCGCCCCATCGCAAGCCGCTGTAGGCGAGCAGCATCACGATTTGCGGGTGCTTCGCTTCCGCGGCGAGCGCGGCCACCTGGTCGTGCGTGAGGTAGTTGTGTTCGACCAATTGCCGGCGGGGCAGCGGCATGCCCGCAGCCACGTTCGCTGGTACGCGCTTCTCCTCCACTGCCTCATCAAGGATCATCGAGAAGACTGCATGGATGTCCGCGACGGTGGACGGCGCCCGCTGGATACTGGCGATCCAGTCCCGCACCTCAGGTCGTTCGATGGACATGAGCTGTCGCGCTCCCCACTGGGGTTCGACATGCACGCGCCAGATGGAATCGACACGTTCCGCCCATGACGGTTTGATGTGCACTTGCCGAGCTATCCACTTCGGCCCGAGCTCGCCAACCGTCATGCGCCCCAGCGATGGGGAGATATAGGTGCCTTCCATCTTCTTGACCTCGACGGTGTTCGCGAACCGCTCGGCGTCGAGCTTGCGCTTGAACCCGCGCTTGTCCGTCTGCTTGCCGTCCGGCTTCCGATATCTGACGCGGTATCGCTTCCCGGACTTGGTCTCGTAGCTCTCAATCGTCGCCATCGGTGGACGCCCCCTGTCTCGTAATTGCGTCCGACACCGCCCATTTCGGTCGAGACCGGATCATGAATTGGAACTGCCGCTGGGGATCGTCGTACGCGCAGGGGAGGGCATCTCCACGCAGCCATTGAAATATGTGCTCGGCAGTATCCGAGTGTGCGGTGGTGCTTACCCGCTCGGTTCGGTCGGCGGAGTCCGGCATCAATAGCGTGAGTGGGGATATTTCCAGCGCGGCCGCCAGGCTGACCAAATCGTCTGCGTCTATTCGGCGTTCGCCTTTCTCGATTCGGGAGAGGCCCAGTACGGGAATCGGCCGGCCGAGGTCGTCGAGGCGGCGTGCCAGATCGGCGAATCCGAGGTTGAGCCGTTCTCGGTGCGCCTTGACGTTCCCGCGCACCGTCTCACCGGTAGCGCCGAGTGGGTTCCGTTTCTCTGCCATGACCACTGAGGATGGCCTATCAAAATGATTCCGTCAACCATCGTCTTGACTCCGCAGAGTTCGGTGTGCATCATCATAAGCGAATCGACGATCGTGTCGATCGGCAACGCCATCATTTTGATAGGAGATCGATGGGTGAAGACAGGATGGCCACATCCGCCGACGTGGCGAAGTTTCTGAGGACGACCACCGCGCGGCTGGCAAACGACCGCTACCACCGCCGAGGCATCCCGTACGTGAAGTTCGGGGCTTCGGTTCGCTACAAGTGGCGCGACGTTCACGACTGGATCGAGCAGAACACCGAACGGCCAGGTGCAGCCTGATGCTCGATTCACTGCCCCGAAACGGGGGCGACCCGGCGAGCGGGTGGAGCCGCTGCCGGGCCATCGAAACCAATCCACACCAGAGGAGTAGTTCCATGTCCACGTTAGACCACGCCACCCCGTTCGGAGCCGGTGACCGGGTACGTGCTGCCGTCCTCGATCACAAGCGGCAACCGACCGGTGCCTACCGGTGCGGCGTCGTGATCGACGGCGACCGCGCGGACGGCTACGTGTCGGTGAAGTTCGAGGATATCGGCTTACCGGTGGTTGTTGACCCGCTCGATCTGGCGGCCCCCGACGACGGTGTTGATCGCGACGACAAGAACAACCAGTGGATCGACCTGCACTGCGCAAGCTGCGGCGCGATCGTGGGCACCATTCCCGCGCCGGCGCCTACAGTGCCGATCCGGTGCCAGCAGTGTCGGCGTGCCCCCGGCTGCGCGAGCTGGTGCCCCGAAGGAGACGGCCACGGCCGCGAGCTGTTCGACGCGGACCGAACCTGCTACGGCCGAGAGCAGGTCGTCCCGATGACGATTGAACCGTCGCCAGGCCTCGGCATGATCGCCAACATCGAGGTTTCCCCCCTGCGACGATTCGGCGGCCGAGACAGCGTGTACCTCCTGGCTAACCAGCGCCACGGAAGCAGCGACATGGACCTCACGGCGACCGAGGCTCGGCAGGTGGCTGCCCTTCTGCTCGAGGTCGCCGAGCAGGTCGAGAACGAGCAGGGCGGTGATCGCCGTTGACCCAGATCAACGAGTCTCGAGGCGTGGCCTATCCGGTCACGCCTTCGGGCGTCCCCGCAACGGAACTGTACGAGGACAAGTTGGATGCGGCGGTTCTTGCCGCTGCTCGTGCGCGTGGATTCCGGCTTGCGGTCCGCTGTCAGCGCTGCGGGCAATGGGTCGTTGCTGCGGAGTCCGTTGCGTTGCATCTCGGTCCGGTATGCCGTCGCAAGGTCACGATCGAGAAGGGAGCTGCGGCATGACCGATGCCTATGAACGCCTGGTGGAAGCGCTTCGTGATCACGGCTGCACCGTCGACGACAAGGGCGATCACGGCTCAGCGTCTACACCGGGCCACAGTTCCCAGGACCGGGGTACGACATTCCGCAAGACCGAGGATGGTGCGGTCGTCTACTGCCACAACGGCGACACCGAACAGGTCCTAGCCGACCTCGGCCTGAGCAAGGCGGATCTGTTCGACTCCCCGAGGCCCCGCTACCAGTACCCGGACGGCCGGATCGTGGAACGCCGATACCGTGACGACGGCCGTAAGACGTTCCAGCAGTTCGGGAATAAGACCGGCACCGCGCTGTTCGGGTCCGATCGGCTGCCGGATAACCGCGGTGTGCCGGTACTGGTCGTCGAGGGCGAAAAAGACGTGATCGCCGCCGAGGCAATCGGCGCATTCGCAGTCAGCCAAGCCCAGGGCGCGAATACGCCGCCGGGCAAAGCGGATTGGTCCTCGCTGCGTGGCCGCCCGGTGCTCGTCGTCGCCGACAAGGATGATCCAGGTCGTGATCGCGCCGAGAAGGTAGCCGGACATCTGGCGGGCATCGCCGCGCGGGTGACAGTGGCTCAGGCGAAGAGCGGCAATGATCTGGCCGACCATGTTGCCGCCGGTCATGATGTGGGTGATCTGGTGGTCCTCGCCGAGGTCCGTCCGGCCCGCCGGTTGAAGGTCACCCGCGGGTCGGAGGTCACTACCAAGCGCATTCGGTGGGTGGATCCCGACTGGATGCCGGCCGGTTCGCTGGTCCTGCTGGCCGGTCGTGAGGGGCTTGGCAAGTCCACCATCGCTGTCGAGAAGTGCGCTCGTGTGACGCGCGGACAGTTGGAAGGGGAATGGTTTGGGCAACCGCGGACTGTGCTGTACCTGCATACCGAGGACGCCCGGGAATTCACTGTGGCGCCGCGGTTGCGTGCTGCGGGTGCCGATATGGACCGGGTGCTTTTCGTGGACGTGCAGACCGACCACAGCGACACCGGCACGCTGATATTGCCGGCCGATGTCGACGCGCTCGAGGTACTGGTGGCAGAGCATGAGGTGTCGTTCATCGTGCTCGATGCTGCCACGTCGGCTATGTCGTCGGAGCTGTCCGGTAAGGACGATCGGCAGGTTCGTCAGTTCCTTGAGCCGCTGGCCCAGCTCGCCGCGCGCCGTGACTGCGTGATTCTCGGGTTGGCCCATTTCGGGAAACGCGACGGCAACGACACCGGCAAGCTGATCCTCGGGTCTATCGCGTGGTCTCAGGTCGCGCGGTCGGTGCTGTCGGTCGCCAAGGATGAGGAGACCGGCAATCTGATCGTCACGAACACCAAGGCGAATTTGGCGCCGCGGGTGCGGTCCATGGAAGCGGTGATCGAATCTGCGACCATCCCGACCGACGACGGTACGGCCGAAGTCGGGGTGCTGCGGTGGCTCGGCGAATCCGAGCGTGACGCTCGGGAATTGCTCGCCGGTGACGGCGCCCCGGATGCCGAAGAGCGCACGGCCGCCGAGGCATGGCTCGAGGACTACCTCACCGAGAATGGTCGTTCTCCCGCGAAGTCGGTCAAGGCCGATGCCCGCAAGGAGGGCCTGTCGGAGGCAACCGTCAAGCGCGCCGCGAAGTCTCTGGGCGTCGTCTACGACGTGGCTGGCTTCCCCCGGACTTCCCATTGGTCACTGCCTATGCAGTCAGCTCAGTCGGATCTCGACACACATACACGTGAGCTGAATGAGCCCACTGAGCCAACTGGGCGTGACCAGCGGAAACACCGTGAGCCGACTGAGCCGAAATTCCAGTCGGCTCACGCTCCCGTGAATGAGCCCACTGGTGAACCGACTGAGTCCTTGTCACCCGTCCGCACCCTGGGTCTGGACACCTTCGGACAGCATCCCACCGGAAACACAGCAAAACCGGGTGACGCGTGCGCGGTGTGCGGCAACAGCATCGGCTATGGCGGGCTCGCCACCGGACTATGCCGACGCTGCCAGGACTCGACCACGGTCACGCTCGACGAGGGCGCGGCGTGAGGCGAAGAACACGAGCAGGAAGGAAGTAACCATGTTCTCTCGATACCCAGAGGTGCGGCTCAGTCCGCGCAACGACCTCGCCGACTCCGAAGCACCCCGCGACGACGAGAAGACCGAGCGGAAACGAGGCGACGAGCAGCAGGTTCACCCGTTCTGTCGAGGCGGATAGCAGCGATCGTGGTGAGCACCGAGCGCGAACAGGAAAGAAGGAGCCATGTCCGACATGACCAAGCGCAGCACCACCAACCGCAACCGGCATCGGGCCTACATACGCCGCACCAATCCACCGTGCGGCCTGTGCGGGCAAGAAATCGACTACACGTTGCCTCACCTCGACCCGGGCTCGTTCGTAGTCGACCACATCATCCCGATCGCGAAAGGAGGTACAGATGAGCTCGCCAACAAACAGGCAGCTCATCGAATACCGACTCTGCAATGCCCAGAAGTACGACAAGGTCGCCAGCGAGACCGCCAAGAGTGCCGTGCCGACCGCGCCGCGAACGTATGTCACCTGGCGCACTTGGTGACCACCTGGGGGGCGTCTCCGCATGGCGGCCCGGCGCCATCTCCGACCTAGGCAAGCCCTTCCCATTCATTTTTTTCCACGGGGGGAGGGGGGGTTCGGGGAGGAGGGCTTGCCTAGGTCGGAGACGGCAGACAGAGGCAAAGGGAGCCGTCCCCCAGGTCAATCGAGAGAGGAACACGCCGATGAGCGCTGAGCAAGACATCAACGATGGCCTACCCGAGTACCACCGCGCCCCACCGGACGTCGTGCCGCTGCGCAAGCTGCCTGTCGACGACATCCCGGTCGGCACGGTCGAAGTCGTCCACTACGAGATGACTGCCGACGGCATCGAGCGAGTCACCGAACACACCTACGTCACAGCACCGTTCACAGGAAAGGACACACCATGACCGACACCACCCCGACCGCCGAGGCGACCGAACAGACCGACCCGACGACCGAGCAGCACCAGGCCCCCGACACGGAGGCGGCAGAAACCGACGCGGAGCACCAGACCGGCAACCGGGAAGCAGCGAAGTACCGGCGCCAGCTCCGCGACACGGAAGCAGAACGCGACAGCCTGCGCGAGCGCGTCACCACCTACGAGCGCGCCGAGGTCGAACGACTCGTAGCCGACCATCTGGCCGACCCCGCGGACCTGTGGGTGTCCGGTGTCGAACTCGACGCGCTGCGCGGTAAGGATGGCGCGATAGACCAGGACAAGGTGAAAACGGCAGTGGCCGAACTGCTCGAGCAGCGTCCGCACTGGCAGAAGCGGCTCAAGCCACTCGCCCCGCCGGCCAGCCTCGTCTCCGGTGCGACGGGCACGTCTGACCGACTCGGCACGTCGTGGTCGGATGCCTTCTCCCGATCGCGTGGCGACTAGCATGTGAGGTGAACGGTCCAGTCAGGCCAGGTTGCCGAGGACCGTTCACGCTCGCCCCAGCGGGGCACCCGTAAGCGGCTTGTAGCCCACGGATTCCCCTGTCCCGCTACATGATTGCGAGCATCCCAATGCCTCTCTACACATCAGCGTCCGGTATCGGTGGTCTGCTGCCACAGCAGATTCACCAGCTCATCGTCCAGCCCGTCGAGCGCGAGTCCGTCGCATTCCAAGTCACGAGCGTGCTGTCCACCGACACGAACACCAGCAAGTTCCCGATCGTCACCGAAGACCCGGCCGCAGCCTGGACACCGGAAGGTCAGGAAATCACCCCGGACGATCAGGAATTCGACGAACTCGAGGTAACGCCGAAGAAGGTCGCCGCGCTGACCATCGTCTCGAACGAGCTGGCCGCAGATTCCAACCCCGCCGCACTCAACATCGTGGGCGCCGGTCTGGTCCGCAGCCTCACAGCCAAGCTCGACGCAGCGTTCTTCGCCATGACAACGGTCAACGGTCCGGCCGGCATCGGCTCCACCACACACCAGTTGGTCGACACCAGCGGCGGTATCACCAACACTGATCCGTTCGCCGAGGCGATCAGCAAGGCCGAGAACGTCGGCGCCAGGATCACCAGCTTCGTCGCTTCCCCGACAACCGCACTGGCCCTGGCCAAGCTCAAGGAAATCACCGGCAGTAACCGGCCGCTACTGGGACCGGACCCGTCCATGCCGGGAGCGCGGACAGTACTTGGCGTGCCGCTACTGGTCTCGCCCTACGTCACAAACGGTGACATCTGGGCGATCCCGCGGGACTTCACGTACACCGTCCTGCGCAACGACACCACGCTGAGGATCAGCGAGGACGCTTATTTCTCGAGTGACCGGGTGGGTGTGCGTGCCACAATGCGCGTCGCGTTCGGGTTCCCGCACCCGGCCGCGGTCGTCCGTCTCGGTGAACCGGACGAGAGCTGATGACCGCGGCTGTCGATCAGGACGAATTCGCCGCGCGGGCATCCCTGCCTGATGTGGTGCACGGCTACCGCTTCGACGGTATCCGGCCTAACGGCACGATCGGTTTCTACGGTGGACCCGAGGCGGTAGCGCAGCCACGCATCGGCGACCGACCGAAAGAAGACCGAGCACGCTGGACGCCTGCGGCATTTTGTGTGAGGCATAGGCACATTGCGCCGGATTGGGATTGCTGGTGCGGGTGGCACATGGTTGCCGACTTCACCGAGCTGTCCGGATACAAGACGGAAGGGCTCGGGTTCGACGTGGTGCGCGGTCGCGACGACATCACGGCTCGGCCTGTCATTGCTGAGGTGACCGCGCGAGGGCCGAAGCTGCCCGGTGTCAACCTCAACGATCCGCCGTCGACGGTCCGCGCGACATGGCTACGCCTCGAGGGCCGTATCTGGATCCACGAAAGCGTCTCACGTCCGATCGTGCGCGCGGCACGTCGGCGGTACTCGTACGCCCGGATCGAGAGGTACGGCAGCGTCGCCGAGCTGGCGACCGCTGTCGAGGCCGGCGAGAACTGACCGTGACACAGCGCGACCCCAGGGACACCACCCCGTCCCTGGGGTCGGCTGCTGCCACGGGTAGGTGCTGCTAACGAGGGTCCTTACGGTTCCCCGGAGTCCGGTGCCACCTGGGCGTCTACCCCCGCTCGGCGTTCCTGGCCGCTCCATCGGCTTAAGCGCTCCAGCCCGCTACGGGTCTGGGGATTTCGGGGCTGGCGGACTTGTCGGTGGTCATAACCGACGGTTGCCCAAGGCTTCCCGCACCCGCGCGTGAGGGGCGGACGGGCCCGGAACTGAGGGACATCCTGTCCATCAGCGCGCGCGAGGCAGACGTTCAGCTTGAACGTCTCCTCCTCCGCCCCACGCGACGTTAATAACGGATTCGTCATTTTCGGCAGACCGAAGGGTGTCGGTCAGACTGACACCCCTGCCGATGGCCTCAGTTCAGCTGAGGTCATCTGCTGGTCAACACCGCACCACGTGCTCAGGCATCAGGAGTTGGCCTTCGTCGAGCCCGCGATCTCCTGCATGAGCATCCGAAGCGTGAGTGAGTGTTTCTCCGGTGGAAGCGCATCCAGTGCAGTCCGAGCGGAGCGGACACCCTCGAAGTGGTCCCCCGAGCGGACGAGCATCAGACCTCGGTGCATGTCTAGATGCGTCGCGAACCGCGGCAGCTCGGCCGGCAATTCGCGCCGCGCCTCATCCTGCGCTTCAACCGCCAATTTCTCATTCCCGAGCCGGGCCGCGAGTAGCGACAGGAAGACGTTCATGCGCCACCACGGCACGGCGTAGTCGGAGGTCTGCTCACCATCAGAGCCAGCACGGTCGAATACGCGGCGCCCGGTTTCTACCAGAGCGCGTGCCGTGCGCTTGTCCCCACGAAGCACTGCGGCGTGCGCCTTGCCCATGATCGCGTTCAGCCGACCGAGGCTCGGGCGATCGGACAGCGCAATGGCCTGGTCTGCGAACATATCCGCGATGGGCAGCGCAGCACCTTCGTAGCCGAGAGCGATAGCCGCTCGCCCACGCACCCATACGCGGGTTTCTTCGTCCTCGGAGCGGTCTGCGGCTTCGGCGGCCATCCGATACCACTGGACCGCCTTCACGCCATCGCTACCGGGAAACGTCTTCGCGTACAGGGTCATCAGGCGCGCAGCCGCGGCCCACATCTGCGGGTGCTCGAGCTGCTGCTGCAAGACGGCCAGGTCGACTACGAGGCGACGCTGAATTTCCGCCGCGCCCATCGACATGTAGTCGGCGCCGTACGTGATCAGTTTGTCTTGCCAGGCGTCCACGCTTGGGCCGCAGTGATTCAGTCGGGCGGAGAAGCCGGTTGCGAGTAGATCGGACGCCACAATTGGCGCGATGCTCGTCGCTGCTGCCTGTGCGAGAAATTTCCGTCGGTTCACGTCGTCTTCCATGATCGCCATAGGGACGTCCAGCACTGCGGATAGGTGGCTGAGCCAGAACGGGCTAGGTTGCGATCTTTCACTCTCCCACCAGCGCGAGATGTAGTTGCGGGTGATGTTGCAGCCGGAACGTTTGGACAGCTCGTCGGCAAGTTTGCCTTGCGACCATCCACGTGCCTGCCGCAGCTCCCGAATCAATGAGCCGATCCCCATCGGATCATCATCCCTCCACGGTGGGTGGGTGCATGGCAGGATGCCACCCCTTATGCCACTAGTGACTCGCATCACAGTGCGGGAACCTCGAGGCAGCCCCGGCGCCGGGACGACGCCCCCGACGCGGTACCCCCTCGGCGCCGGGCGCTACCCATCCACACCGAGCAGCGCCACGAGGGGTACAGCGAATGCCCGAAGAACTTGCAGTTGTCCTGATCGTCACGGCCGTCGTCGTCGGCATGCTGATACTCCTGTTCTGGGTTCTGCCCTGGCTAATCGACCTCGGCGGCGAACCAGACGAGTCGATTCCGGTGAGCGAGATCATCCAACGCGTAGAGGACGAAGCGCTGTGACGGCACCGGAGGACGACCGGGACCGGCCCGCCGCGTGGCTGGAGCACCACGACGGGACATGGAGCATGGTGGATGAGTTCGGGATCCCCGGCCCGCCGTTCAGGGTGGTCGACGGCCGCGCGGTCCCGGTCGACGAGGACCGGTTACGTCACAAGAGGGGTACTCGATCGTGAGTACCCCTCTTCGCGTTTCGGGGGGCGAACTAGTGCGCGCCCTGAGTGGACAACCTCGGTGATGAGCACCGTGGTTGCCGCCCACATTTTGCCCACAATTGCCCACGAATCAGCGTGATCCAGTGTGAATCACAGTGATGTGTTTTTGCTGTTAGGACGCAATCCGAGGCCCTGACCAGCGCATCAAAATTGTTTCGAATCCGACTGGGGGCACGTACCTCGATGAGCGCTGGCCGGTGCCGAGCTGCGCATGTCGGCCCTTGATATCAGCGACCGCATTGGTGATCGCGTGGTTCGATCAGCCGTGCTCGACGCGGAATACCGCGATTCGATCTGCCGCCGCGGCCACTCCGTCCGGAGTGGGCGTATCGGCCAGCCCGGTGGTCACGAAGCGCTTGCCGACGCTCTTCGGGCTTGTCGCAACCAGTTCGCGTAGGAGCGGGCGGCGTTGCGCGACGGGGATCTCGACCAGTCGGGCCGTCGAGGATTGTCGTCCTCTGGTCAGCGTGACAGAGTCCGCGGCCCGCACGTTGGCTACCCATGCGGCCTTGGGGAACGCCTGGAATATGTACCGGCCGCCGTCCAGGCTGTTCACGGCGATCGGGAAGGTGCGCAGCTGCCCGCTGCGTCGGCCCTCGACCGTGAGCAATTGCATGGGTCCGAAGGCGATTCCCGCCTGTTGCAGCATGACGATGATCTTGTTGAAGGTTTTGGTCGTACGACGGTAACTATTTGCACTCACAGTTTCCATGCTATCCGATAAAATATGAGAAACATATAAGTGATAATGCATATATAGCGATGAGCGGTTGGACCAAACCGGGGACAGTGGCAGCGCGAATCTTCAGCGATGCCGCTCCAGGGCTCCGGCAGTAGCCGGAGCAATCTGCAATGCCATTGGCGGAAGTGTCGACAACATGGACGCGAGAGGGTTCCCGACGGTGAGAGCACTGCGATGGACAGATACGGCAACACTGCGCTGGGTAGTCGGTGCACTGGTCGCGGCAAGTCTCGTAGGCGCGATGAGCACCGCCACCGCGGCACCCGGGACGGCCCGGGTTGTGTCGACGGAGGACGTGAACAACCGACAGCAGAATGTCATGGTGTTCTCGCCGGCGATGGATAAATCGATCCTGGTGCAAGTCATCCGCGCCGCGGATACGACGAAGCCGCGGCCTACGATGTACTTGCTCAACGGCTCCGGAGGTGGCCCGAATCAGAGCGGGTGGGACGCGCAGACCGATGTCGTGAGTTTCTTGCGCGATAAAGATGTCAACGTCGTAACCCCATTCGGCGGCAGCAACTCCTACTACACCGACTGGGTGCGTGACGACGCCGTCCTGGGACACAACAAGTGGCAGACGTTCATCAACGAGGAGCTACCGCCCGTTATCGAGGCGTTTTTGGGCGCCAACGAAAACCGTACGTTGGTCGGGGTGTCGATGAGTGGTACCTCGGTACTGAACCTGGCCATCGCCAAGCCCGGTTTCTGGAAGAGTGTGGCATCCTACAGCGGTTGCGCGCAGACCTCGGATCCCATCGGGCAGGAATTCGTTCGGCTGACGGTGGAGAACTGGGGAGGTGGGCAAAGTGTCGAGAATATGTGGGGCCCGCGCAGTGGACCGTTGTGGCGCGCCAACGACCCGCTGGTCAATGCGGACCGGTTGCGTGGTACCGAAATATATTTGAGTACCGGCAGCGGTATTCCGGCGGTGCCGCATGACAGTCCGGCCGACCCGCGGGTGCGGGATGGTCGGGTTCCGCTGCCGGTACAGATCGCCTTCGGCGGGCCGATCGAAGCCGCGATCCATTTCTGCACGGTGAACCTGACGAATCGGTTGCGCGAGCTGAATATCCCGGTGACGCTCGACGATCGGCCGGTCGGTACGCATTCGTGGGGCTACTGGGAAGATGACCTGCACCGCTCCTGGCCCTTCCTCGCCGAATCGATCGGCAGCCGCGTGGAATGAGCGGGGGCGCAGGCGGCAGCGCATGCACTCGAGTCGGATGGCACGCCATCTGCGTCGAATGCGCTAGGCGACGTCCGATTGGCTCGCTCCGCCCTCGTCGCCTGCGGCCGCAGCAGCGGCCAGCATGCCGACCTTTGCCGGTAATATGAGCACCGAACTCACCTTGAATATTCTGACGGCATCGTCGACCGAGAGACGATTCACGCCGACGGAAACATTGATATCCGGGTAGTGTGTGCGCACCGCGTCCGCAATGGACGAAAGTCGATCTGCCACCATCGTGGGGTCGCGCAAAGATTCTTGACTCATTCCTTCGAAACCAGGGAAACCATCGGTCACGAGGTGGACGTCGGGAGTGTTGATGACGTCCTCGTAGACCTCGAACCGTGCGCTGACGATGTGGGAAGTGTCCAGAGGCCCTCCAGTCGTTCCCACATGGTTGGACGTACCATCTTCGAAAGTCGCCGCCGTACTGGTCTCAGGGGTCATTCGCCGCACTGCGATGCCACGACCATCGACTCCGAGCACCATTCCTGCCGGATGGAAACGCATCGCTCCATCGCGCACGTCGGTCCACTTCGTGATGGTGCCGTATACGTCGGCGATATCGGTCCGGTCGGTAAGGTACACAACTTGTTCCATGCCGTGCGAGGCCGCACGAATGTACCCTTCCTCGACCGCGACGGTTGGATCTCGAAAAGCTCGCGGAAATATTTGTTCGAGTTGCCAGAGGCGAGCTCCGCTATAATACGTATCCGCTTTCATGTACTCCGAGTATGCGGATGACTCGATGCCGCTCGGGCCGCCGTCGTGACTCGCTGATCGGTCGGCGCCCGCGATCCTTCCCGAGCCTTCGATGTCGCCCTCTGTCTCTGCGACGTTGTGTAATTCGTCGGTGTAACGTCCGGAACGGTCCTTGTAGGTTTTGCCAAATTTTCTGAACGCACTGTCGATCGTGTCGCGAGCGATTCGCATGAATTCGGCAGCGCCTCGGCTCCAGTTTGCCATGGTCGGAATGCTGCTTCTGTAAGGTGCGGGCGACCTGCGGTCGCGCACTATGGTAGCGGATGACCGGCGATTGGGTCAGGTCGCGCAAGTGCGTTTCGTCAGAGGTGCCGTGCCGGTCGAATGTGACTATCGGCGTGTGGTTTTCGGAAGCGGAGCGGTCGGTCCTCAGCCGGAATACGACTCGTCCAAGCTATCCAATGACTCGAGGTCGGCGATCGCCTGCATGATCCGTTCCACGTTGGCGAGGCTGACGTCTCGGGGCTGCATGTCCGGCTGCATACGGCCTTGGCCGAGGGTGCCGACCCAGGCGAACATGCCTTGGAAGGTCTGCTGCCGGTAGTGCAGCCACGCCTCGTTGAACCCGGGGGCGTCGCCACCCGCGGCCTTGAGCCGATCGAGGTAGAACTCGAGCAGTTCGCGCTCCCATGCTCTGCGGTTCTCGATGGTCAGGCCGGACATCAACGCATAGGCGAAATCGAGCGCCCAGTTGCCGCGCAAGGTGCACTGCCAGTCGTAGAGCCCCATTCGGCCATCGGCGGTGCGGTACCAGTTTCCGGCGTGCACATCGGCGTGCACCAGGGTCTGCGGTGTGTTCGAGTGCAGGGCCATCGCGCGGAAAAGGCCAGGCCACAGCTCATTCCGGCGCTTCAGTAGTTCCGGCGGGATTACCGCCTCGCCGCGCGCGATGCCGTTGCGGAACATCCTGGCCGTGTTGATCATGTTGTCTATCTCGGTGTGCCAGCGCTCGCCGGTCAGCAGCCAGCCGAAATCGGTGCGCAGCCGCGGGCTGTCCCAGAACGCCCCGTGGTAACGGGCCAGCTGACCCACCATGTCCTCGGCCATCGCCCGATCCAGCTCCCGGGTCAGCGGATTGCCGAACGTGGCGCCCTTGGTCGTGACGACGTTCTCCAGAAGAAACAGCGAACGGAATGATCGCGGATCGAATTCGGCGTGGTAGCCGACCGGAGCTTCCATGTCGAGCTCGGGTCGAATGCGTGTGTAGAAACCGGACTCGTTCTCCAGGAGATGGCACAGGCCGCAGACGATTCGCTGGGTCAGCGACGTAGTGGATTTGGAGAACAACTCGGTCGGGAGTCCGGCCGAGCGGCCAGCTTCGTTGTACTCCACCGAGATCGCCCGGCGCGATGACGTTCCATCGCTTCCGCCCGTGAGAGCGACCGACTCGACTTTCGCATCCGGATGGCCGTCGCACAGCACGGCGGTCAGCCATTCGGGAGTCAGTGCTTCCGGCGCGGCGGGCACCTCGCCGAGCCGGGCTGTGGTCGCGGATCGGCCGATTCGCTCGCTCAGATAGTGCCCGGCAATCCGTGCCGTGAGAGCTACTGCCCGACCCTTTTCGCGTACCGACACGCCAACCACCTTCGCCCTTCGACAACTGCCCCTACCGGCCAGCAGCCTATAGCGAATCCCGCTGTGCTGTCCCGTCCTTGGCGGCCGCACTGTCGGGTGCCGGGGGCCGGCACCCGCGTCGCCGGCGCACCAGCACGTTACGCCTGGTCGGACCTGGGCGGGTCAGCGCGAAAGGCCGTATGCCCGAGCGATGATGCGCTCCAGCACGGCGCGAGGAAGCAAGCGACGGAGAGCGAACATAGCGGGCGCGTTGCTGCCGACGGCATAGAGCGGGCGCGGGCGCCGCGCCTCGATCGCTGTCACGATGGTGTCGGCCACTTTCTCCGGCGTAATGCCTTGCGCCTGCTGCTCATCCAGTTTCGCCAGGAAAGTGGTGAAGTCCGCGGTATGCGGGGAACCCTCGGCGAGATATTTCGTCCGACGATCCCGTAGTCCGGTGTCGACCTGGCCCGGTTCGACCGCGGTGATCCACACACCGAATACCGACTCCTCGAATCGAGCGGCCACCGCGAAGCCGCGCAACGCCGCCTTGGTCGCGACGTAGGACGAGCGATAGGGCATCGGGAAACTCGCGAGCATCGATCCGACCATCACCACGCGGCCGTACCCGCGTTCCCGCATCCCCGGCAGCAGCGCCTGGGTCAGCGCGACCGGTCCGAGTACGTTCAACTGGAACAACCGCTCGACCGCGTCGCGCGGCAGCTCGGCCAGCGGTCCGGCCTGGCTTTCGCCCGCGTTGTTGACCAGCACGTCGACCTGGTCGAGCCCGGCGACGAACGCATCCACCGATGCCTTCTCGGTCAGATCGAGCGCGCGGTACTCGACCCCGGACACTGCCGCAGTGATCGTGTCCGGATCACGGCTGGTCCCGATCACCCGGTATCCCCGCTCGACCAACGCGACGGCGGTAGCCCTCCCGATCCCGGACGAGGCACCGGTGACGACGGCTACGCGGGACATGCGAATCTCCTTCCGATACGAATCGGCCGACCCTATCGCGATACCGGCGCGACGCGCCCATGTTCGCCCGAGGGGCGGTCGACGCTGAACCATGTCGACGTCATCGCCGATTCCCAGCTATGGCTCGGTGCAGCCCCTGCTCGACGAAGCCGCCGAGTTCTACAACTGATCCGGGCACTGCTGTGTTATGGCCGAGCCAGGTTATGGCCGAGCCGGCCTGCTTCGCGACCCGTTTCGATGGCGGTGATCGGGGCATTCTCTGCGCATCGGATAACCGGACCAGCGGCCGGAGGCAGCGCCATGACAGCGGACGACAAGCCGTGGGAGATCCCCCCGCTCGACGATGCACCGGACATCGCTCGCGGCGCCGAGCAACAACCGGGGGCGACGCTGGCCGACACCAGGAACTGGCCAGGCTACGGGCTGCTCTTGGTCGCGGCCGTCGTCGCCGTCACGGCCGCGGCGATCGCGGGCTGGGGGTTCGCTCACGCGGCGACCGTGGCGGCGATCATCGCCGCAGTCGCGTTGTTCGCCGGTGGCACCCTGGTCGTCGTCGAACGACTGCGCAGCAAGGCACAGGCGCGGAAGGAAGCGAGCGAGCAGACCGCACCCGCCTGGCAAACGATCGTGCCGCCGGAAGGCTGACGATTCGGCACCGTTCAATCTCGCGGCAGGAAGCCGGATTCGATGAACTCCCGGACATAGGTGTCCACCGCGGGACGGTCCACCGGCGGGCATTCCACGCCGGTGCCCGCCAAGGCCGCGCGGCTGTGCGCATCGGCCAAGTCGAGGCGTCCGGC
Organism: Nocardia sp. NPDC049190; assembly: GCF_040648115.1. Classification (NCBI taxonomy): domain Bacteria; kingdom Bacillati; phylum Actinomycetota; class Actinomycetes; order Mycobacteriales; family Nocardiaceae; genus Nocardia; species Nocardia sp. NPDC049190. Next base: position 174,780 of record NZ_JBEZDE010000003.1, read on the forward strand.
CAGATCGATGAAGGACGGATTGAGCAGCGCGGCGCGAGCGAGCGAATCATCACCGACAGCGTTGCGTCGACGGGATTCTCGAACGAGGCCGTCACGCACCGTTTCCGGCGAGACCGTCGCCACCGGTAGCCCGTGCGCGCGCAGGCTGGCAAGGATCTCGCTCACCGCCAACGGCGTCCGATTCACCAGGTGATAGACCGTGTGCGCGCGGGGACGGCCGGAAATCTCCACGATCGCGCGTGCCACGTAGCTCACCGGGACCAGCGAGACCGTCGCGTCCGTCACGTCGGGCGCCATGCCGAGAATCGCGACGGAACGGATCATGTTCCAGAACGAATCGTCGGTGCTGTTCACGCCGACGTTCGGGTCGCCACAGATCGTGCCCGGCCGATAGATCGCGACCGGCACGCCACGCTCCCCGGCTTGGCGCACCAGTTCCTCGGCGACCCACTTGGAGGCGAGGTAGCCGTTGCCGGGCAGTTGGTCCGCGCGCAGCCGGACCGCCTCCGCGACCACCGTGGATGTGGGCGGCGCCGCGACCGCGGCGCGGATCGTCGAGATGAGATGCACCGGTTTGACCCGGCCGGTCACGGCCAGCCGCAGCAGCTCGCGGGTTCCTTCGACGTTGGCCGGCCGCAGCCGCGCGTACGGTGCTACCGGATTGACCCGCGCCCCGTTGTGATAGATCGCGTCGACACTGTCGGCGAGGCGGTCGTAGTCGGCGGCGTCGAGACCGAGCCGCGGTGCGGTCAGGTCGCCCGCCACGACGACGATCCGTTCGGCGGCGGCATCGCCGGACAGGCGATAGCGGCACTGGGCGCGCAGGATGCGATCGATGCCCTCCTCGGCACTGTCCGCGCGAACCACGCACCAGACCCGGGCGTCGGTGCGATCCAGCAACTCGTGCAGCAGATGGGCGCCGAGGAAACCGGTCGCACCGGTCAGCAGGACCTCTCGAGGTGGCCCGGTGTGTGCGGGGGCGCATCCGTCGATGGCGATTTCGGGATCGAGTACGGCATCGGCGTCCGGCGTAGGAGGGGCTTGGGGCTCGCTCGTCTCGGACAGCCACGCGGCGAGGCCGGTAGCGGTCGGTGCGGCGAGAACCGCCGACATCGGCACGTCTCGTGCCAGCTCGGACGACAGCCGTCGATGCAGGGCGAACGCCGACAGCGACGACCCACCGAGCTCGAAGAAGTTGTCCTCGACACCAACCGGGGACACCGCGAGCACTTCGGCGAACACGTCGGCGACCGCCTGTTCCAGCGGCGTCGCGGGCGCGGCCGCACCTCGTGTCACGAACACCGGCCGCGGCAGGGCGGCGCGGTCGAGTGCGCCGTCGGCGGTGACCGGGAGCATGTCGAGCGCCACCACTATCGAGGGCGCCATAGACGCGGGAAGTGACCGAGAGGCGAGGTGTCGCAACGACTCCACGTCGACGACGGCGCCCGGGGCAGCCACGACGTAGCCGACGAGCCGATCCCCGAGTGCGGATGGCTCGACTGTCACCACCGCCTGACCGACGCCGGGGTCGGCGAGCAGGGCGGCCTCGATCTCGCCGGTCGCGATGCGGCGACCGTGCACCCACATCTGAGCATCCGTGCGCCCCACGTAGTCCAGCGTGCCTGCGCGATTCCAGCGCACCAGGTCTCCGGTCCGGTACATCCGCTCGCCCGGGCCGCCGAGCGGATTCGCGACGAACCGTTCCGCGGTGTCGCCCGGCCCGCCATGGTAGCCACGGGCGAGTTGGACTCCGGCGCAATAGAGCTCGCCCACCACGCCCACCGGAACGGGCCGCAGCCGCGCATCGAGGACCAGGCACTGCGAATTCCATTCCGGCACACCGATCGACCGACCGAAGACCGGCGGATCCGCGGCGGCGAACGCGTGCTGTGTAATACCGACCCCGGTCTCCGTCGGGCCGTACAGGGTGTGCACCTCCGCGGGGCTGATCAGCGCGAAACTCCGTGCGGTAGCCGGGGGCAGTGCCGCGCCGATGACGAAGACCACACGCAACGAGGCCAGGTCGGCGGCGGTCGCGTGTTCGGTGAACGCGGCGAGCATGGTGGGCACGAAATCAGCGAGCGTCACTCGATGTTCGGCGACGAGCCTGCCCAGGGAACCGGGCTCGCGGCGCTCGACGGGGCCGGCCAGCACCAGCCGGGCGCCCGCGCGCAACGGAAGGAAGTAGCTCCACAGCGACACGTCGAAGGCCGGGGTGTGGTGCAGATACACATCGGTGGCGTCGACGCCGTACTCGTGCTGCATCCAGGTGAGCTGGTGCACGATCGCCCGATGGGTGAGCATCACGCCGTTCGGGTGGCCGGTGGACCCGGAACCGTATATCAAGCAGGCGGGATGATCCTCGTGCAGCAGTGTGGGACGCTCGCCGTCGGTCACCGGTGCGGAATCGAAGCCGTCCAAGTCGAGGGTATCGAGGTTGTGTGTCGCGGCGGCGCAGCCGTCGTCGGTGGTGGTCAGCACGCACCGCGGCGCTGCGGATTCGACCAGGTGCCGGAGCCGTTCGGCGGGGTGATCGGGATCGATCAGCATCCAGGCCCCGCCCGCCTCGGCGATCGCGCACAGCGCGACAACCTGCCGCACCGACCGACGCATGGCCACCGCCACAACGGTGTCCGGGGCGACGCCCTGCCCGATCAGCCAGCGGGCGAGTCGGGCGGATCGGGCGCGCAACTGCCCGTAGCTGAGGGTGTCCGGCCCGCACACCACGGCGATCGCCTCCGGGGTCGACGCGGCGTGCCGCCCCAGCGCCGCCGTGAGCGGCTCGGGCGTGACGTCGTGCTCGGGCCCGCTACCCCACGACCGAATCCGTTTGTGCTCGACCTGGTCCATGATGTCGATGTCACCGACCGCGGTGGTGGGATCGGTCGCGACCTGCAGCAGGATGCGGATGTAGCCGTCGAGGAACCGCTGCACGGTGTGCTCGTCGAAAAGATCGGTGCTGTAGTCGAACCGGATGATGATCTCGCCCGGCGCCCCGTCGCTGTCGTGGGCGTCCACTACGCCGATATGCAGGTCGGTGGTCACCGTGTCGGTGTCCACGTCGAGAAACGAGACGCTCGGACCCGGCAGTTCATGGGTGGCCTGGGCGAAGTTCTGGAACGCGAAGCCGACCTGGTAGAGCGGATGCCGCCCCGGCGACCGCGTCGGGTTGACCGCGTTCACGACGTGTTCGAATGGAACCTCGGAGTGCGCGAAGTTCGCCAGATCCCGTTCCCTGGAGCGGTCGAGCAGTGCGGCGAAACTTTCCCGCAGGTCGATCCTGGTCCGCGCGACGGTGGTGTTGACGAACATGCCGACGACGTCCGCGAGCGCAGGCTCGGCGCGGTTGGTCATCGGCACACCGATGGCGATGTCGACGCTGCCGGACAGCCGGGCCAGCAGCACGGCCAGCGCCGATCGCATCACCATGAACAGCGTCGCGCGGCGCGCACCCGCGACGGCGAGCAGGTCGCGGTGCAGGGTCGCGGACACCGACCGCTGGATCGATGAGCCACGCAGCGAGGCCGACGCCGGCCGCGGCCGGTCGGTGGGTAAGTCGAGCTCGTCGGGCAGACCGGCCAGCTCCTCGGTCCAGTACGCCAGTTGGCGGGAGAGCATCGACGTCGGATCGTCTTCGGCGCCGAGCAGGTCGCGCAGCCACAGGGCATAGTCGGCGTACTGCACGAACTGCGGCCGCCAGGTGGGCGCGTTGCCCTCGCGTCGTGCGTGGTACGCGTCGGCGATGTCGCGGGCCAGCGGCGCCAGCGAGGAGCCGTCGGCGCAGATGTGGTGCAGGGCGCAGACCAAGATGTACTCCTGGGGCGTACGCAGCAGCCGAACTCGCAGCGGCACTTCGGCCGAAAGGTCGAAACCGTGGTGCAGGATGGCGTCCACCCGGTCGGGCGCCGCGTCGTCGAGCACATCCTCGACGGTGAAATCATCGACCACCCGCTCGGTGTCGAGAATCAGCTGACGTGGCCCCGCGTCGTCGGCGGGGTACATCGTGCGCAGCGACTCGTGCCGTTGGACGGTGTCGGTGAACGCCGCTCGCAACGCGGGGACGTCCAGCTCTGACAGTCGCAGCGCGAAACCGATGTTGTCGACCGGCGACGACGGATCGAACTGATTGCGCAGCCAGAACCGAAGCTGGGCGGGAGAGAGCGGGATTCGCGCCGGCCGCGACCGAGCCAGCAGCGCGGGGCGGGCCGTGTCGAAGTACTGCGAGCGGACCGCCGTGGCCAATCTGGCGACGGTCGGATGGTCGAATATCAGTCGGGTGGGAACCTGCACGCGCCAGCTCTCGCTCAGGAGGGCGGCGGCCTGGCCGGCCAGCAGCGAATTGCCGCCCGCCGCGAAGAAATCGGCGTCGGCGCTGAAACGTTCCCGGCCGAGCACGCGGGCGAAGACCTCGGCGACCATTTCCTCGCCGAGATCGGACACCGGGCGATAGTCCAGCCGGTCGAGCGCCCGCGCGCGCAGTGCCGCACGATCGGCCTTGCCGGACGGGGTCCGCGGGATCAGGTCGATGGCCGCGATGGTGTTCGGCAGCAGATATTTCGGCAGCATCGTGGCGAGTGCGTCGGTCAGCGCGGCAGGGTCCGGCGGGTGTCCGGGTTCGGGCTGGATGAAGGACACCAGGCTCGTCTCGCCGGTGCTGCTCGTGCGGTCGACGGTCACGGCCATCCGGACGCCGGGCTGGGTTGAGAGGATCGCGTCTATCTCGCCGAGTTCGATCCGGAATCCGCGCACTTTGACCTGATCGTCGCCGCGACCGAGATAGTCCAGCTCGCCCGCGGCGTTCCTGCGGACGAGGTCGCCGGTGCGATACATCCGGGAGCCGGGCGGTCCGAACGGATCCGCCAGGAATCGTTGCGAGGTCAGATCGGGTCGTCCGAGATACCCTCTGGCCACACCGGGCCCGGCGAGGTAGAGCTCGCCGACCACGTCCACGCCGACCGGTCGTAGTCGCTGGTCGAGTACCTGGCAGCGCATGCCGCGCACTGCCGATCCGATGGTGACCGGGTCGCCGGGGGTCAGCGCGGAGCTGAGCGTGGCCAGGATCGTGGACTCGGTCGGTCCGTAGGCATTGTGGAACAAGCGCTGGGCTGCCCAGTGCCGCACCAGGATCGGCGGGCACGGCTCGCCGCCGACCAGAACCGAGCGCAGCGTGGCAAGGCCGCTCGGCTCGATCGAGGCCAGCGTGGACGGTGTCAGGAAGGCATGGGTGATCGCGTGCTGTGCGAGCAGATCCACCAGGGCGGCGCCGCCGTAGACGGTCGGCGGGGCAAGCACCATCGTGGCGGCCGAGGTGATCGCGAGCAACAGCTCCAGTATCGAGGCGTCGAAGCTCGGCGACGCGAAATGTAGGACCCGTGCGTCCTTGTCGAGCGCGTGCCGCGCGGCCAGCTCGGCACACAGTGGCGCGAGCCCGGCGTGAGTGACCGCGACGCCCTTCGGCCGCCCGGTCGACCCGGAGGTGTAGATCACGTAGGCGACATTCGAGGCGCGCAGTCGGGTAGGCCGATCGAGGTAGGCGATCGAACTCACGGGATTCGCCGACGTCCGCGCGGCCACCTCGGGGTCGTCGAGTACGAGCCACCGTACGCCCGTGGGCAATGTCGTCGCGGGTGCGCGCCGGGTCAGCCCGAGCGTTGCGCCGCAGTCGGCCAGCTGGAACTCGATGCGGGAGGCGGGAAGTCCCGGATCGATCGGTACGAAAGCGGCTCCGGTCTTCGCGACCGCCCACACCGCGAGAATCGAGTCGAGCGAGCGGGGCAGCGCGACCGCCACCATGGTTTCGGGACCGGCGCCGAGGTCCAGCAGGGTCCGCGCCAGTTGGGACGAGCGGGCGTCGAGATCTCGATAGGTGATCTCGGTCTGCGCGCTCCGCACGGCGATGCCGTCGGGATTGTGCTCCACCGCGGCGGCGAGCAAGGCGCCGAGTGTTGGTGGGCCCGGCTCGATCGACCCACGGCGCCGCCCATTCCGGACGGGTGGACGAGGTTCCCGGATACCACTGGTCATGACTTCGTCCGTTCGGAGTGGCTGTGAACGCGGTGATGCTATAGCCGATTGCCATGGCTCTCCACGAATGAGAAGCACGCCGGACGGCCGCGGAAGCGGATGATGGCAGCGGACGCTGTGGATCAGGCCGTTACGCAGGCGCTATTCGGTTGCGTGCGTGGCGATCCCGGTCAGCACGCCGCGGAGTCCGAACGCGAAGCGCGGGTCCTGTCGACCGACCGCGCATTGTCGCCCGGGATGGTGGTGGATGGGCCGCGCCGATATCGAGGACCACGATATCGGCGCGGCCACGGGCTCAGCTCGGGCCGAGCATGGCGTGCATCTGGTCGATCTCCGTCCGCTGATTCGCGATGATCGTGCGCGCGAGCGCCTGTGCGTCGGCATTCGTGCCCGCGGTCAGTTCGGTCTCGGCCATGGCGACGGCGCCGGTGTGGTGCTCGATCATCATGTTCAGCCACTGACGGTCGAAGTCCGGACCGGACGCGGCCCGCAAGGTGGACATCTGCTCGACCGACATCATGCCGGGCATGCCGTGGCCGGCATGGCCGTCCGTGGTGGGGGCGGGCTTGCCGAAGCTCCGCAGCAACGTGGTGATCTGCTGCATCTCCGGCGCCTGTGCCCGCTCCACCGCCGCGGCGAGGGCGAGTAGCCCTTGGTTCTGGCTGCGGCTGGGCACCAGCTGTGCCATGTCGACGGCCTGCGCGTGGTGCGGGTACATCATCTGCAGAAATGTCACGTCGGCGTTGTCGAAATCGGTGCGGGTCGGCGTGCCCGAGGTCGCCACCGCACTCGATGACATGCCGTGGTCCATGCCCGGCATGGTGTGGGAATCGCCGCTGCCGCAACCGGCGAGGACAAACGCGGTCGCGGCGAGCGCGAGGGTTGTCCGGGTACGGGTGATGAACATGCTTACTCCTTGCGAATGGAACGTCTGCGAGCGGAATGGGCAAAGCCGCGACCGTGGTTCGGACACCCGGAAGCGGCGCAGCTGTCAGATCCGCAGAATCGCCAATTCGGCCAAGGTGGGTACGGTCCACGGTGGCGGTCGTTCTCGCCGTGGACGCCAGTGCCGCGGTAGCGCGCCGCCGGCGGCTTCGTCGACCGCCATTCGGTAGAGCACGACCAGCGCGAACAGTGCGGTGACGGCGACAAGGACGAACACGCAGCCATGCATCCCGCCGTGCGCGCTGCCGCACCCGTCACCAGCGCGATCCGCGTCCGCCGCGACACCGATTCCAGTGGCGCGCGCTGCTGATGTGGCGACACCGATTCCAGCAGCGCGGGCCGTCGACATGACATCACCGACTATCGCGGCGGCGTGCCACGGTCCACCCGCGATGCGGGTATGGGAACCCGACGGTGACATCGGGCCGGACACGTCGTCGGCGATAGTCGTGCCGTGCGCGCTGGCCGCGCGGGTATGACAGGAGACCGTGAACACCGCCGAGTGCATGGCGATGATCCCGGCGAGCAGCACCAGCATGCCGAGCAACCGGGTGGGCCCGGTCACGCGGTCGATGTCGACCCCACCCGTAGCCGAATGCGCCGGGCGCGGCGCGGAGTCCGGGCGGGGCGCGCTGATCTGCGACAACCGGGGCGTGTGGTCGACCACGAAGGTGAGTGTAGTGGCCACGATCCGCGCATACCGGATACCCCGTGGCTGTATCGGTATCGGACTATGGCGCGCCGGCGATGTCGATGACCAGCCGGGTCGGGTTGGACAGGGTGGTCACGGTGAAGGCGGGCCGGTCGGCCCGCACGCCGATGAACGACTGGGTGGCGCCCTCGAAAACCGTCGTCCGGTAGACGCCCGCGATGCCGGGCGCCGCCGGGTCGGTCGCGGGGTCCGGGCCGGAGTACGGCGTCACGGCACTGTCGAACGGGTATGCCGAGCCGAGGATCCGCACTTCGAGGATCGAACGGCCGGCTACGTCGATGAGATTGCCGCTGCCGTCCTGCACCGCACGGTCGGTGTACTGGACGAGCCAGCCGGGCGCGCCGGGACCGTCGAGTTCGTAGACCACGCGATCGAAGCCGGGCTGGTGGCCGAGCCGGATGTTCGTGACCGTCAGCCCGGCGTCGTCGGAGGCCGTGCCACGTTTGGGCGCCGCGTCCGCCGGCATCGCGGGTGCCGCGTCGGCCGAGGTGGTCGGGGCGGAGGCGAGCGAGTTCCCGGGGGTGGTCCCGCCGTTGCCGCAGCCCGCCAGCAGTACTGCCGCGGCTGCGACCATCAGTACCATCCTGTTGCGCATGGGGCTGATGGTACTCAGCCGCCGGCGTCGAACGGCGTAATCGGAGGATGTCTCGGCCAGTTCGTCGCCGGGTGGCCGAGCGAGAACGGCCCGCGGTCGATGCGTCGAGTGGCCGGCGCCATGGCCGGACGGGCCGGCGGCAGTATTGATTGCCACCCAATAACTGAAGGTCGAGATCGACCAGAGGGCGGTAGATACTTCGCTGCACGCGGCCGTCGATGCCGTGCCGAGTGAATTCGGTCGGGGCTCACCGTCGGACCGGCCCGGCCGCGAGCTGTCGACGTAGCCTCCGTTCAATGATCCGCCTGCTGGGCAGTGTCTTTCGTCCGCCGGGCCGAAGGTTCTACGGGCCCCGCAGTGCCAGGTCGGCTACCCGCCGTAGAGGTGTGCCGAAGGCGGCCGATACGGATAGGTTGCTTCGGGATGGTGGCGCAGGAGATCTCAGGCCCGGCTCGCCGAGGCGGTGCGGCTCCGCATTCCGGCGGCACGGTCCGGGGCGTCGGGGGCACACGACCCGGTGAACGTTTCTCCCGTCGTGGCGGGCGGCCGACTGCTCCGTGGCGAAACTCGCCGACGCTCGGACCGAGGAGGGGACGGACGGCACGCTGGCTTCGGCGCACGTCGAATTCGGCTGCGTCCGTTGACCGGTCCGCGGCGAGTGCGCTGACGCGGCGCCACGAGACGTCAATTCGGCGGGGTGGCCGCGACAGTTCGGCAACGATCTAGCACACTTGAGCTGTGGGATATGTCGAGGATGTGCTGAGCCGGCTGCGGCGGTATCCGGATGTGGAGGCGTTGAACCTCTATGCCGTGGATGCCGCCGATCGGTTGATCCTCGACGTCGCTGCGGACGCGCTCGCCACCGTGGATAGCGGAATGGTAGCCGTAATCGGTGATGCTTACGGCGCGCTGACTCTCGGCGCCGTCGCGGGGCATGATCTGCGTGGAGTCCGGGTGCATCAGGATTTGCTGACCGGGGAACTCGCTCTCGCCAACAATGCCCGTTCGCTCGGCCTGTCGGATCGCTACACCGCGCAGCCGCTCGGCGGCCGTTTGCTGAGCGATGTTCGGGTGGTGTTACTTCGCCTGCCACGGATGCTTGCCGGGCTGACCGAGGTCGCCGACGCCATCGCTCGCCACGCCGACCCCGAGGTCGAGGTATTCGCGGGCGGTCGGGACAAGTATTTGACCAAATCGATGAACGATGTTCTCGCCCAGTCGTTTTCCGAGGTGCGCGCCAGCCGTGGTCGGCAGAAGTCGCGCAGCCTGCTCGTCGGCGGTCCGAAACCCGTTGGCGACCCGCCGTTCCCGGTGCGTGCTCGCCTCGACGAGTTGGGTATCGACGTCGTCGCGCACGGCGCCGCCTTCTCCGGCGCCCGGCTCGACATCGGAACCCGGTTCCTGCTCGAGCATCTGAAGTGGATGAAGCCGGACGCCCGCGACGCCATCGATCTCGGCTGCGGCACCGGCATCCTGGCCGTCGCGTTGGCCAAGGCGCGACCAGGGATCAAGGTGGTCGGTACCGATCAGTCCGCTGCCGCGGTGGCATCGGCGCGGGCGACCGCCGACGCGAACGGGCTCGCCGACCGCGTGACGGTCGTGCGCGACGATGCGATGTCCTCGGCCGCGGACAACAGTGCCGACCTCGTGCTGTGCAATCCGCCGTTCCATGTCGGCGCGGCCGTGCACACCGGATCGGCGATCAAGATGTTCACCGAGACCGGCCGGGTGCTGCGTCCTGGCGGGGAATTGTGGACGGTGTACAACTCACACCTCAACTATCGCGGCGTGGTCGAACGAATGGTGGGCCGCACCGAGGTGGTCGGGCGTAACCGGAAGTTCACGGTAACTCGCTCCGTGCGGGGCCTTCACGACCCGAGGCGGCCGTAGCGTCATCTGGCTCGGTGCGGCCGAGGTGCGCGAGGTATCGGCAACGGACACCTCACCGGTGCCCAACGAAACACAGGCGTCGAGCATCCTTGGGTAGGTAGTTCTGTCTGCCACCCCATCCGGATACCTCCGCGCCGCGCTGGTTCCGGCGCCCGCCCCGAAGAGCCTTCCCTTGAACGCAGTCGAATGGTGGCCATCGATGGGCCAAACAGCAGCCATAACCAGCCATAACACTGCGCTCAGCGAGCAGCTGGGACGTGAACACCAACTATGTATCTGGATGAGGGGCTGGAACCGCTTTGGCGGCACCCGGGGTGGGCCGGGTGACGCGGGCGCTAGGAACGGTTCACCGAGATCTCGCCTTGGTCGCTGACAATCTTGACCGACACGTTGTCCGAGTGGAGGTAATCCCAGACCTGACACTCGAACTCGTTGTCCACCTCGACCACGACGGAACCGGGGCAGGTCACTCGGCCGACCGGCTTATCTTTCACGCCCTGCAGCATGTTCGCCACCTGCTGCTGCAATGCGGCCTGGTCCAATATTCGCGGGGGTGCGACCGGGTCGAGATCGGTGCCCATCAGTTTCGCCGTCACCACCACCGCGCACACGGCGACCACTACCGAGGAAAATCGCCGTGACAGTACGAGCGACGTTCTGTTGATCAACCACGCCGACAGTCCTATCTGCCGCACGGGGGACTTGGCAAGACGATCACGGGCGTCGACAACCCGCTACCGTCGACAAGGCCACGCTGTTCGTGTTGGGTTCGGTCACCACGACATATACGGCGACCGGTGCTGGTCGTTCGGTATCGCCGGGCTCGGGACCGAACCTGGAGGCCAGCGCGTGGGGTCGTCCGTCAACGGAAATTTACTGTGACTCGGTGCGTGCGTGGCCCTGCGTGACCCGTGGCAGCGGTAGAGTCCGAATTGTCTGGCTCAGCGAGTCGTCCCGGGAACTCACCACGGACGACAACCGTTGAACAACCAGTTGGATATCGAGTCGACCAACTCGATGAACAACGGCAACGACTCCAGAAAGGGCCGCCGTGCGTACCACGAGCAATCCGGTTTTCAGGAACCTGCCGAGGCAGGAGGGCGGTGGATATGCCGGCTTCGGTTCCGGCGTGACCACTACGGGGCAGTTCGGCAACCAGTACGGTCAGCAGCAGTACGGCCAGTACCCGCAGCCGTATCAGCAGGCGCCCGCCACCAGGGCGATGACCATCGACGATGTGGTGACCAAGACCGGTATCACCCTGGCGGTGCTCGCCCTCTCGGCGATCGTCTCCTACGGGCTCACCGACGCCAACACTTCGCTCGCGCCGCTGTTCGTGATCGTCGGCGGCCTGGTCGGCCTGGTCCTGGTGCTGATCGCGACCTTCGCGAACAAGATGGACAACCCGGTCATCGTGCTGTCCTACGCGGTCGCCGAGGGGCTGTTTCTCGGTGCGCTGTCGTTCATGTTCACCAATATCGAGTTCGGCGGGGTCGGCGGCAGCGCACTGATCGGTCAGGCGGTGCTCGGCACGTTCGGTGTCTTCGCTGGCATGCTCGTGGTCTACAAGACCGGCGCCATCCGGGTAACGCCGCGATTCACCAGGATCATCGTCGGCGCGATGATCGGAGTCCTGGTGCTCGTGCTGGGCAACCTGGTCGCAAGCTTCTTCATCTCCGGCGGTCTCGGCCTGCGGGACGGCGGCCCGCTGGCGATCGTCTTCAGCCTGGTGGTCATCGCGATCGCCGCGTTCAGCTTCCTGCTGGACTTCGACGCCGCCGATCAGTTGATCCGCGCGCAGGCGCCGGAGCGGGCGGCGTGGGGCGTGGCCCTCGGCCTGACCGTCACTCTGGTGTGGCTCTACGTCGAGATCCTGCGACTGCTGAGTTACTTCCAGAACGACTAGCGTCGAATCGAAAGGGCGGTCGCCGTACTTCGGCGACCGCCCTTTCGTCGTCTCAGCTCAGACGCTCGATGACCATCGCCATGCCCTGGCCGCCGCCGACGCACATGGTCTCCAGACCGAACTGCTTGTCGTAGGTCTGCAGGTTGTTGATCAGCGTGGTGGTGATCCGGGCGCCGGTCATGCCGAACGGGTGGCCGAGCGCGATGGCCCCGCCGGAGACGTTCAGCTTGTCCTCGTCGATCTTCAGTTCCCGGGCCGAGCCGAGCACCTGCACCGCGAACGCCTCGTTGATCTCGACCAGGTCGATGTCGTCGATGGTCTTGCCCGCCAGCGTCAGCGCGCGTTTGCACGCCTCGATCGGGCCGAGGCCCATGATCTCCGGTGACAGGCCGGAAACGCCGGTGGACACGATCCGGGCCAGTGGGGTGAGGCCGAGGTCCGCGGCCTTGGTGTCACTCATGATGACCAGCGCGGCGGCGCCGTCGTTGAGCGGACAGCAGTTGCCCGCCGTGACGGTGCCGTCCGGACGGAACACCGGCTTCAGCGCGGCGACCGCGTCGTAGGTGACTCCGGCGCGCGGGCCGTCGTCCGTGCCGACCACCGTGCCGTCCGGCAGCGTCACCGGGGTGATCTCGCGCTCGAAGAAGCCGTTCTCGAGCGCCTCCTCCGCGCGGTTCTGCGAACGCACGCCCCAGCGGTCCTGCTCCTCACGGGTGATGCCGGTGAAGCTCGCGACGTTCTCGGCGGTCTGGCCCATCGCGATGTAGGCATCGGGGAGCAGGCCGCCCGTACGCGGGTCCTGCCAGGCGCCCGCGCCGCCCTCGGCGGTCTTCGCGGTGCGCGCCTGGGCCTCGTCGAACAACGGGTTCTGGGTGTTCGGCCAGCTATCGGCGGAGCCGTTCACGTAGCGGGACACGGTTTCCACACCGGCGGAGATGAACACATCACCCTCGCCCGCCTTGATCGCGTGGAAGGCCATCCTGGTGGACTGCAGCGACGAGGCGCAGTAGCGGTGCACGGTGGTGCCGGGCACGAAGTCGTAGCCGAGCTGCACGGCGACGATGCGGGCGATGTTGAAGCCCTGCTCACCTCCGGGCGAACCACAGCCGAGGATCAGGTCATCGATCTGGGTCGGGTCCAGCGCAGGCACCTTGTCGAGCGCTGCCCGCACAATCTGCGTGGTCAGATCGTCCGGCCGGATATCGACCAGCGAGCCCTTACGGGCCCGGCCGATCGGGGATCGCGCGGTCGAAACGATGACGGCCTCAGGCATGAGGACTCCTTTGTCGAACGGTCCTGACGAACCGGGTTGTTACTCGCGGGTTCGCATCGAATCTACGTCCCGTCGTGGTGCGCGGAAAGCGGGGTCACCTCGTCCAACGCTTCGATCAGCACCGGGAGCAGTTGCACGGCGGCCAGTTCGTAACCCGCCGCGGACGGATGGAAACCGTCCGCCGAGAAAAGGAGTTCGGGCGCGGCGCGGAACTCCGGGCCGAGCAGATGGCCCATCGGCACGGCACGCCCACCCGCGACGGTTGTCGCCACGTTCTGCGCCTTCGCCAAGCGGACGCTCCAGTTACGCACCACGGTCCGCAGCGGCTGCGGGATCGCGGTCACCGTGCCGAGGTCTGGACAGGTGCCGACGACCACCGTCACGTCGGCGCGGCGCAAGCGGGCGACCGCCGCGGCGAGCCTGCGCGCCGAGGCGTGGATCGAGTGCTTTTTGGTGATGTCATTGGCGCCGACGAGGATGATCGCGGCGTTCGGTGGCGGACCCGCCACGAACATCGCGTCCACCTGGCCGGCCAGTCCTTTGGAAGTCGCGCCGGAAATCGCTTTGGTGCTCAACCGGATTCGCCGGCCGGTTGCCTCGGCGAGACCGCGGGCCAGGCGCACCCCCGGCACTTCGTCGGCGACGAGACAGCCGACGCCCGCCGCCGTGGAGTCGCCGAAGATCATCAGATGCAGGTCGGCGGATTTCCCGGTGCGCCATGACTTCGGCGCCGGGCAGCCCGCGGTGTAGACACCGTCCGCCTCGGGTGGTTTCGACGTATCCCGTCCGATCACGCCGCGCGCGACCCCCGCTTGGGCAATGAGCAGGCGATAGGCAACCCACCACGCAGTGCCCGCGCCCGAACCGGCAAGTACGGTCGCGGCGCCGGTCACTGCGGCAGTACGCCAACGGAACCGAGGTGCGTTCACGTCAGGATTCTACGAAGCCGGGCCGGGTCACCGAGCCCCGGAATGTCGAACGGGTCCGCACGAGGTCCGCGGCGTGCGTCGGGTTGTCCACAGGCACCTGTCGGTTGCCGCGCTCACGGCCTGGCAGCGTCCGGTTTGCTGGTGCGGTCCGTGATCGATGCCACAGTGCGGTTCCGTCGAGAAACGCGCGGCGAAGACGGTGGCTCCGTCCGGTCGCAGGCACTGCTGCGATGCGACTGTGCCGGCCCGTCGGCGCGGGTCGACCCGGCGCCACGAACGCGCGGCGGGCGGGGATGCTCGCGGCGTCGGCGGACACGGTTATTTCGAGCGGGTCAGCCCGGCACCACGAACGTACCGCGGGCGGGGATGCTCGCGGCGTCGGTGGACACGGTCACCTCGACGACTCCGGGACCGGTGTCTTGGAACAGCGCGTACTGGATGCTGCCGTAAATGCCGGTGACCACCACGTTGTCGTAGCTGCCTGTCGCGCCGGTGGTGGTGTTGCGCCAGGCGACCATGGTGCGAACCTCGCATAGTGGCGCGAGCGGGTAACTGCCGGGCCCCACGCCGGAGACCGGTAGCGCGCGCACGTTGAGAATGGCGCGGCCCGGCCATTCGGGGCTGGTGTCGGCCCAGGTGCGAATGCTGGTCCAGCACAGACCGCCGCGCGCCAGCGTGGGCACCTGGGGAAATTCGATGGTGGTCGCGTTCGCCTGCACACCGGATCCGACCAACAGGGCCACGGCTGATCCGGCCAGGATTGTGGCGCCACGGGCGATGTTCGGCTGCCTCATGGCTGCCGATCCTAAAGGTATGGGTACCGATTGGGGGGTAGTCCGACGCGCTCGCGCGCGGCGCGCGCGAACACACAGTTAGCGCGTCTGCAACTATGGGGGACATGCGCATCGCGGATCATGTCGTGGACCTCATCGGCAATACCCCGCTGGTCCGGTTGAACTCGGTCGTGGGGTCGAACGCAGGGCTGGTGGCGGCCAAGATCGAATACCTGAATCCCGGGGGCAGCTCCAAGGACCGGATCGCGGTGAAGATGATCGACGCCGCCGAGAAGTCCGGGGAACTGCGCGCCGGCGGCACCATCGTCGAGCCCACGTCCGGCAACACGGGCGTCGGCCTGGCGCTGGTCGCGCAGCAGCGCGGCTACAACTGCGTGTTCGTCTGCCCGGACAAGGTCAGTGAAGACAAACGCAACGTGCTGCGTGCCTACGGCGCCGAGGTCGTGGTGTGCCCGACCGCTGTGCCGCCGGACCACCCGGACAGTTACTACAGCGTCTCCGACCGCCTGGTCCGGGAGATCGACGGTGCGTGGAAACCCGACCAGTACTCCAACCCGGGCGGCCCGGACAGTCACTACGAGACGACCGGCCCGGAGATCTGGCACGACACGGACGGCAAGGTCACCCACTTCGTGGCCGGTGTCGGCACCGGCGGCACCATCACCGGCACCGGCCGCTATCTCAAGGAGGTGTCCGGCGGCAAGGTCGAGATCATCGGCGCCGACCCGGAGGGTTCGGTGTACTCCGGCGGAACCGGACGGCCATACCTGGTCGAGGGCGTCGGCGAGGATTTCTGGCCCTCCGCCTACGACCCCGCCGTGCCGGACGAGATCATCGCGGTGTCCGACGCGGATTCCTTCGAGATGACCAGGCGGCTGGCCCGTGAGGAGGGCCTGCTGGTCGGCGGCTCGTGCGGTATGGCCGTGGTCGCCGCCATCGAGGTGGCGCGGCGAGATCCGGACGCGGTGGTCGTGGTGCTGCTGCCGGACGGCGGTCGCGGATACCTGTCGAAGATCTTCAACGATCGGTGGATGAGCTCCTACGGCTTCCTGCGCGAGCGGTTGGACGGCACCGCCGAGCCGTTGGTCGGCGACGTGCTGCGCGGCAAGTCCGGTGAGCTGCCCGACCTGGTGCACACCCATCCCTCGGAGACCTTGCGCGATGCGATCGAGATCCTGCGCGAGTACGGGGTGTCGCAGATGCCCGTGGTCGGGGCCGAGCCGCCGGTCATGGCGGGCGAGGTCGCGGGCAGTGTGTCCGAGCGCGATCTGCTGTCGGCGGTGTTCGAAGGCCGTGCGCAGCTGACCGATTCGGTGTCCATGCACATGAGCCCGTCGTTCCCGCTGATCGGTTCGGGCGAACCGCTCTCGGCCGCCACGAAGGCGCTGTCGGACACCGACGCGCTGATGGTGGTCGAGGAGGGCAAGCCCGTCGGCGTCATCACCCGCCACGATCTGCTCGGTTTCCTCAGCACGGGGAGCATCGGAAAGTAGTAGGCGCATGGGGCATCCGGTCGGCTGATCGCGGAACATGATTCCGGGCGATCTGTCATCGGTTTTCGTGCGCACGTCTCTTCTGCGTACATTTCTTTTGTGCGGAAGAATGCGCACGAAACAATACCGGTCTCGGCGCGGCAACACCGGTGTAGGCATTACCTCTGTCAATGCCCCGCTGTTCACGGTAGGGCGAACGTGACCAGAGGCTCAGGCGCGCCGTCTGCCGCGTGCCCGCTCGCGGACGCCGCCGGTGATCAGGTCGGTCCACTCATCGGCCAGTAGCGCCAGGCGATACCACGCCGCGTGCACCCGGTCGTCGGAGACTTTTCGGCGGTACGCAGCAGATGGCTGGCCTGGACGTGGGCCGCGGCCATGCGATCGACCGTGGCGCCGAGGGATCTCGTGCGCAGATGTTCGGTCGAGCGCTGACGCGGCAGCTGATCGGTCACCCACGCGTCGATGGCGGCCACCAGTTCGGCACGGCGGCAGTCGATTCCGGCGGCGGCCAGCGGGTCGGCCTGTCGATGCCGGCGCAGGGTGGCAAGCATCCCGGCCCAGCCGACCAGCGGGTGGTCCTCGGCCGGGTCGTCGCGATGCTCGCCGAAGGCGGCGACCAGCGCACGCTGATCCGGCACCTTCCGGACGCCGCTACGGCTGTGCTGCGGTGTGTGGTTACGCACGAACATGGCAGGCCCCAGCGCGTTCGATGCCGAAGTTCCTCCGATGGGGTCGGTCGACCGTGTATGCATCGGGCATCTCCGGTCAGGTCGGAGGGTCGTATCGTCCGATGCCGGGTCCCCAATTAGCGTGCGCGGTGCCGCGGAGTGCCGATGGCACGCCACGCTACCGCACTGATAGAGCGTGACGATGTCCTCCGCTCACCGCGCACCCGAGAGGTGACGGCCGAACCCGAATCTTCGTGAGCGTTGCATATGTGATGAATACCACAGTGCGCGTGCTTCTTGTCTGAATCGCGGCCAGTGCTACCGATCGAGTATGCGCAGTGCATTGGTCAGATGGGGATCAGGCCGTAATTCGCAATGCGGCGTGCGGCATTCGACTCGGTCCGAAGTGGACCTCGGTCACAGTTGCGGCGGGCGTGCCGGGTGGTGACGAGATCGGCTACGCGTAATCGGATGCCGGGGGCAGTTGGATCTCCCACGCCGCGCGAACCTCCGGTTTGATATCGACGTCGACCCGCCGTGCCGTTCTGTGCGCACACCGTCCACGCTGCGCATGAGCCAGCTGATGTCGATGGCGTCGCCGAGCGTGCTGGCATACGGCGCGACCGTCGGCTGCTGCATCCGATGCCGCAGATCGGTGGAGTGGTGTCCTCGCCGCCTCGTGCCGAGGACTGGGTGTGCGGCTGATCGCATGTACCGTGATCGCGTCCGGGCCTGACATCTTGTCGAGGAGATTGCATGCACGCTCTCGTTGTGAAGTTCGCTCTGCAAGACGCCGAGAAGGCCGCGTTGTTCGATCAGTTGGTTGCGGAGACCGTTGCGGACATAACTGCACTCGAGCCCGGAACATTGGTGTACGCCACCCACACCGTCGCGGACGAACCGTTGTCGCGGATCTTCTACGAGGTTTACCGGGACCAGGAAGCGTTCGAGGAACACGAACGGCAGCCGCACACGCGACGATTCCTAGACCAGCGCAGCAACTACATAGCGTCATTCTGGGTTGAGTTCTTGACACCCATAGTCGTGAAAGGCCTCCCAGGCACGGTTTGATCTGCTGCTCAAAGGTTTCTGGTGACCCCACACCACACCGCAAAGTCATGCACGGTATTCCCCCGGCGCGCCTCTGCTCGTGCCAGCGCCCTGACCGTCTCATGAACCATCGGGTTGTACCTAGTCTGTGACGGCGCAACAGACCTCGCGGTCTGGAGTGCGTCCAATGCTCGGCCGCGATCACCATGCACTAGATACGCCCGAGACAGATCGATGAAATGGTGGCCGACCCGCTCTTTCGGCGTCCCCGCTGGGATAACCAGTACTCTCGCACGGTCGAGCGCTTCCGCATAGTCCATGCCCTCGACAGCAAGCGCGACCGCCCAAATACCCACGTTCGTGGGACCGAACGACAGGATCGGGTCGTTGTCATTGCCAACGCGCAGCGCGGACTGGCGCGCCTCGGTGAGGTGAGCGTTAGCGAGGTCCCGCTTTCCTGATCTGGAGGCAGCGAGCCCGGATTGCAGGTGCAGGCCACCCCAGGCGATGAGGTCGCTCCGTTGCCCGAGGCCGAGCCGTGGTTCGATGCTGGACCGGCAGCGCTCCAGGAACTGTAAGGCCGCCGACCAGTCGCCACCGGAAGTTAGGAGGGCAGCGCGGTGGAATTGGCCAGTGGCGATCCACAGCTGATCATCCGATCCACCTGCGGCCCACGTCAAGCGGTCGATAGCGAGAGCCGCCAAGTCTGTGTAGCCGAGCTTGTGGGCGAGACTGTGCGCTGAGTAGTACAGCTCACACAGTAGGGTGAGCGCACGATCACGATCACGACCGCTGAGTCGATGTACGGCGGCCCGGACTTCACCTAAGAGAGATGGCAGTACCTGTGCGAGGCGATGAAAAGACGCCGCCCGCCGACATTTTCCCACATTGTCGACCTCGGTCGCGATCTGCGATAGCGGTCGGACCGCCGAGATAGCGGAGTTGTCGAGGTCGTAGGCGGCCAGCTCGGAACGCAGTGCCGCGATCGCTGCGTGTACTTCACTGTCCTGCCCTGGGATCGGCGCGTATGGCTGCCCGGTTAGTTCGGTGACACTGACACGCAACGCTTTCGACACCGCTCCGAGGAATGCTGGCGTGGCCGGCACCCGCCGCTGTTCGACCGATCGGACCAGACCGATCGATACGTCTGCCTTTATCGCAAGTTGCTGTTGGGTGAGCCCCGCCAGCTTTCGAGTCTGAGCGACTCGTGTTGCCACGCTGCGACGGTCCTCGGTTATTGCGGTCACCGCTCTATTCAACGCCCCTCGCTGTGTCGAGAGTACGAAAAACTTTCGCACTTCGTGCTCTTTCGCTGCGGCAAATTTTATTCAGCCTCCCTGCAACTGGTCTCCCGACCTGGGCGCTGGGTGGCAGACCATACACAACACGACGCCCGGGGGTGCATACCAATGCCCGACGCAGTCCTGACAAACAAATTCGAGCCGACGACGGTCGAGCTGCTGGAGCGCTTGGCCGATGGCCGCCGCAGACCCGCCAGCGAGCCTCGACCCACATCGATTGAACGTCAGGGGGGCGAGCGGAAATGCCGATAGCCTTGCTGATCGCTTTCACGGTAGCCGCTGCACTCTATGCCACGATCCACTTTCTCGACCGCCCCATGACGATCGACACCTGCCACCCCGCGCCAGATTCTCCATACACACCAGAGGTTGCGCACATGGTGTGGCAGAACCGGATCGCCTGCGACACCAGGACCTGCGCCGACAAGGCCGCGGCGCTCGATGTGCTCATCGCCGCCAAGCTCGTCAAGCCGGCGCGGGCTGCCCGGTGAACGCCGTAGTTCCCACCTACCAACTGAATGGTTGGCGCCTGCAGAAGTGCGATGACAACTACATCAGCGGGTCGAGCATGCCCGGTTCGCCATGACCGCACACGCAGGGCACGGCGGGTACCCGCTATTCCTCGCGGCTCTGGACCGGATGTCGGTGGTGCTCGGATGAGCGGGTTGGCGGCGACCGCGAGTACCCGCGGATGATCATGCCCCCGCGGCGCGCCGAAGGAATCTTCGACGTCCACGAAACCGGTGAGCCGCCGTCTCCTTGCAAGCTGAGCGCACTCCCGCGGCTACCGCTCGAACCCGCCGCAGTCCGGGCCCCGGGATGAGCTGGCGGCCGGTGTGGGATCCGGACTTCCGCCGAAACCAGCGCCAGGGATGGCTGGAGCGCGAGGACGGGTCGATCGCCATGGTGTGCGGCGATGGAACGGTCATCGACATCGAGCCCGCCGAAGACGTGGGCGACCGCCCCGCATGAGCCTTGCGACATCAGTCGGCTAGCCAAAAGGGTCGAGTGGAAAGCGGTCGCGGCCGACCCACCCGCGGCACTGACAGGTTCGGTCCCGGGGCGGGCCGTACCTTGCATGGGCAAGGAAGACCAGCCACCTATCTCTCGCGTGCGGTCGGCCGAACCTGTACAACCCTGCCGCGGCGCCGACACGCGGTTGGGCAGCCTGCCTGCGAGGTCGGCGCCCACGATCGCGCCGCTCTCGTCACGGGTGACATAGCCGCGTTGGCCCTGCAAACCGCCGCTGGTGACGATGCACTCGTCGCCGGGCAGCAGGCCGATGTCGCTGGTGTGCCCCAGGGCAGGATGTTCGACTTTGCACGTTGTAACCGCTCCGAGATGGCCGGCCCGCTGTTCGGCGAGTTCGGGGCAGCACCACGGGGGTAAATGGTCTATCGACTACGCCACCGGGTTCGAGCCGAGCAACGCGGGCTCCGCGGCCGGTGCCATCTCACTCGCCATGGCACCGGTGGTTTCGCCTAAACTGTGATGATCGGTTCGACTCGTGCCGGGCGGCAGTGCTACCTGGTCCTCGGCTCGTATGCCATCTGGCACCACCACATCGGCAGGGTAGCCACGGGCGCCCGGCCGTCCAGCGGGAGAGCTATCCTGCCCGGTCGACGCCTCAGGTGAAAGGTGTGGTCACCGAAAAGCATTCGCCTCGGTCAGCGCCCGACCGAGCACCAGTTGGTGTACTTCCGCTGTGCCCTCATAGGTGAGCACGGACTCCAAATTGTTCGCATGGCGAAGCACCGGGTAGTCGAGCGTGATGCCGTTGGCGCCGAGAATGGTGCGACACTCACGGGCGATCGTGATCGCCTCACGCGTGCTGTTCAGTTTGCCCGCGCTCACCTGTTCCGGGGTGACCTCGCCGCGGTCCTTCAGACGCCCGATATGCAGCGCGAGCAACTGGCCCTTGCCGAACTCCAGCGCCATATCGGCCAGTTTGGCCTGGGTCAGTTGATAGGCGGCCAGCGGTTTGTCGAAGACTTCCCGGGTCCTTGCGTATTCGATGGTCGTGGTAAGGCAGTCGCGGGCCGCGCCGAGCGCGCCGAAGACGATGCCGAACCGTGCTTCGCTCAGGCAGGCCAGCGGCGCGCCGAGGCCGCGCGAGTGCGGAAGCACCGCGTCGGCGGGGAGACGAACGTCGTCGAAGTCCAGTTCCGCGGTGACTGATGCGCGCAGGGACAACTTGCGATGCATTTCCCGGGCGGTGAAGCCGGGCGTGTCGGCCGGAACCAGGAACCCGCGGATCACCTGCTTGCCCTCGTCCTCGGTCTGCGCCCAGACCACCGCGACATCGGCCACCGATCCGTTGGTGATCCACATCTTCGAGCCGCTGAGCACCCAGTCGGCGCCGTCGCGCTTGGCTTTGGTGCGCATGCCGCCGGGGTTGGAGCCGAAGTCCGGTTCGGTGAGCCCGAAACAGCCGAGCGCCCGGCCCGCGGCCAGCTCCGGCAGCCACTGCTGCTTCTGTTCCTCGGAGCCGTACCGGTGAATCGCGGTCATCGCCAGCGAGCCCTGCACCGACACCATGCTGCGCACGCCGGAGTCGACCGCCTCCAGCTCCTGGCAGGCCAGTCCGTAGCTGGTCGCCGACATCCCGGCGCACCCGTAGCCCTGCAGGTGCATGCCGAGCAAGCCGAGTTTGCCGAGCTCCGGCGCGATCTCGCGGACCGGGAAGGTGCCCGCCTCGAACCAGTCCGCGACGTGCGGTCGCAGCCGCCGGGCCGCGAAGGCCGCGACGGTGTCCCGGATCGCACGCTCATCCTCAGACAGCAGGGCATCGGTGGCGAACAGTTCTTCGACAGTGACCATGGCCTCAGCCTAAACGGCTGTCCGATCGTTGCGACCGAGCTCACTTCGCCGATCCAGGCGGGGAACTTCGATGAACTTCGACCTGTTCGCGCCGGCCATGTCGCTCGATCGGCCGCAGCGGCGATACCGCTGTGTCGATACCGATCCGGCGCCGCGGGCGGTTCGTCCTCGCGAGAGGCCCACCGGGAAGTTGCCCGGGAATCGCCCCGATTAGGCTGAGGCCATGAGCGAGCTGGGATTCTCCACACGGGCCGTGCACGCCGGGTTCGATCCTGACCCCCAGACCGGCGCGGTGAACGTGCCCATATACGCGAGTTCGACGTTCGCCCAGGACGGTGTGGGTGGGTTGCGCGGCGGTTTCGAGTACGCCCGAACCGGTAACCCGACGCGCTCGGTGCTCGAAGCGAATCTCGCCGCGCTCGAATCGGGCCGCCACGGCCGGGCATTCGCTTCGGGCATGGCCGCGACCGATTGTGCGCTGCGTGCCACGCTGCGGCCCGGTGACCACATCGTTATCCCCGACGACGCCTACGGCGGCACTTTCCGGCTGATCGACAAGGTGTTCAGCCAGTGGGGCATCGAGCACTCGCCCGCGCACGTGTCCAACGTGGACGAGATGCGCGCCGCGATTCGGCCGAACACCAAGCTGGTCTGGGTCGAGACCCCGACCAACCCGTTGCTGAGCATCGGTGACATCCCCGCACTGGCCGAGGTCGCGCACGCCGCAGGCGCCAAACTGGTGGTGGACAACACCTTCGCGACCCCGTATCTGCAGCAGCCGCTGCTGCTCGGCGCGGACATCGTGGTGCACTCCACCACCAAGTACCTGGGTGGCCACTCCGACGTGATCGGTGGCGCGCTGATCACCGATGATCCGGAGCTGGACGCGGCATTCGCGTTCCTGCAGAACGGTGCGGGGGCGGTGCCCGGCCCGTTCGACGCCTTCCTCACCCTGCGCGGCACCAAGACGCTCGCGCTGCGGATGGACCGACACTGCGACAATGCCGAAACCCTCGCGGAGTTCCTGTCCGGACATTCGGCGATCTCCCAGGTGATCTACCCGGGACTGCCCGAACATCCTGGCCATGGCGTCGCGGGCAAGCAGATGCGCCGGTTCGGCGGGATGATCTCGGTGCGCCTGCACGGCGATGCGGAGGCGGCCCGCAAGTTCTGCGCACGTACCGAGGTGTTCACCTTGGCCGAATCACTGGGCGGCGTCGAGTCGCTGATCGAGCATCCGGCCGCGATGACGCACGCGTCCACCGAGGGCTCGCAGCTCGAGGTGCCCGCGGACCTGGTGCGGCTTTCGGTCGGTATCGAGGATGTCAGCGACCTGCTCGCAGACATCGAGCAGGCGTTGAGCTAGGTTCGCGGATATGAGGAAGCGGCCGCACCCGATGATCGGGCGCGGCCGCTCGTGTCCACGGGGGAGATGTCGGCCGGGCGCAGCGCCGCGGCCGAGAGCGTCAGCTGTGGTAGGGCTCGGCGCTGAGCAAGGTGACCTTCATCGTGTTGCCGTTGGGCAACGTGTACTCCCGGGTCTCGCCCACCTTGGCGTTGATCAACGCGCCACCCAGCGGGGAACTCGGCGAGTAGGTCTCCAACTTGGAATCGCTGAGCCCCTCTTCGCGGGTGGCGATGAGGAAGGTTTCGGTGTCGGACTCGTCGCCGTCGTAGTAGACCTTGACGACCGAGCCGGGGAGTGCGACGCCGGACTTGGTGGGTGCGACGCCGACCTTGGCGTTGTTCAGCAGCTCCTGCAGTTGGCGGATTCGCGCCTCCTGCTGGCCCTGTTCCTCGCGCGCGGCGTGGTAACCACCGTTCTCCTTGAGATCGCCTTCTTCACGGCGTTCGTTGATTTCGGCGGCGATGATCGGACGATTGGCGATGAGCGCGTCGAGTTCGCCTTTGAGCCTGTCGTGCGACTCCGGGGTCAGCCAGGTCACTTGCGTCTCAGTCATCTCGATCACTCCCTAGTAGTTGTTCCCGGCAGGCCGGGATTCCCTGAGCACTACTGCAGTACCCACCGTGGGTGGGCATGCACCAGTCGACGGCTAGAGCGATCCTGAGAAGTTCATCGAACCCCGACAGACCCTGGTCACGGGCAAACGCGCAAGCCCGAACCCTCAGCGCTGGCCGCCAATGCAGCAAACACGGCTCCGAACCCCGGAACCGTGTATCAAGCCATTTTAGCATGAATCACAAACGTGCAGGTCGGAGTTAATTTCGAGGACCCCGCGCACGAAAAGTGCCGTCAGCCCGCTCGAAGATAGCTGGGTACCTGATCGCTGCACGCGTAGATGCTGCCCGACACCGGGCGAGCCGAGGAACGGACGATGGTGGTCAGCTCGACCGTGCCGCTCGCCGAAGGTTCGACCAGCACTTCTCGGCGGCCCAGTTCGGAGCCGTCGCGCGCCATCGCACGGACGAAACACACCGCGGGTTGCGCGGGATCGGCACGGGTGATTTTGAGCCGGATCGACATGGTCGAGTCGTCGACGACGGTATAGCCGAGCTGCTCTGCCTCGATGGCCTCCGGGCCGTATTTCAGATAGCCGAGATAGGCGACGCCGAGCCCCGTCAGTACCACCAGCAACCCGAGGACCAGCGGAATCCATCGGCGGCGCACCGGCGGCTTCGTGCCGTACCGGTCGGCGGGGCGCTGACTGGGCGCCGCGGACGCGATCGTCGCGTCACCACCGGGTTCCGGCGCGGGCTCGGTCATGGACGGTCACTCCCGGGGGTACGTTCGGAACAAATGGTGGTCGAATGGAACTATAGGGAACGACGAGCAGACACCCGCGACCGAGAGCGATGAGGTGAACGAGAACGTGAGTGGCCTTCGCCTCATGGCGGTGCATGCCCACCCCGACGACGAATCGAGCAAGGGCGCGGCGACGACCGCCCGGTACGCCGATGAAGGACACGACGTCCTCGTCGTCACGCTGACCGGTGGCGAACGCGGAAGCATCCTCAACCCGGCCATGGACACGCCGGGCGTCCTGGAGCGGATCGACGAGATCCGCCGTGCGGAGATGGCCGCCGCGGCTCGTGCGCTCGGCGTGCGCCAGCAGTGGCTGGGTTTCGTCGACTCGGGCCTGCCGGAGGGCGACCCGCTGCCGCCGCTGCCGGAGGGCAGCTTCGCGTTGGTTCCGCTGGAAGAAGCCACCGAGGCGCTGGTGCGGGTGGTGCGCGAGTTCAAGCCGCATGTGATGACGACCTACGACGAGACCGGCGGCTACCCGCATCCGGATCACATCCGCTGCCATGAGGTGTCGATCGCCGCCTTCGAGGCCGCGGGCGACCCCGAGCGCTTCCCCGACGCCGGCGAGCCGTGGGCGCCGTTGAAGCTGTACTACGACCACGGGTTCAGCATGCGGCGCATGGAAGTGTTCGCCGAGGAGTTCGAGCGCATCGGCGAGCCGTTCCCGTTGCAGGAGTGGCTCGACCGGATGCGCAAGTACCAGGCCGAGCGCGGTGATGTGCCATCGCGAATCACCACCCGGATCGAGTGCGCCAAGTACTTTCCGCAGCGAGACGACGCTTTGCGCGCGCACGCGACGCAGATCGACCCGAACGGCGCCTTCTTCGCCATTCCGATGGACGTGCAGCAGCGCCTGTGGCCGACGGAGGAATTCGAGCTGGCCCGGACCAGGGTGGAGACCGACATCCCGGAGACCGACCTGTTCGCGGGCATCCAGGACGAGCAGCGGTGATGCTGGTTCTGCTCGCCCAGACGCCCGGCACCCCGACCGGGCCCGAGTTCGGCAAGGCATCGCCGCTCGGGCTGGTCATCATCCTTATCTTGCTCGCGGGCACGGTCCTGCTGGTCCGGTCGATGAACCGGCATATCAAAGGCCTACCCGCCACCTTCGAGCCCGAGCATCCCGAACCGGACCAGGAGGCCGACGAGGGAACCGAGCACGGCATTGCCCGCCGCACCGGTGCGGAGTCGAGCGACGCGGATTCCGAGGGGCGCGCCGAGTCGAGCTGACCTGTGCGAGCGTGCTGAACTGCGTGATGGCTTTCGCACCTCCTACCGTCTCCGCGGTCGCTCGGAAGCACACCGCTGGCAACCAATTCGGCGCAAAGTGGTGTTCGCAATGTCGCGCGCTGGTCGGTGTCCTGTGTTACCAATTCAGCGATACCGCTCGACCGAAGGAAGCTCATGGACAACGTGATCGGACAGATCGACCGCGCGCTGGACGCGACCGGAGCGATCGTCGCCGCTGTGGGAGACGCGGGCCTGGCCGCGCCGACGCCGTGCCTGGAATGGGACGTGCGGACCGTCCTCAACCACACCGTGGGTGGCATACATCTGTTCGCGGCCGCCCTGAGCGGCACGGACGCGGGAGCTGACCATGATTCCGATTGGCTCGGCAGCGATCCGCAGGGCGCGTTCGCCGCGGCGGCGGAGGTGGATCGCGCGGTGTGGCATCGGCCGGACGCGCTCGACGCCACCGTGGACATTTCGCTGGGCGAACTGCCGGGGCCCGCGGCGGCGCTGGTACATCTCACCGAGGTTCTCGTGCACGGCGTCGATATCGCGGTGGCCATCGACCGGCCGGATCTGGCTGATGATGGGTTGTGTGGCGAATTGCTCGCCACCATGCAGGCGATGGGCGGTATCGATTCCTTCCGCGCGCCCGGCATTTTCGGGCCGGAAGTCGCCGTCCTCGGGGATGCACCGGCGCACCGCCGACTCTTGGCCTATGTCGGACGCGAGGTGTCGACTCGGACTCCGTAGCGGGCACATCGCTGCGGTATTGTCAGATTTCGGGGGTCGAGCAGCCTGCTCGAGGTAGGACTCCGCGTCGTTCCGCGCGCCAGCGACCACCTGCTGCAGGGCGATCGAGTGCGCCACCGGCCTCGCTGTGGTGACACAGGGTTCACGCCGAGTGTAGGCAATGGGTGCTTCTATTGCTCACCGTAAGCCGACTCTCCTATACGTCGGAGATCCGGTCTGGTCGCTTATCGGGCCATATTCGCACCATCGGGGTTGCCTCGGCTTCTCGTGGGGTGTCCAATCGGTGGGATCTGGATCGCCGAGTGAGCCGAGTAGATGAATCGGCAACGGATATACCGACAATGACAACGCATGTCCGATCTGGAAGGTGCTCGTCATGATAGAAACCGGCAGTACTGCGGTCGTGACTGGGGCCAGCAGCGGTATTGGGGAGCAGTTCGCCCGTCAATTGGCGGCCCGCGGCGTGAACCTGGTGCTGACCGCCCGAAACGAGGTTCGGCTGCAGTCGTTGACTGATCAACTGAAAGCGGCACATCCGGATGTAGGAGTCGCCGTTATGACAGCGGATCTCTCGGTCCCCACGGCCGCGGCCGAGCTGACCGAAAAGCTTACTGTGGCGGGGGTGACCGTGGATATGTTGGTGAACAATGCCGGATTCGGATCGCATGATCTGTTCGTCGATGAAGATCCGGACAATGTCGCGCGGGAGATTCAACTCAACTGCGGTTCACTGGTCGCGTTGACCGCTCGGCTGCTGCCGGGCATGCTTGCCCGCGGCCGCGGCGGCGTGCTGAACGTGGCCTCGACGGCGGCATTTCAGCCGGTACCGACGATTGCCGTCTACGCGGCGTCGAAGGCGTTCGTACTGTCGTTCACCGAAGCGCTGTGGGAGGAGACGAGGGGATCCGGTGTGCGGGTCTTGGCTCTGTGTCCTGGAGCCACCGAGACCGGCTTCTTCGAAGTTACGGGGAAGGAGTTCATGACCCACGGACGCCAAACCCCCGAATTCGTGGCTGCAGTCGGGTTGCGCGCCTTCGATTCCGGCCACGGTCCTTCGGTCGTCTCCGGTCTGGCGAATCGGATGCTTGCCAATGGCTACCGGTTCCTACCACGCGGTGCCATGGTGCGGCTCGCGCGAATGAATGTGCGCGCTGCGCGCACACCGCCGGCGTGAGTCGATCGAAGTCGCTGCATGTCCAGCGCAGGACGAGCGCTTATTAGTGCATGTCCGCCCTGGCACCACAGTGCGGTGCACAGGGACGGGCCTATGCGAGTTCGTCTTCTATCATCCGACATAATTCTGCGACACAAACATTGATCGTCTCTGCCAACCGTTTGGTGTCGACGCCATAGGCGATGGGAGGGTTGCCTGGAGGGATCGCGTACCGGCCGTCATCGATGACATCCCGCCACGCAATGGTGTGTTCAGTGATACCACGTGGGCAGTACAGCGATCGACCTTGTATGACGGCGATTGTTCCGATGCTCGACGCAGGTTCTCGGAGAAACGTATCGGACCGGCTGTCCGATGCGTCGTCAAACCCACCACGTCACACTCGGTGACGGTGAACCCTGCGCTGTGCCAAATCGTTTCCCCGGGAAGCTGTCGCGTGACGTAGCCGCGCTGTCCTTGCAGAGTTCCCAGTACCCGAACACACCCCTTCGGATTCTCCGGATCCAGGCCGTCCCAGCATTGAGCGCAGATGCGGACGTCCGGCTGCGAAATCGCGTGTAGCGCACTATCGAAATTCGGTTCCAGTGTTGCCCGAAGCTGTTCTCGCGTCTCGAACATCTCGCGCAGGTAGTCGTCGTATCTCGGCGTTCGGCTCGAAAAGGTTGCCGCCGAGCGCGGCAACATAGGTAGCGATGGCGTCCACGGTGGCGACTGCACCGCGTTCGATTTGCGAGACGCGACTGGGGCTGACACCCACAATTTCGACCAGCCCTGTCTGTGGATGGTGTTCTGTGCTCGCCGAGTGTGGGAGGCTGACATTGTGAACCGATTGGTCGGTGCGAGTTCGCCTTATCTGCTTCAGCACGCTGACAACCCCGTCGACTGGTGGCAGTGGGGTGCCGATGCGCTGGCAGAGGCCGGCGCGCGGGACGTGCCGATTCTGCTGTCCATCGGGTACGCGTCCTGCCACTGGTGTCACGTGATGGCGCACGAGTCGTTCGAGGACACGGCTACCGCCGATCAGATGAACGAGAACTTCGTGTGCGTGAAGGTCGACCGCGAGGAACGGCCCGATCTCGACGCGGTCTACATGAACGCCACCGTCGCGATGACCGGGCAGGGCGGCTGGCCGATGACCTGCTTCCTCACTCCCGAGGGCGTCCCGTTCTATTGCGGCACCTATTACCCGAAGCTGCCGCGCGGCGGGATGCCGTCGTTCACCCAGTTGCTCGCCGCGATCACCGACACCTGGCGTCACCGCCGCGACGACGTGCAGCAAGCATCCACCCAGGTCGCCGCGGCGATCCGGGCACAGATGGCGGGACTGCCCGACACGGAACCGACAGTCACGACCGAGTTGCTCGACGACGCGGTCGCCGCGGTACTGCGCAGCGAGGACGCCGAGCACGGCGGATTCGGCGGCGCGCCGAAGTTCCCGCCGTCCGCGATGCTGGAGGGACTGCTGCGGCATTGGGAGCGGACCGGGAATCCGGCGGTGTTCGACGTGGTCTCCCGCACGGCCGAGGCGATGGCGCGCGGTGGCATCTATGACCAGGTGCGCGGTGGTTTCGCGCGGTACTCGGTCGACGCCGGATGGGTGGTGCCGCACTTCGAGAAGATGCTCTACGACAATGCCCAGTTGCTGCGCGCCTACGCGCATCTGGCGCGGCGCAGTACGTCGGTGCTGCCGGAATCGTTGTCGCGGCGAGTGGCCGGGGAGACCGTGCAATTCATCGTCGAAGATCTGGGTACCGCTCAGGGCGGTTTCGCCTCGGCGTTGGACGCCGATACCCACCTGGAGCCGGGCGGCCCCGGCGTCGAAGGGGCGACGTACGTGTGGACGCCCGCTGAGCTGATCGGGGTGCTCGGTGCGATCGACGGGGCGTGGGCTGCCGAGTTCTTCGGCGTCACCACCGCGGGAAATTTCGAACAGGGCACGTCGGTGCCGACCAGGCGCGGCGAACCGGTCACCGAGGAGGACAGCGTCCGCCTCGCGCACATCCGCGCGCAGCTGTGCGCGGCGCGTGCCCGCCGACCCCAACCGGCGCGGGACGACAAGGTGGTGACCGCGTGGAACGGGATGGCCGTCGTCGCGCTCGCCGAGGCCGGGTCCGCGCTGGGTGAGCCGGACTGGGTGGCCGCCGCGGTCCGCTGTGCGCGGTTCCTGCTGGCCGAGCACGTCGTGGCGGGGCGTCTGCGTCGCGCCTCGCTCGGTGGGGTGGTCGGCTCGGCACCCGGCATCCTCGAGGACTACGCGTGGCTGGTCGCCGGCCTGCTCGCGCTGCACCAGGCCACCGGTGAGCTCGACTGGCTGCACGACGCACAGCGATTGCTGGACACGGCGATCGAGCACTTCGTGGACCCGGAAGCGCCGGGCAGCTGGTTCGACACCGCCGACGATGCCGAGACGCTGGTCGCCCGCCCCCGCGATCCGATCGACGGCGCCACCCCCGCCGGCGCCTCTGCCTTGGCCGAAGCCCTGCTCACTGCCGCGGCGAGCAGCGATCCGGAGCGCGCCACCCGCTATCGTGACCTCGCCGACCGCACGCTCGACCGTGGCGCGGTCGTCCTCGCCGGCGCGCCGCGGTCGGCGGGCCAGTGGCTGGCGGTCGCCGAGGCGGCCCTGCGCGGTCCACTGAAGATCGCCATCGCCACCGCCGAGCCGCGCAGCCGCCCCACCGAACTGCTCGCGACCGCCCGCGTAGCGGCTCCCGGCGGGTCCGTCGTCCTCGCCGCCGCCCCGGACGCGGTCCCACTCCTGACCGACCGCCCGTTGGTCCGTGACGCCGACGCCGCCTACGTCTGCCGCGGCTCGGTCTGTGATCGCCCGGTCTGCACCCCGGAGGAACTCCGCTCGGCGCTGCAACGGGTTTGACGGATCGCCGGCTCAATCGCTCAGCGTTGCCCGCTCGTGCTCGCCGCCCCGTTCCTCGGCTACCTCGAGACCGCCGCCGCTCACGGTACGTCCTCGGCCGAGTACATCCAGACAATCGCCGGCTCCTCGGCTGTGCCGATCCGCACAATGTGGGTCGGCACAGACACCGAGTGGAGCGGATCCACACGCGAATGATCCACCGCGGTGCTGAAAGCGAGCGGCGGCCAGGCGCTCGTTGGTGCCGTCGACGATCAACTCGCTGCTGCGCTACCGACACTGCCTGTGTCATTTCTCGGGGCATCGCCAGCTGGGTCGGGATGGTTAGGAGGGTCGGGCAGGTCTGGGGGGACGGGCATCTCGGGCATCTCGGGCAGGTCGGGAGGGTCGGGCAGGTCGGGGAGGTTGGGCAGGTACGACGGGTCGGGCGGAGGTGGTGGGGACCCGGTGAAATCCTCCCATGCTTTCTCCAGTCGGTCGCGATACCCGCTGGGTTGGCCACGCCGATGGTCGGCGAGCAAGTCGACCGCGGCCTGCCAGGTCAGATCACCTGCGGCGTAACGATCGTAGGTGGACTTGGTGATGTCGTCGATGTTGTCGATATCCGGACCGCCGTTGCCGAGGATTTCCAGCCGCACCTGGGCGGTCGTCAATCCCGCGTGGGCCTCGCCACGGTTCAACCCATACAGTTGCTCTTCATACCACTGTGAATAGTTCTCGCCGGGTTGGGGCGCGGTGATCGTGGCGATGTATTCGGGGTCGGCGGTGGCATGACCGGCCTCGTGCGCCAATATCGCGGTTGCCCATAGCGGGTCGTTCTTCACGCCATTGGTTACAACGATCAACTTGTCGCTGAAATAGGTAATTCCGTAGGCCCCGGGCGGGTCGCCGAATTGAATGATCCAGCCGTCTGCCAGCGCGATCGCCTCGATGACATCCGCGGAGCCGCCGGAGCTCCAGGTCCGAACCCGCCGGGGTACCCGAGAGACTTCGCAGCAGGCCGCGTTCGGGCACGTAGTTGTAGGTCGTCGAGCGAGAAACCCCAAGCAGACGGGCGGCCGAGGATACGGTTCCCTCTGGTCTGGGTATGGATCGCGCGGGCCTGGCGGATCTGTTCGGCGGTCATGGCCGGCGGGGGATCGAGGTGTTGCCCGCGGCCCGCGGGCGGCGGCCAGGTTCTCGTTGGTGCCCTGAACGATCAACTCGCGGCTGAAACCGCCAGTGCTGCGAACACGTGGAAGACCAGCCGCCCACCAGAGGTGGTGGTGTCGATGGCTTCGTGCAGGGATCTGAATCCGATGCCGCGCTTGCGGAGTCCCGTCACGATCGAGACCAGGTCTTGCAGGGATCGGCCGAGCCGGTCCAGCGACAGCAGCACGAGGTGTCGCCAGATCGCATGTACTCCAGGCTCTTCCACAGTTCTCCGCGCTCGGTGCTCTTTCCGGACTTCTTGTCTGTGAAACCTCCTGGCATCCAGACTCGGTGATGCGTGGATCTGGCGGTCGAGGTTCTGGTCTGTGGTCGGCACCCGGCCGAACCCGACCAAGGCGCCACTACTGCCGGTCCATGGCTACTGTCACGGTGAGGCCACCGCAGGCGGCCAGTCCTGTGGTTCGACATTTGGCGACTGGCCCACACCGTCGTCGCCCCAATCGAACAACGGTGAAGGTGGCCCCACTGCGGAGAGGCGGTGAAGGGGACTCACTCGGAACCGAAGTCGGTCGCGATGAAGCCGAGGGTGCTCGTGAACGTGGCCTTGCCGAATCTGACGCGGCCGGTAAACGCGACCTACTCAGACCCGGTGTCGTAGGCGAACGTGGTCAGCGCAGGACAACCAACCAGACGGCCGCGTAGTGCGTGATCGCGGCGAGCACTGTGGCCGCGTGGAAGAACTCGTGGTGGCCGAACACAGTGGGCCACGGGTTCGGCCACTTGGTCGCGTAGAGGATCGCGCCGCCGCTGTAGATCAGACCGCCGATCACCAACAGGATCAACGGCAGAATACCGATCTGGGCGTTCAGCTGCCCTGCCACCGGCACGATCGCCCAGCCGAGCAGCAGATACAGCGGGACGCCGACCCAGCGCGGCGCGGTGGGCCACAGCAGTTTCAGCGCCACTCCGCCCAATGCCCCGGCCCAGACCACGATCAGCAGCGTCTGCCCTGTGCGTCCGGGTAGGCCGAGCAGGGCGAACGGCGTGTAGCTGCCCGCGATGAAGAGGAAGATCATCGAGTGGTCGGCCCGCTTCATCCGGATGCGGGCGCGCACGCTCGGCCAGGTCACTCGGTGATAGACCGCGCTGATGCCGAACAGCCCGCACACGGTGAGCCCGTAGATCGAGGTAGACCAGCCCGCGGTCGCCGATCTCGTAGCTGCCGTGCTGACCAACACGATGGCCGCGATGGCCGCGACGCCGACCGCCCAGGTGTGGATCCACCCGCGCATTCGAGGTTTCACGAGCGCCGCCGCCAGCGCTTCGCCCGCCGAAGCGGGTTTCGCGACCAGCGGTGCATCGGCAGTGCCGACCGGTTCGGACACGACTGACCTCCTAGACAGACCCGTCAGTAACCTACGGAACCGTAAGTTGACGCTGTCTGCCACTGTACCGGGGTCACGCGGCCGATGCCGAGATCGCGTCGGTGAGGCGTAGGGTTGCCCGCGTGGAACTTCCGAGTCAGGTCCGGGGTCTGCCGTATCGCATCTATGAGGCCCGGCTGTCCAAGCAGCTGGCCGGCAAACAGCACCCCCGGCACGTCGCGGTGATGTGTGACGGCAATCGGCGGTGGGCTCGGGAGAACGGCTTCACCGACGTCAGCCACGGTCATCGGGTCGGTGCGCTGAAGATCGCGGAGCTGGTCGGCTGGTGCGCGGCCGAGGGCATCGAAATGGTCACCGTCTACCTGCTTTCCACCGAGAATCTGCAGCGCGATCCGGACGAGCTGGAGACGTTGTTCGAGGTGATCACCGATGTGGTCGAGGAACTGTCGGCGCCGGAAGCGAACTGGAGTGTGCGCATTGTGGGCACGCTCGACGGATTCCCCGAACTGATCGCCAAACGACTGCGCACCGCGGCGGAGCGTACCGAGGGTCGCAACGGTGTGCACGTCAATGTCGCGGTCGGCTACGGCGGCAGGCAGGAGATCACCGACGCGGTGCGTTCGCTGGTCCGTCACGAGATCGCCGCCGGGGAAACCGGGGAGGACCTGGTCCAGTCGATCACCGTGAATGCCATCGACCAGCACCTTTACACCTCCGGCCAGCCGGACCCCGATCTGGTCATCCGCACCTCGGGCGAGCAGCGACTATCGGGGTTCCTGCTGTGGCAGAGCGCATACTCGGAGATATGGTTCACCGAGGCGTACTGGCCGGAGTTCCGGCGGGTGGATTTCTTGCGCGCGTTGCGCGACTACGCCGCGCGCCATCGTCGCTTCGGCGTCTGACTCGATCTCGGTACCGGGAATTCGGCTCCGCCGCCGCACTTCCCGCGTACCGTGCGGTCTCATGAGCGCGTACGACACCTGGCCCGCCGGGACTCCCGACGTCGCGCAGCACGAGGCGGGCGGCTCCATCAGTTACGAGGAGTTCGGCAGGCGGTTTTTGGCGTACGCGGCCTCCGAGGAACGTATCGCCGGTGCGTTCGGCCAGTTGACCGGCACCGCATTCGATTTCGGCCCGATCGGGGTAGGCCCGGGACGGCTGGCCAAGGTGACCGCGCGGGTGCAGCTCGGCGAGCCGCTGCTGCGTCGCCGGATCGGTGAGGCCATCTCGTTCGAGTTGGTCATCCCGTTGGATGTCGAACTGCTTCTCGATCTCGCCGTCGATCGCCATCGCTTCCACGTCGAGGGGGCCGTCCATCTGCACCTGACGGTGCGCACCGCGGCGCCGCTGCGGGTGGTGATCGATATCAGCGAGCCGCGCCCTGCCGATGTGCGCGTCAACGTCGCCGCCGCGACCCGGCGCGGACAGCTGCTGCGGGGCTTGATCAGCGTCGACCACGAGATCCGGCGATTCGTCGCCCGGTATATCGCCACGGAGATCCGCAAACCGCACATTGCCGCGGCCCGTGATATCGATGTCGCGCGCCGCCTCGATGAAGCGTGGAAATTGTAAGAGAAATCACAATTTACGGAGGCGCAGCCGATTGATGCTGTGGTCGGCATCCTTACGCAAGACCAGGGTGGCGCGCGGCCGGGTGGGCAGAATGTTCTCCACCAGATTCGGGCGATTGGTGTTGTTCCAGATCTCTTGCGCAGCGGCGATCGCCTGCTCGTCGGTGAATCCGGAGTAGTGGTGAAAATGCGCGTTCGGGTCGGCGAATGCGGTGTTGCGCAGCGTGAGAAACCGTTGCACGTACCACTTCTCGATGTCCTCGATGCGCGCGTCGACATAGATCGAGAAGTCGAACAGATCCGAGACCATCAGTCGTGGACCGGTCTGCAGCACGTTCAGACCCTCGACGATCAAAATGTCGGGCTGCCGGACGCAGTGCCGCTTGTCCGGCACGATGTCGTAGGAGATGTGCGAATACACCGGCGCGCAGACCTCCGCCGCGCCGGATTTCACCTCGGTGACGAATCGCAGCAGCTTACGGCGGTCATAGCTCTCCGGGAAACCCTTGCGGTGCATGATGCCGCGGCGGGTGAGTTCCGCGGTCGGATAGAGAAAACCGTCGGTGGTGATCAGGTCGACGCGCGGGTGGTGATCCCAGCGCGCCAGCAGCGCCTGCAGGACGCGGGCGGTGGTCGACTTGCCGACCGCGACGCTGCCCGCGACGCCGATCACGAACGGGACCTGCTGGTCGGGGTGGGTTTCGCCGAGAAAGGTCGCGGTCGCGGCGAACAGGCGCTGGCGCGCGGCCACTTGCAGATGGATGAGACGAGCGAGCGGAAGATAGACCTCCGCGACTTCCTCCAGGTCGATCTGTTCCCCGAGGCCGCGCAGGCCGATCAGTTCTTCCTCGGTGAGTACGAGGGGAGTCGACTTACGCAGAGTTCGCCACTGTTTCCGGTCGAATTCCACGTAGGGACTCGGCTCACTCACTCGTGCCATTTACCCGACGCTCCAGTTCGGCAAACACGCACAGTTATCGCGCGGTTCCGGTGAGATTCGATCCAGCTGTCGCCGCATAGCCGAATTCTGCTCTGCGTCAACATCGTGGGATAAGTGGGGTATCGATACCCGTTGGTAACCGGGTCGATGACCGTGCGGTGAGCGGCTAATGTCGGCGGGCATGGAAGCGCATCCACTCGTGACCGAATACCTGCTGCTCGGCCTCGCCTTCGACCGGCTCGAGGAAGGGTTCGTCGACGCCTATACCGGTGATCCGGCGCTGCGTCGTGCGGTGCAGAACGCGCCCGCGCCGCAGGCGCGCGAGTTGGCCCGTCGCGCCGTCGAGTTGCGCGCCGGAGTTTCCGAGGCCGGGCTGTCGGACGAACGCGCGGAATTCCTCGATGCGCACCTGCGCGCACTGGAGTGTTCCGGTCGCAAGTTCGCCGGAGACGAGATCGGATTCGTCGACGAGGTCCGAGCGTATTTCGACGTCGACATCGCTCCTGGCGACGTCGAGGTCTACCACGACGCGCATCGGCGGATGGACGAGGTGCTCGCTGGAAAGGGATCGCTGGCCGAGCGGATGGCCGCGCACCGCAAGGCCGACGAGATTCCGCCGGAGCGCCTGTCCGCCTGCGTCGAGGCGTTTTCCGGGGCGCTGCGCGAACTGGTTCGGGCCAGGTATCCGCTTCCCGACCACGAGCACGTCACCTACGAGGTGGTCGGGGACAAACCCTGGTCCGGGTTCAATTACTACCTGGGGAATTACCACTCCCGGGTCGCGATCAACTCGGATCTCACCCAGCACATGGCGCACCTGCCGCACCTGATCGCGCACGAGTCCTACCCGGGGCACCACACCGAGCACTGTCGCAAAGAGGCCGGGCTGGTCGCGGCCGGGCAGGCCGAACAGACGCTGTTTCTGGTCAATACGCCGCAGTGTCTGATGGCCGAAGGTCTCGCCGATCTCGCGCTGCGCTCCCTCGTCGGCTCCGGCTGGGGCGCCTGGGCGCAGGAGATCTACGCCGATCTGGGCCTGCGCTTCGACGGTGACCGCGCGGAACGACTCGCGAACGCTTCGGCCCAGTTGCTCGGCGTGCGCCAGGATGCCGCACTGCTGTTGCACGACCGGCGGCGCAGCCAGGACGAGGTAACGAAGTTCTTGCAGACCTGGAGCCTGGTGTCGCCGGACCGAGCGCGCCAGTCGCTACGTTTTCTGTCCTCGCCGTTGTGGCGGGCCTACATCTCCACCTATGTGGAGGGGTATCGGTTGCTGGGCGGGTGGCTCGATCGCGCGCTCGACGCCCATGACCGGGCCGACCGGTTCCGCAGGCTGCTGGACGAACCGCTGACACCCCGCGCGGTGCGTGCGCTCCCCTGAACTGCCCTCAGCGACTTCCGCGGAAGATGGCGCAGGTGGTGGTGGCGTGCGCGACCAGGCGGCTTTGTTCGTCGATCACGCGTCCCTCGGCGGTCGCGGTAGTGCGGCCGACATGGATCGTGCTACCGGTGGCGGTGAGCCGCTGTCCGTCGACGGGGACGGCGCGGATGTAGTTGATCTTCAGTTCGAGCGTTGTGTAGCCGACGCCCGCCTCCAGTGTGGTGTGGACCGCGCAACCCATCACGGAATCGAGCAGGGTGGCGCAGATTCCGCCGTGCGTGGTGCCGAGGGGATTGGCGAAGTCGGGCCGGGTGCGCAGCGCGAAGACCACCCTGCCGTGTTCGAGTTCCTCGATCTCCATGCCGACCAGGTCACCGATGAACGGCGGCCGGTCGGGCATCGTCATCGCGGTCCGCAGCAGTTCCAGCCCGGACAGCTGCGTCGAGTCGATCGTGGTTTCCGGCATCAATCCCGTCCCTTCGATGAACCGATCGGTCCACATCTGTCATGATTGGAGCATGGACCGATCGGTTCACGCAACTGCGAGCGAGGAGGGCCGATGACCGCCGGGCCGCGCACCAGGCTGATCGACAGCGCCATCGAGCTGGTTCGTGAGCACGGCGTGCACGCGGCGAGCCTTTCCGCCTTGCTCGATCGGAGCAAGGCCTCGCGAAATTCGCTCTACCAGCACTTTCCCTCCGGCAAGGGCGAGTTGGTCGAGACCGCGACGCGGGACGCGGGCGGCCGGATCACCGAGGTGATCGACAAGATCACCGCCGCGCCGCCGGAATCGTGGTTCGATTCGCTGATCGGCTGGTGGGTCGCCGCCTTGGCGAAGACCGGATATCGCGCGGGGTGTCCGATCGTCGGCGCCGCCCTCGCCGAGTCCGAGCCCGGCGTACAGGCCGCCGCCGGTGCGGTCTTCGAGGACTGGCACGAACGCCTCGGCGCGGCGCTCACGGCGGCGGGTATGTCCGACGCCCAGGCGCGTTCCTTCGGCAGCTTCGTGGTCAGTGCGTTGGAAGGCGCGATCGTGCAGGCGCGGGCGATGAAATCCATCCGACCGCTCGCGGACGCGCAGGAGCACCTCGATGTGTTGCTGCGGAACTACCTGTCAGCGGATTCGGACGGCGAACCGGACCGCGGAGTTCTGATCGCCGAAGTAGCCGATTCCGGGCGGCCGATGAACCCCCTGCTCGGGGAGTCGTCCTCCGGCCCATAGACTGACCGCGTGACGCAGACGACCGCCTCTGTCAATTCCCAGTCTCTCGGTGAGCTCGACCCGGAAGTCGCTGCCGCGATGGCGGGCGAGCTCGCCCGCGAACGCGACACCCTCGAGATGATCGCTTCCGAGAACTTCGTACCGCGTGCGGTGTTGCAGGCGCAGGGCAGCGTGCTGACCAACAAGTACGCGGAGGGCTACCCGGGGCGGCGGTACTACGGCGGTTGTGAGCATGTCGATGTGATCGAGACTCTGGCGCGCGACCGGGCCAAGGAACTGTTCGGCGCCGATTTCGCCAACGTGCAGCCGCATTCCGGCGCGCAGGCGAACGCCGCCGTGTTGATGTCGTTGATGGATCCGGGCGACAAGCTGCTCGGTCTGGACCTCGCGCACGGCGGTCACCTCACGCACGGCATGCGCCTGAACTTCTCCGGCAAGCTCTACGAAGTGCACTCCTACGGCGTCAGCAAGGAAGACCACCGTGTCGACATGGACGAGGTGCGCGCCATCGCCCTCGACGCGCGCCCGAAGGTGATCGTGGCAGGCTGGTCGGCCTACCCGCGTCATCAGGACTTCGCCGCGTTCCGCTCGATCGCCGACGAGGTCGGCGCCTACCTGTGGGTGGACATGGCGCACTTCGCCGGTTTGGTCGCGGCCGGCCTGCACCCCTCGCCGGTCCCGTACGCCGACGTGGTCTCCTCGACCGTGCACAAGACCCTCGGCGGTCCCCGCTCCGGCCTGATCCTGGCCAAGCAGGAGTACGCCAAGAAGATCAACAGTGCGGTGTTCCCCGGCCAGCAGGGCGGGCCGCTCATGCACGCGATCGCCGCCAAGGCCGTCGCTTTCAAGATCGCCGCGACCGAGGAGTTCCGCAACCGCCAGGAGCGCACCCTCTCCGGCGCGAAGATTCTTGCCGAGCGCCTCACCGCCGCCGACGTCAAGGACAAGGGCATCAGCGTGCTCACCGGCGGTACCGACGTGCACCTGGTCCTCGTCGATCTACGCAACTCCGAACTCGATGGTCAACAGGGCGAAGACCTGCTGCACGAGATCGGAATCACGGTGAACCGCAACGCCGTTCCCTTCGATCCGCGCCCGCCGATGGTCACCTCCGGCCTGCGGATCGGCACCGCGGCCTTGGCCACGCGTGGCTTCGGCGACGCCGAGTTCACCGAGGTCGCCGACATCATCGCGACCGCGCTGGCGGGCGGCTCCGACGTGGACGCGCTGCGTACCCGGGTGAGTAAGCTGGCCAGCGACGTCCCGCTGTACAACGGCCTGGAGGACTGGCGCCTGCTGAGCTGACGCGCGCTGGGTAGTTCGCTGTCGGCGCCACGGGCTCAGCCGACGTCCATCGC
The DNA here is from genome assembly GCF_040648115.1 of Nocardia sp. NPDC049190. Classification (NCBI taxonomy): domain Bacteria; kingdom Bacillati; phylum Actinomycetota; class Actinomycetes; order Mycobacteriales; family Nocardiaceae; genus Nocardia; species Nocardia sp. NPDC049190. Next base: position 214,982 of record NZ_JBEZDE010000003.1, read on the forward strand.
GCCCATCAGCGTCGGATAGTCCCGCAGGTCGATGTCGTTGGCGGCGTTGTCGCTGTATTTCAGCATCAGCGTGAACATCCAGGAGTCGAGGAACCAGTTGCGCAGCCTGATGCCGAGCGCGGTCTTCGGCGCGAGGAAGCGGCCCGCGTTGCTGTTTCCCGCGATCTTGGCGTAGCGCTGCATGATCTCGTTGTAGCGGGTGAAGGCGACCGTGTGATCACCGTCGGCGATGGCCAATTCGCCCGCGATGACATACGCGCCGACCACGGCGAGTCCGGTGCCGAAGCCGCCCAGCGTGTTTCCGTACGCGGAATCGCCGACCAGCGCGACCCGCCCCTTGGTGTAGCCGCCCAGCACCCGCACCTTGCTGATCGAATCCAGGTAGAAGTCGTCGAAGCCGGCCATCTCGCCGAGCATTCGGGGAACCTCCCAAGCGACGTCGGCGTAGGCCTGTTCGACGATGCGCCGCTGGGCGGCGTGGTCGTCGCGGCGGTAGTCGAGCTCGGGGGAGGCGAACAGGTACATCTGCTGCGCCTTCGGGCCGCCACTGATCGCGATCTTGCCGGGAGTGTTGTGGCCGTACGCGATCGCCCGTGCGCGCGAACCGCCTTCGCTCCAGGGGCTCGCGCCCGCGACGCAGTAGTAGTACCCGAGGTGCGTCACGAAGTCCCGTTCGGGACCGAACGTCAGTCCGCGTACCCGTGAGTGGATGCCGTCGGCGCCGAAGACCAGGTCGAAGGTGCGCGCCGGACCGCGTTCGAACTCGACGTACACGCCGTCGCCGGTGTCGGTGAGCGCGCTGATCGAGTCGCCGAACAAGTATTCACAGTGCGCTGCGGTCCGGTTGTACATGATCTGGGACAGGTCGCCGCGCAGGATCTCCACATCGCCGCCGGTGAAATCGCCGGAGATGGTGGCGACCTGTTTGCCGTCGGCGTCGACGAGGACCGTGTCGGTAGTGCCGGTCCTGCGCTGCTCGACCTCGCCCAGGATCCCCATCCGCTGCAGGACGGTGCGATGGGTGGCGCCCTTGAAGTCGACGGCTTGGCCGCCGGGGCGCGGTGCCGTTGCGCGCTCGACGACGGTGACGGCGAACCCGTAGCGGTGCAGCCAATAGGCCAGGGCGGGGCCGGCGATGCTGGCGCCGGAAATGAGGACGGTGGTGCGCATGGTGGCTCCTGTGGTCAAGAATATGCGTCCATAGGACGCTGTGTCCAGCGGACGCAAATTAGCGTATGATAGACACGGTTTTACGTCAAGCCATTTTCCGGAAGGATCCGGTCATGCCGACACCGACCGCCGTCGAACTGCTCTGGGGTATCCAGCCGCGACCGAAGCGCGGACCGAAACCCGCACTGTCGCTGGAGGGGATCGTCGCCGAGGCCATCGCGCTCGCCGATGCCGACGGGCTGTCCAATCTGTCCATGCAGCGGCTGGCCGAGCGGCTCGGCTTCACGAAGATGTCGCTCTACCGCTACGTGCCGGGCAAGGCCGAACTGATCGCGCTGATGCTGGACACCGCGTTGGGCATGCCGCCGGAGATGACCGTGCCCGGCGGCGCTGCCCTCGAAGCGGGGTGGCGTGGCCAACTGGCCCTGTGGTGCGAGACGCTCTACGAGCGTTTCCGTGCCCATCCCTGGTCGTTGGAGGTGTCGGTCGGGGTACGGCCGATCGGTCCGGCCGAGATGGCCTGGATGGAGTGCGCGCTCGATGCGCTCGCCGAAACCGGGTTGACCACCGCCGAACGCCTGGACACCATCGTCCTGCTGACCGGGCACGCGCGCAGCCTCGGGCAGCAGGTCCGGGGGGCCGGCGCCGAGGCGTTCGAGCAGCATATCGCCGGACAGTTCGCCGCCATGGTGGACGTCGCGGCGCAGCGCTATCCGGCAGCGGCGGCGGCGTTCGCCGAGGAAGGAGCGGTGGAGGGCGGCGAGGGGGCGCTGCGATTCGGCATCGGGCGCATCCTCGACGGGTTGGCCGTCCTCATCGCTTCCCGTGCCGGAGCGCCTCGGCCTACGCTCGGACCATGACCGACGAACTCGACCTGGAACAGGACTCGATCACCACGGTGCGGGAGTTCGTCGCCGCGCTGGAGATGGGCGCGCTCGCGGAGGCGGTCGATCTGCTGCACCCGGACATCGTCTGGAAGAACACTTCGCTGCCCGATGTGCGGGGCATCGGGCGGGTCGGCGGCGTGCTGCGCGGCCTGGACAGAGATTGGATCGGGTTGGACGTCGACCTGCACCACCTCGCCGCCGACGGCGAGATCGTGCTCACCGACCGCACCGACTACCTGCGCTTCGGTCCGCTGCGCGTCGGGTTCTGGGTGACCGGTACGTTCGCGCTGCGCGACGGCCGAATCATCTTGTGGCACGACCACTTCAGTTGGGAGAACGTCGTGCGCGGAACTGTCGTCGGGCTGTGGCGCGCGGTAATCCGGCGCTGAGCCCGCTCAGGAACGCCCGGTCAGATACGCCAGATAGAACGGCCGCAGCACCTCGGCGATCGCACCGTCGCCCGCATGGAAGTAATCGTCGATCATCGGCAGCACGTATTTGATGTCGGCCTCGCTCTCGCCGATATTGCCCGCGGCGGCCTCCGCGGCCGGAATCGAGGTGAGCAACCGCCACAGGAACTTCACGTCCCCGCGGCGCACCGCCAGCTTCACCGCTCGGTCGTGCAATTGCTTGGACGACAGCTTCTCCAATTCGTCGTTACCCGCCATATCAGCGACTCTATCCGTCCGGTCGGGGCGCAGCGAGTGCGTGGCGCTACCCGCCGCGACGCCGACGCCGTGTTGCGATGACCGCTATGACCCTTGATCTCCCGCCCGGCTTCCAGGTGAAACGCGTCTACGAAACGCCCGATCCGGACGACGGCACCCGCGTGCTGATCGACCGGCTCTGGCCGCGGGGGCTCACCAAACAGCAAGCGCGAATCGATCGATGGCCCAAGGAGCTCACTCCGTCGACCGAACTGCGTCGCTGGTTTCATGCCGACCCGGACGCGCACCGCGCCGAGTTCGTCCGCCGCTATCGAGCCGAACTCGCGGCTTCGGAGGTGCAGAAGGATTTGCGGGAACTGCGCGCTCTAGCCGACGAACATACAGTTACGTTGCTTACTGCCGTAAAGGATCCAGCGCATAGTCATGTGTCCGTGCTGCTCGACCTCCTGCGCTGAGCGTTCGCGGGGTACGGGTTTACGACAAATTCACGAACACGCCTTCCGGTCTCTGAGCGCGGAGACGGGGTTCGCAGGTAGCGTCGATTGTGCGGGCCGCGGCGGTGTGGCTCGTACGGGAGGTCCTGACCGTGGCTGAGCTACTCAGTGCGAGAGGGCCGGCACCCGGCCCTCGTGGCATCTGACGGCAACGTCGGGTCCATCAGGACGGACCGGTCCAGCGAGATCGCTCGTGCGAGTGCCGCACGAGCACATAGGAGCCCACCGTGACTGCTGCACGCTCCGTTTCCGCTCCCTCGGCGCAATCCCGCTCCGCGAAAGGCGGAGCCGCCGCGAAGGGGGCCCGCCCCTCGCATTTACTCGGCAAAGTCTTCGTCATCGACACCTCGGTCTTGCTGTCGGATCCCTGGTCGTTCACCAGGTTCGGCGAACACGATGTGGTGTTACCGCTGGTGGTCATCAGCGAACTCGAAGGCAAACGCAACCACCACGAATTGGGCTGGTTCGCACGGGAGGCCCTGCGCAACCTGGATGATCTGCGCCTGCAGTACGGCAGGCTGGATCAGCAGGTGCCGATCGGCACCGAGGGCGGAACACTGCAGGTGGAACTGAACCACACCGATCCAGCGGTCCTTCCGGTCGGGTTCCGCACCGACACCAACGACGCCCGCATCCTGGCCTGTGCACTCAACCTCGCGGCCGAGGGCCGCGACGTGGTGCTGGTGTCCAAGGACATTCCGCTACGGGTCAAGGCCAGTGCGGTGGGTTTGCACGCCGACGAGTACCACGCGCAGGACGTCGTCACCTCCGGCTGGCCCGGCATGGTGGAGTTGGACGTCAGCTCGGCGCAGATCGATCAGCTCTACGCCGAGTCGGCGATCGACCTCGATGCCGCGCGAGAACTGCCCTGCCACACCGGGATTCGGCTGCTCGGCACCAGTTCCAGTGCACTCGGCCGGGTCACACCGGACAAACGTGTGCAACTGGTCCGGGAGCGCGAGGCATTCGGGCTGCACGGTCGGTCCGCTGAGCAGCGCATCGCGCTGGACCTCCTACTGGACGAGAGCGTCGGCATCGTGTCGCTCGGTGGCCGGGCGGGCACGGGCAAGTCCGCGCTCGCGCTGACCGCGGGCCTGGAGGCAGTGTTGGAGCGGCGCACGCAGCGCAAGGTGGTGGTCTTCCGTCCGCTGTACGCGGTCGGCGGCCAGGAGCTGGGCTACTTGCCCGGCACCGAAAGCGAGAAGATGGGCCCATGGGCGCAGGCGGTCTTCGACACCCTGGATGGGCTGGCCAGTCGCGAGGTGATGGAGGAGGTGCTCAGCCGCGACATGCTCGAGGTGCTGCCGCTCACCCATATTCGCGGTCGATCGCTGCACGATTCGTTCGTCATCGTGGACGAGGCCCAGTCGCTGGAGCGCAACGTCCTGCTCACAGTGCTCAGTCGACTCGGCACCGGGTCGCGGGTGGTGCTCACCCATGACGTCGCGCAGCGTGACAACCTGCGCGTCGGCAGGCACGACGGGGTGGCCGCGGTGATCGAGAAGCTGAAGGGGCATCCACTGTTCGCCCACATCACACTGACCCGCAGTGAACGCTCGCCGATCGCGGCGCTGGTTACCGAGATGTTGGAGGAATACGGCCCCAACGCCTGATCGGGCCACGATGCCCTGCGGTGTGTTTCACCTCACAAGCGGCGGGTAGTATCCGCCGTGATAGCTGTTCGGTATGGCCCGGTGTCTCCTCGTCGATTCGCCGGGCCATTGCCGAGCATCGGCCAGGCTACGCGCGATGTCACGGAGCCCGTGGCGTAGTGGTAGCCGATCTCGAGAGGATGGACATGCACCACTTCGCTCGACGAACAGCTGGATTCGCCGCCATGGTCAGCGCGGCCGGTCTTGTCCTCGCCGGATGCGGCGATGACGACAAAGATGGCGGCGCCTCGACCGCAGGGGTGATCAGCTCGGTTTCCGCGGCGATGAACACCTCGGCGATGACCACTTCGCCCGGCGCGGCCATGACCACCTCGGCTCGCGCGACCCATACCGACGAGCACTCGCCGGGCGCCGCGGAGGAGACCAAGATCGCCGCCGCGGATGGCGAGATCACGGTTTCCGGTGACATCTACAAAAAGTATGTGGCCAGCGGTGGCCCCACCGGCCTGCTCGGTGCGCCGCTGGAAGAGGAGGAGGACGGGCCTGCCGACGGAAGCTACCAGGACTTCGTCGGTGGCACGATCTACGCGCCCAAGGAAGGCGAACCGCACATCGTGTGGGGCGCGATTCGCGAGGCGTGGGAGGACAACGGTGGCGCCAACGGCAAACTCGGCTATCCGATCAGCGACGAAAAGGACATCCCGGGTGGCAAGCAGAGCGATTTCACCGGCGGAACGATCACCTGGGTGAACGGTAATATTACGGTTACACCGAAGTAGTTCGGTCTGAGGCGTCCGGGTCGCCTTGCGTTCCCGGATCGCCTGCCAGGTCCTGTCCACAGCTCCCGCTTCGCGGGCCCAGCCGCTAGGTTGTCTTGGTGCAAACACTCTTGACCGATCGCGAACTGCTCGAATCACTCGCGGTGGACGTAGAACTGAATCTGCGTAAGCACGTCGAGGCCGCCGAGGGATGGCAGCCGCACGAATTCGTGCCGTGGGACGATGGGCGCAACTTCGCGTTCCTCGGCGGCACCGATTGGGAGCCGGAACAGTCCGAGCTCAGTGCTGACGCGAAGCTGGCGTTGACCGTCTGCGTGCTGATCGCCGACAATCTGCCTTCGTATCACCGCGAGATCGGCAAGTACCTGCGGACCGGCGCCTGGTGGCGCTGGGTCGGCCGCTGGACGGCCGAGGAGAACCGGCACGAGATCATGATCCGTAACTACCTCATGGTCACCAGGTCGGTCGATCCGGTCGAACTGGAGCGGCTGCGGATGGATCACATGACCAAGGGCTTCCGCCGCCCGGCGATGCACCTGCTCGACGTCCTGGCCACCTGCGCGTTCGAAGAGGCCGCCAGCGCGGTCCGGCACCGCAATATCGCCGCACTGGGGGAGAACCCCATGGTCACCGCCATGGCCGACCGCATTGCGGTGGACGATGAACTGCAGTCGGTGTTCTTCGCGAACATGGTCGCCGCCGGCCTCGATCTGGCGCCGGACCAGACCATGCGCGCCATCGCCGACCGGGTCGCCGATTTCCATGTCCCGACGGTGACACTGGCGGACGGCCGCAGTAGCGACGAGGTGCTCGCCGAGGCAGGTCTCTACGACCGTGCCAAGGAGGGCGAACTGGTCTTCACGCCACTGCTGAAGCGCTGGAATGTCTTCACGCGCAGCGACTTCGGCGCCGAAGGCGAGAAGGCGCGCGACGAGCTCACGCACCTGCGTGGCTGACGCGACCGTCTTGGAATCACGAGTGTTGTAGCAGTGCGGTTCCGAAGGTGATCCCCGGCGAGCCGTCGTTCGCCACGGGCTTCGCTGAACCGCACGATATTCGAACGCCACCCGGTACTCGAGCATTGCTCCGGGTGGCGTTCGGTGTTTCGGCACTGCGTGCGGTGTTTCGGCACTGCGTGTGGCGTTCACCGGGCCGCCGCAGCGGTGTAACGCCCTTCGGCCGCAAACGATTAACCGGCATCCGCAGTATGCGACGGGACGAAGGAGTTCGACCGCCACGTTGGAAAGACGAGGGGTTCCAACGCGGCGGTCGTGCCGGCGCGGGTGTGCTTACTGTCCGTTTTTCACCTTGGCCATCGAGAGCACGTCGAGGCGGCGGTCGAGTTCCTCCTCGGTGAGCTTCTCGTCGAGCAGGCCGCGGTCGATCACCGTCTGGCGGATGGTCTTCTTCCGCGCGAGTGCTTCCTTGGCGACGGCGGCCGCCTCCTCGTAGCCGATCGCGGAGTTCAGCGGAGTCACGATGGATGGGGAGGACTCGGCCAGAGTGCGCAGGTGCTCGACATTGGCGACCAGGCCGCGGACGCATTTGTCGGCGAACAGCCGAGAGACATTGGCCAGCAGGCGAATCGACTCGAGCAAGTTACGGGCCATCACCGGGATGTAGACGTTCAGCTCGAAGGCGCCGTTCGCGCCGCCGAACGCGACGGCGGCGTCATTGCCGATTACCTGCGCGGCGACCTGGGTAACCGCCTCGGGGAGAACCGGGTTCACCTTGCCCGGCATGATGGAGCTACCCGGCTGTAGATCGGGTAGCCGGAGTTCGGCCAGCCCGGTCAGCGGGCCCGAGCCCATCCAGCGGATATCGTTGGCGATCTTCGTGAGGCTCACCGCGATCGTGCGCAGCGCGCCGGAGGCCTCGACCAGACCGTCCCGAGCGGCCTGCGCCTCGAAGTGGTCCTCGGCCTCGCGCAGCGCGTCGATGCCGGTGGCGCGCACCAGTTCCGCGACGACCCTCGCGCCGAAGCCCTCGGGTGCGTTCAGGCCGGTACCGACCGCGGTGCCGCCGATCGGCAGCTCGCCGAGGCGCGGTAGCGTCGCCATGATGCGATCGATGCTTGCCGCGATCTGTCGGGTATAGCCGCCGAACTCCTGGCCGAGTGTCACCGGCACCGCGTCCATCAGGTGGGTGCGGCCGGACTTCACGACCGTCCGCCACTCGGTCGTCTTGTCCAGCAATGCGAGCCGCAGGTGCTCCAACGCGGGGACCAGATCGGTGATGACCGCTTCGGTGGCGGCGAGATGCGTCGCGGTGGGGAAGGTGTCGTTCGACGACTGCGACATGTTCACATCGTCGTTCGGGTGCACGGTGACGCCGTTCGCGTTCGCGAGTGAGGCGATCACCTCGTTGGCGTTCATGTTCGAGCTGGTGCCCGAACCGGTTTGGAAAACATCGATCGGAAACTGGTCGTCGTGCTTGCCCTCTGCGATCTCGTTCGCCGCGGCAATGATGGCGTCGGCCTTCGCCGGATCGAGTAGTCCCAGGTCGCGATTGACCGTCGCGCACGCCGCCTTCAGTAGGCCGAGCGCACGGATCTGCGCGCGCTCCAAGCCACGTCCACTGATCGGAAAGTTCTGCACGGCCCGTTGGGTCTGCGCCCGCCACAGAGCGTCCACCGGAACCCGAACCTCGCCCATGGTGTCGTGCTCGATGCGGTACTGCGTCTGCTCGGTCATATTTTGACCCTATGCCGCTGGCGCCCGCCGTGGGGAGACCGAGCCCCTGAGGCCATTCGCACACTGCCCCCACGCCGTACCCGGGAATAACAAGGAAAGTCCGCCGTGCAACTGGCGCTCGTATCAGGACAGCGGCGCGATATCGCCCGTAGGGCAGATGCGAGTTGGTCGGTGCGGCGTATGTGGGCTGGAGCTCGGCAGCGGAGTGATCCGGGTGCGATTCGGGCGAGGCGTCGAATGAGCCGGTTGATGACGCGCGGCGCGAGAACGTTCGCCTGAGGATGCTCGGGCGGGTCCGACACCGTGATCCGGAGCCGCATGGGTCCTGGCGCGAGGTCGAGTTGGCGACCATCGCGGCAAGTCGGCGGCGCCGCTTCGGTCGAAGCCTCCTCCCCTCGGACACCAGAATCGGCCGAACTACTGAGCCAGAGCCTTCTCGGCAGCACTACAACAGCACGGCCGAGCCGACGGAGTCCCCGCCGGTTACCTGGTGAGTAGCGCCGCGTCGAGGTCTGGGAGGTACGCCGCACGACTGAGCCGACGGATATTCCGCTCGTTTCCTGATGAACAGCGCCGCGCCGAGGTCCGGAAAGTACGCGGTACAACCGAACCGACAAGCACCTCGCACACCCTCGACACCGCAAATACGGCACACTCCCGTTTCCGAGCGAAGCGAGACCGAGCATTCCCCGTTCGCGGCCCCGCTCGGACGCGAGCCACTAAGGGGCCGCGAACACGCAGCGCCGAAGGCGCTGCAAATCAAACACTGCCGATGTCACGGCAGCGGCGGTACCGCGTCCTCGTCCCCGATGAAGTCGACGGACGAGTATTCACGCAACTTGGTCAGCCGGTGGTACGCGTCGATCATGCGGACCGTGCCGGACTTCGAGCGCATGACGATCGAATGGGTGGACGCGCCGCCGCCGTAGTAGCGCACGCCGCGCAGCAGGTCGCCGTCGGTGACGCCGGTGGCGCAGAAGAAGACGTTCTCGCCGGCGACCAGGTCTTCGGTGGTCAGCACGCGGTCCAGGTCGTGGCCCGCATCGATGGCTTTCTGGCGTTCGTCGTCATCCGTGGGAGCCAGCATGCCTTGTAGTTCGCCGCCCATACAGCGCATCGCGGCGGCGGCGATGATGCCCTCGGGCGTGCCGCCGATGCCGACCAGGATGTCGGTGCCGGAGTCCGGGCGGGCCGCGGCGATCGCGCCCGCGACATCGCCGTCGGAGATCAGGCGGATGCGGGCGCCCGCGTCACGGACCTGCTGGATCAGTTCGGCGTGCCGGGGACGGTCCAGGATGCAGACGGTCAGGTCGGATTTCGCGGAGTTCTTGGCTTTGGCGACCCGCCTGATGTTCTCGCCGATCGGTGCCGCGATATCGATCACATCGGCCGCGTCCGGTCCGACGGCGATTTTGCGCATATAGAACACCGCGGACGGGTCGAACATCGCGCCGCGCTCGGCGACCGCGAGCACGGAGATCGCGCCGGGTACACCCTTGGACATCAGCGTGGTGCCGTCGATCGGATCTACCGCGAAGTCCACGTCGGGGCCGGTACCGTCGCCGACCGCTTCGCCGTTGTACAGCATCGGCGCCTCGTCCTTCTCGCCTTCGCCGATCACGACGATGCCGCGCATGGATACCGAGCTGACCAGCTGCCGCATGGCGTCGACGGCGGCGCCATCACCCCCTTCTTTGTCGCCGCGGCCGACCCAGCGACCCGCGGCCATCGCTCCGGCTTCGGTCACGCGGACCAGCTCGAGTGCGAGGTTGCGGTCGGGCGCCTCGCGGCGGCTAGATGTCGGGGAAGATGCCGTCATTGCGGGGTGCCTCCTGTGCGTCGGTACGTACCGGTCGATTGTCTCATTCGATCTGGCACGGTCGTACACCCCTGTTCCGGCGATCGGGGTGCGCGGGGGAGTGCTGTCGTGCGAGTGGATACTGGGAGCGTGTCGTACCAAAAGCCACGCATTCTGAACGACTACCGGGATTTGTTCTGGTCGCTGATCCCGCTGGTGGTGATCGCTGTGGTTTTCGCCGGTCTGGCCAGTCAGTGCAGTTTCGCAGCCAACGGTCCGACACCGGGGCAGATTCCGCTTTTCGATGTGAAAGCGGCTCTCACCATGGATGCGCGCTCGATGCCGTTCCCGATCCGCAACCCGGCCTTGCCCGCTGGGTGGTCGTCCAACTCGGGCAGCCGCGAGTCGATCGGCGGCGCCGGCGGCGGACCGGTGAGCACCGTCGGCTATCTCACTCCGCAGGGCACCTATCTGCGGTTCTCGCAGACCAATGCGACCGAGGAGGCGCTGGCCAGGTTCGTGCTCGGCTACCGGTATGCCAGCGGCACCGAGCAGGTCGGCGAGCAGACCTGGACCGTGTACGCGGAGCAGGGCTCGGAGACCGCGTGGATCGCGAATCTCGGCTTGTCCAGAGTGCTGATCACCGGCGCAGGCAACCATGCGGCGTTCACCACCCTCGCCCATGCGGTTACCACGGCGCAGCCACTCGCGCGCTGATCAACCAGTCATGACCCGGAGCGATCCAGCGGCCGGCGCTGTTTCGTCGAATAGTTTGCCGTAAGTCGGCACGCTCAGTCGCGCTGGTCGTAGCGCGGGGCCGCGCTCGCCGCGCCCCTTCAGCCGGCGGAATCGACGGATTCGCCGGTGCGGTGACTCACCACAGTGATGTCCGGGGTGGCGCGGCGAATGGTCATTGCGGCTCTTCCAGGTCGGTGCGGTGCAGGGCGTCCTCCACACGTCGGCGCGCGCCGGCGAGGTGTTCTTCGCAGCGGCTGGCCAGCGCCTCGCCGCGCTCCCACAGGGCGAGGGATTCGTCCAGGTCAAGGCCGCCCTGTTCGAGGATCTTCACGACGCCGACCAGTTCGTCGCGGGCGCGTTCGTAGCCGAAGTCCGCGATCTCGGCCAGTTCGGTGGCCGGATCTGCTCCGGTCTCGTTTGCACCCGTGGACTTGCCGCGCTCGGCCACGATCAGTTCCTCCCTGTGTCGGTGTGCGCGCCGCCGAGGGCCTGGGCGCCCAGCGCGGCGGCTGTGATGGCGCCGTCGGTGACCCGGATGCGCAGTTGGCTGCCCGCGGGCGCGTCCTCGATCGTGCGCACCACATGCCGCTCATGGCCGGTGACACGCTGAACGACAGCGTAGCCACGGGCCAGCGTCGCGGCCGGGCCCACCGCGGTGAGTTTCTCGCGCAGATGTCTGGCCGCGGTGGACTCGGTGTGGAGGCGTTGCTCGGCGCAGCGGCGCGCCGAGGTGCGCAGCCGCTCGATGTCCTCGTGGCGGCGATCGAGTTCGCGAAGCGGGTCGGCCAGTACGGGACGTGATCGCAGCTGGGCCAGCGCCCTGGTCTCCCGGTCCACCCAGCCGCGCAGCGCCGCGGCGGTGCGGGCGCGCAGGTCACGGACCCCCGCGAGTTCGGCGGCGGCGTCCGGAACAACGCGTTTGGCGGCATCGGTCGGGGTGGCCGCGCGCAGGTCGGCCACGAAGTCGGTGAGTGGGTTGTCGGGTTCGTGGCCGATTGCGCTCACGATCGGCGTGGTCGCCGCCACGATGGCGCGGCACAACGCCTCGTCGGAGAACGGCAGTAGGTCCTCGACGCTGCCGCCGCCGCGCGCGAGCAGGATCACCTCGACAGCCGGGTCGCGATCGAGTTCCGCCAGCGCGGTCAACATCTGCGGCACCGCGGTCGGACCCTGAACCGCGGTATTGCGGATCTCGAAACGCACTGCGGGCCAACGATTTCGAGCGACAGTCAGGATATCGCGCTCGGCGGCGCTCGCGCGGCCGGTGATCAGACCGATGGTCGCGGGCAGAAACGGGATCGCGCGCTTGAGTCGCGGATCGAACAGGCCCTCGGCGGCCAGCAGTGCCTTCAGCCGCTCGACGCGGGCCAATAGTTCGCCGATACCGACAGGTCGAATCTCGAGGACGCGCAATGAGATCGTGCCGCGGCCGGTGAAGAAGGAGAGTTTGCCGTAGACGACCACCCTGCTGCCCTCCCGCAGTGGGACGGTCGCGTTGCGGATGAGCTCCGGGTCGCAGGTCACCGACAGGGACATGTCGGCCGAGGGATCGCGCAACACCAGGAACGCGGTGCGCGTGCCGGGGCGCAGATTGATCTGGGTGATCTGCCCCTCGACCCAGATGTGGCCGAGGCGGTCGATCCACTGGGCGACCTTGATGGCCACCGAACGCACCGGCCAGGGCTGCTCGGCGGAATTGGTCTGCGCCATCCCACCCCCCGAAGGGGAGCCGTCCTGTGTCATGGGTCAGGTATACCCGGAGTTCATGCGCTGCCGTATCTGGCGCGGGGGGTTGACCGCAGCTGTCCGGGCAAACCGCCGACGAGGCGGGGGACCATTTGGTTCGTCACTGCGCCCGCATGGTGGCGATCCGATTCGTCAGCATCGTGACGAACGCGGCTCTGGCGCGGGTCTGCTGCTCGTAGTCCAGCAGTGCGGTGAGGTCCTCGACGGTCAGCATGCGCAGTCGGGCGCGCAGTTGGGCCAGAGTCATGGTGGGGTAGTCGTAACGGGTGGCGACTTCCGGTGGCGCGATCTCGGGTGCGGTGGCAGCGGGCTCTGGTCCGGACTCCGGTTCGGTCGCCGGTGCAAGGGTTTCCGGCTCGGCGTCGGGCGCTTCCGAAACGGTATGGCCGTTGGTTTCGGTGGCACGGCTTTCGGTGGCACGGCTTTCGGTGGCACGGGCGGTGGTGTGCGCGGAGAAGGATTCACGCGTGTCGAACGGGGTCGATTCGGGCTGGTCGACGGCGTAGAGGTCGAAACGGCTGCTGCGGGTGGATGCCGGGCTCGGCTCGTCGGCCGAGTCCTCGTCGAAGGTTGCCCACTCCGGCTGTTCCTCCGGGCCGTTGGACAAGCGTTCGAACACCGCGTCGCCCTTCAGCGCCAGGCTGGTCACGAATTGTTGGACGTGCATCGTGGTCTGCAGCATCTGACTGATCGCCGTGATCGGGAAATTCATTGCCGCCGTGGGGAGACGGCGGGTTTCCTCCAGGGCGTATACGGCGGCACCGGCGGCGACCCGGGCCAGGAACGGTGGTCGAGGCATGGTCCTAGCCTGCCCGAAATGGTGTGTTATGCAAAGGCGGGGTGGGTGCGGTTCGCATTTTCGTCCGGTCAGGCCGGTGCCGAGTCGGCCGACATTATCGCCCCACGTCGAGGTGATCGGTCGTCGCAAGACCGGGTTGCGGCGGAAGACTCCCACAAGTGGCGGGATCCAGTGCCGCACGTATCCTGTGGGCATGTCTTCGGCTATTCCCTTGAACGTCGGAATCGCCCGCTCGGCGGGCACCGGAAACGCCGATGCTGACGGCGGTAAGCGAGTGTTGCTCGCCGAGCCGCGCGGGTACTGCGCCGGTGTGGACCGTGCGGTCGAAACCGTCGAGAAGTCGCTGGAGAAGCACGGCGCGCCGATCTATGTGCGTAAGGAGATCGTGCACAACCGACACGTGGTGGAGACATTGCGTGAGCGCGGCGTCATCTTCGTCGACGAAACCGACGAGGTGCCCGAAGGGGCGGTGGTCGTGTTCTCCGCGCATGGCGTCTCGCCCGCGGTGCACGAATCCGCCGCCGCCCGCAACCTGCACACCATCGATGCGACCTGCCCGCTGGTGACGAAGGTGCACCAGGAAGCGAAGCGGTTCGCCCGCGACGACTACGACATTCTGCTGATCGGCCACGAGGGCCATGAGGAGGTCGAGGGTACCGCCGGTGAGGCGCCCGAGCATGTGCAGTTGGTCGACGGCCCCGAGTCGGTCGACAAGGTCAGCGTGCGCGACGAATCGAAGGTGATCTGGCTCTCGCAGACCACGCTGAGCGTGGACGAGACGATGGAGACGGTGAAGCGGCTGCGGGAACGATTCCCAGGTCTGCAGGATCCGCCGAGTGACGACATCTGCTATGCCACGCAGAACCGTCAGGTCGCGGTGAAGGCGATGGCGCCGGAATGCGATCTGGTGATCGTGGTCGGCTCCCGCAATTCCTCCAACTCGGTGCGCCTGGTCGAGGTCGCGCTCAACGCGGGAGCGCGGGCGGCGCACCTGGTGGACTTCGCCCGCGAGGTCGACCCGGCCTGGCTCGACGGTGTGCGCACGATCGGCGTCACCTCGGGTGCGTCGGTCCCCGACATCCTGGTCCGCGGCGTCCTGGACATGCTGGCCGAGCACGGTTATGGCGACGTCCAGCCGGTCACCACCGCGAACGAGACGCTCGTCTTCGCATTGCCCCGAGAACTGCGCGCGACGCGCCACTGACCGGATCCGCCGCGCGTCGGCACTTGTGGTCGGCTCCGTCGACGCGGCAGGGCGATCCTGTTTCCCGGCCGGTCGAGGCTGTCGACGTACGGGTTGAACTCATCGGAATGAACCGGTCGGGCTCCGTTGTCGCTGTTGGCCGAATTCGCTGACAGCGCGCAAACCTGGTCGCCGCGGACCATGCGGTGCTGCCACCAGAAGATTCGCGGCGGCCGAACGGGCACCGGTTTGCGCCGATAGCGCTGCTCGGCTTCCGAGCGTGCGGCAACGTCATACGTCGACAGCTACGGGTTGTCCGGCCTGCGTCGTTCGGTGCGGCTCGAATCGCGTTCGCGGTAGCGCACATTGGGCTGGGGGTGCGGGGGCACATCGCGGCGGCGCGGGCCTCCGCGTGTCGGTTCGCCGTCGGCGCGGGGTGCGGCCGCCGTCGGACGGGGGCCGGTGCGTGGCGGGTCGCCCTCGGCACGGGGCATAGCCGCCGTCGGACGGGAGATGCCGCGGGCGGGGGTGCGGCCTTCGCGCGGGCGCGACGGCGTGACGCGGGGGGGAGCGTCGGCGACCTGCGCTCCCTGGCGGCGGGTCGGGCGAGGAGAGTCCGCGCTCGACCTGGGCTCGTCGGCTTCATCCAGCGGGCGGCGCGACTGGCGGCGCGCCGAGTCCGTCGCCGGGCCGGAAGGGCGGCCGGGCCTGGTCCGCTTGGCAGCGGACCTGCCCGAGTTTTCGCCCCGGCGCGATGTCGGTGGCCGGCCCTCCGCCTCCTCGCGGCGATGCATCATGATTCGAGCGCCGGCGATCAGCAGGACGACGACGGTGGCCAACATCATGGTCGGGAATCGGTTCACCAGCGGGATCGCCAGGTTCAGCAGGATGTCCTTGATCGAGGTCGAGCCGCCCGCGGTGAGCTGCTGGTAGGCCAGCGGCACGGCAACGAACAGCAGCAGCGGCGGCAACACCATCGTGCTGAACAATCCGCGGTAGCGCACGGCGGATACGGCCGCCACACACCCGACGATGTACAGCGCGGCGAACGTGCCGGTCAACTCGGCGCCGCCGCCGCTTGCATCGATCAGAAATCCCAGAAACGTGCAGGCAACCGCGATCAGGACCGCCGCGCCAACCGGGATTCCCGGCACCGACGGCAGGATCGAGCGTTGCGGCGCGGGCACCCGGGATCGCACACGTTGGGAAGCAGCCACATTATGCACACTAACTGTCGCCGCGTTCGGCGGCGTGATGGCACGGCCATTGCCCGCTACTCGCCGACATCGGCGAAGCCGACGACACGCGGCCGGGCATCCAGCCGCTGGATGGCAGACACCTCCTGTTCAGCTATTTCCAGGTCGTGCAGTTTGCGTGCGGTGACCAGCACACGCGACTCGACCGAGGCGACGGTGTAGTTGAACGCATCCACGGCCTTGCCGAGCTGCCTGCCGAGCTGGTCCAGGTGCTTGCCCGTCATCCCCAGCCGTTGATAGAGCTCACGCCCGAGGCGCTGCACCGTCGCCATGTCCCTGGACAGCGCTTCCTGCCGCCAGCCGAACGCGATCGTGCGCAGCAGCGCGATCAAGGTGGTGGGCGTCGCGAGGATCACGTTCCGGCCGAACGCGTACTCCAGCAGCGTCGAGTCCGTGGTCAGCGCGGCGTCCAGGAATGGATCGCCGGGCACGAACAGCACCACGAACTCCGGCGCCGGATCGAACGCCGCCCAATACGCTTTGTCGGACAGCTGGTCGACATGGGTGCGCAGATGTTTGGCGTGTCTGGTGAGCAGCCCGGCCCGAACGTCGGGATCGTCCGTCGCGCTCGCGTCCAGGTAGGCGGTGAACGGAACCTTGGCGTCTACCACGATGTGCCTACCGCCCGCGAGATGGACGACGAGATCCGGTCGCACCGCGCGGTCACCGTCGCTGCGGGCCGCCCGGCTCACCTGGGTCTCGAAATCACAGTGCTTGGTCATCCCGGCCAGCTCGACCACCCGCTCCAGCTGGATCTCGCCCCATCGCCCGCGCACCTGCGGCGCGCGCAGGGCCGCGACCAGCTGACCGGTCTGGCTGGTGAGCTGGTGCGAGGTGCGCTGCATGCCCGCGACTTGTTCACGCAGACTCGAATACGCGGCGATGCGATGCTGCTCGACCTGCTGGATGTGCTGGTTCAGCATGCCGACGGCCGCGCGCAGCGGTTCCACCATGGCGCCGATGGCGTGCGAATGCCTGCGCGCGGCATCCTCGTTCGCCGCGTCCAGAGACCGCCGCAGCAGCACCTCGTTGTCGGTGGTCGCCGCGAGTCTCGCCTCCGCCGCGGTGGCGCGATGTCCGGAGCGCGCGGTATGGCCGAGCCAGCCGAGGCCGGCCCCCGCGGCGAACACCAGCATCAGTGCGACGAGCATCGGTGCGGTCATAGCGCAGATAGTGCCGCACGGCACCGACAAGAGCGAGGATCGAGCAACTGTTCGGCATCGCGTCGGCAACCGGCACTGCCAGCGACTTGCCGAACGCTCGGCAAATCTTTCGATCGTGTGGCATCCAGAACCGGCCGGATTCCGGCGTCCGGGAAGCCGAGGTGTGCGCGGCGACTCATCGCTACCCGGCTGCCGAGCCCGCCGACCCGGGACACGCGGCAGCGGGCGAAGAGACACGCCGGGCCGCGGTCCGGCAGATTCGGCACGGTAGGCGCGGCGCTTGGAGTCTGTCGGTGGGTTGGCCTACGGTTTCGCGGCATGCGGATGCTGCACACCTCGGACTGGCACATCGGGCGCACGTTCCACGGCGTGGATCTGCTTGCCGACCAGGCCCATTCACTGGCCGCGATCGCGGAGTTGGTTGCCGAGGAGTCGATCGACGTCGTCGTGTTGCCCGGGGATGTGTACGACCGGTCCATCCCCAGCGCGGACGCGATCGCTGTGTGCAACCGGGGATTCGAGGCCATCCGGGCGGCAGGGGCACAGATCGTCGCCACCTCGGGCAATCACGATTCGCCCACACGGCTCGGGGCCGGCGCGAGTTTCGCCGCGGCGGGCGGGTTGCATCTGCGCACCACCATTGCCGATGCCAACCGACCTGTGTTGCTCGCGGACGAGCACGGGTTCGTGGCGTTCTACGGCATCCCGTACCTGGAACCGGAGATCACCCGCGCCGAACTCGGTGTACCGCAGGCGCGTTCGCATGCCGAGATCCTGGCAGCGGCGATGGACCGGATCCGCGTGGACCTGGCGGGGCGCGACAGCCTGCGGACAGTGGTGCTCGCGCACGCCTTTGTCGTCGGCGCGCAGGCCACCGGGTCGGAGCGGTCGATCTCGGTCGGCGGAGTGGAGACCGTGCCGCTGGCAGCCTTCGCGGGTATCGACTACGTGGCGCTCGGTCACTTGCATTCGCCGCAGACCCTGTCGGAGTCGGTGCGCTACTGCGGCTCGCCGTTGCCGTATTCGTTCGCCGAGAGCTCGCACCGCAAGGCGGTCTGGATCGTCGAGCTGGACGGGTCCGGATTGCACTCGGTCCGCCGCCGAGATCTGCCGCTGGTCCGGGGATTGAGCACACTCACCGGCACCCTCGACGAATTGCTGACCGATGCGGGGCACAACGCCGCCGAACAGCATTACGTGTCGGCGGTGCTCACCGACTCCGCCCGCCCGGTCGACGCGATGCGCAAGCTGCGGGAGCGGTTCCCGTACGCGGTGCACGTGGAATGGGCGCGGCCCGAAGGAAACCCCGAGTTGCGCTACCGTGAACGGGTGCACGGCCGCCACGACACCGAAGTAGCACGCAGTTTCCTCACCGACGTCCGTGGCGAGCCGAGCGCGGGCGAGGCGGCGTGGCTGGAACGCGCACTCGCCGCCGCCGTCGCGGAGCGGGATCCGGTAGCGGTGGGCGCCCCGGCCGGGGAACTGTCGGCATGATCCCTCGGCCGGATCCGGGTGTGGCGGCGGCATGAGGCTGCACAAGCTCGAGATGACCGCGTTCGGCCCGTTCGCCGAGACCACGGTTGTCGACTTCGACGCACTCGGTGCCGACGGACTGTTCCTGCTGCACGGCCAGACCGGCGCGGGCAAGACCACTGTGCTGGACGCGATCGCCTTCGCCCTCTACGGCAAGGTTCCCGGCGCACGCGGGGAGAGCAAGCGGCTGCACTCCGACCACGCCGCCGAACAGACGCCCCCGCTGGTCATGCTCGAAGCGACCCTGAGTGGGCGGCGACTACGTCTGACCCGCACGCCGGAGTTCGAGCGGCCGAAGAGACACGGCACCGGCCTGCGCACCGAGCGGGCCAAGGCGACGTTGACCTGGATGGACGGCCGCGGCGAAAATCTGTCCCGGATCCCTGATATCGGCGAGGAGATTCTCCGCCTGCTCGGGATGAGCGCCGATCAGTTCTTCCAGGTAGTGCTGCTGCCACAGGGGGATTTCGCCCGATTCCTGCGGGCGGAGAACGAAGATCGCGAGAAGCTGCTGGAAAAGCTCTTCGACACGCGGCGTTTCGGTACCGCGGAGCAGTGGCTGGCGGACAAGCGCCGCGCCGCGCACGCCGATCTCGACGCACGGTCGGAGGGCATCACCCGACTGATCACGCAGGTCGGGATGGCGGCCGGAGTCGCGGATTCGGTCGGCTCGGCGGAGTCCGTCGGCTGGTCCCAGGATCTGCTGTGTACCGCGCGCGACGATCTCACCACCGCTGCCGCGGAGGTCGAACGCTGCCAGCGGGAGTCGACGTTGGTCCGTGCGCAGGCCGAACAACAACGCCGGGTGCACGAGCTGCAGCGCCGCATGGCCGCGGCGCGTCGACAGTTGGACGACTACGCCGCGGACGCCGAGCGGCGCACCGCCTGGCAAGCCGAGCTCGAGCTGGCGCGCCGCGCCGAGCCGATCGCGGCGACCATCGACGAGGCGCGTTCGGCGGTCCGGATGCAGCGGCACCGCGACAGCGAAAAGCGGAGCGCGGCGCAGCGATTGGCCGCCTTGCTGCGGGAGCTGGCAAGCGCCGATCTCGGCGGCGGCGAGCTGGTGCGATCCGCGGACGGGACGAAGGTTCGTGATGACGTGTTCGGTGCGGACAGTGATGCGGCGATCCGGCTGTGGAGCGCGCAGATCGGCGCGCTGGACGAAGTCCGCGCGGATGCCGCTGTCGCCACCCGTCTCGGTGCCGAACTCAGCGTGCTGCGCGCCGAGGCCGCGACGCTGGTCGGCCGCGCCGCGGAACTCGCCGCGCGGCGTGACCGGCTGCCCGCCGCACTCGCCACCGCGGAAACAAGGCTGCGCGAGGCGACCGAAGCGGTCGCGGCGCTACCTGGCCTGTCCGCGGAAACCGAACGGCTACACACCGCGGCGACGGCGGCCGTCGAACTGGCCGCGCGGCGCACGGCGCTGGACCACGCCAGGGTCGAGTTCGACACCGCCCGCTCGGCTCACCTCGACGCCAAGGAGTCCGTGCTCGACCTGCGCGAGCGTCGGCTGACCGGGATGGCCGCCGAGCTGGCCGCCGAACTGGTCGAGGGGAGTCCGTGCGCGGTTTGTGGTTCAGCCGACCATCCCGCGCCCGCCCGGCCTACCGCGACCGCGGTGTCCGAGGCGGAGGAAGAGGCCGCCGTGGCCGCCGAGCGCGCGGCAGAGGACCTCCGCGACCGGACGCTGGCCCGTATCACCGGACTCGAACGCGAGATCGAGGCGCTCGTCGCACGCGGTGGCGATACCGACCGGGTCGCGCTGGCCGCCCAGGTTCGCGCCGCCACCGACCGTTACGCGGACACGGCCGAACTTGCCGCCCAGGCTGAGGGCCTGACCAGCGAACTCACCCGCCTGCGTGACGAGCAGACCCGCCTGCACGACGAGCTGCGTGAGTCCGAGGCCGGCCACAGCGCTGTCACGGCCACCATCGCCTCCGCCCAGGCGCGCCTCGACGAACTCACCGACCGATTGCGCAAGGCGGCGGGCGCCGACGAGACCATCGACCGGCGCCGCGCCCGGCTCGCCGCCCTGGTCGCCGCGGCGACCGCGCTCCGCGATGCCCGCGCGGAAGCGGTGGCCGCGCGCGAGCAGGTATCGGCGATTGCCGAGCGGGTCGTAAAGCTCGCCGGTGCGGCGGGTTTCGTGCCGGAGGACGAAGAGGGCGGCGATCGCAGTCCCGGTATCGGCGACGCTGCCTCGATCACGAGAGAACTGTCCGCGGATCACTCGGCGACCGAGGGGCCACCTGATGGCGTCGGGGTGCTGGCCGCATACGCGAAGGTCATCGCCGCTGCTTCCCGTTCCCTCGAGCGACAGGCGGAGATCGAAGGTGATCTCGTGGCGGCCGACCGGGCCCGAGCCCACGCGGAAGCCGTCTTGGCGGAGCCGGAGATCCAGGCGGTCGTGTCGCTGCGGCCGGGCGACCTGACCGAGCTCGACGGACAGGTCGCCGCCGCGCAGACCAGTCTCAACGCCGCGATCGCCGCCCACGCCGACGTGAGCAAGCGGGTGAGCCTTCTCGAGGACCTCGGCAGTCAGCTCTGGGCCGCGGTCGATCGGATCGCCCCGGCACGGCAGGCGTTCGAGGAGCTGGACGGGCTGGCCGATGTGGTCGCCGGGCGCGGCGCGAACAACCGGCGCATGTCCCTGCACTCCTACGTGTTGGCCGCCCGGCTGGAAGAGGTGGCGCAGGCGGGATCGTTGCGGTTACGCAGGATGTCCAGCGGCCGTTACGAATTCGTCCATTCGGACAAGGCCGGGCCGCGCGGGCGGCGGGGCGGGCTCGGACTCGACATCCGTGACGACTACACCGGCGCCATCCGCCCCGCCAAAACGCTCTCCGGCGGCGAAACGTTCATGGCCTCGTTGTCGTTGGCACTCGGCCTGGCCGACACCGTGGCCGCCGAGTCGGGCGGGCTCGTGCTGGATACCCTCTTCATCGACGAGGGCTTCGGCGGCCTCGACGGCGACACCCTCGACGCGGTGATGGGCGTGCTGGACGAACTCCGTGCCGGTGGCCGGGTGGTCGGCGTGGTCAGTCACGTGGACGAGATGCGACAGCGCATTCCGAGCCGGCTGCACGTCCTGCGCGGACGTACCGGCTCTCGGGTCAAGGCGACCGTTGCCTGAGTGCGCGCGCCGCAACACTCGGTGAGTGTCCGCGCCGCGGCGTAGCGTCGACGCCACGAACGCGCTGGCCACTCACTCCTCGTGATCGAGCAACCACCGCTTGATCGGCAGGCCCCAGCGGAAGCCGCCGAGTGCCCCGCCGACACGAAAGATCCGATGGCACGGTACGAAGAGCGCGGCGGCGTTGCGGGCGCAGGCGTTGGCCGCGGCTCGGGTGGCGTTCGGGCGTCCGGAGATGGCGGCGAATTCGGTATAGCTGAGGGGGCTGCCCGCGGGGACCTTGCGCAGCACGTCCCACGCGTGCATCAGGAATTCTCCGGAACGCTGCCGAACCGGAATGCTGTCGATCGCCGTGACATCGCCCGCGTGGTAGGCGATGACGGCGCTGGTCACCGAGCCGAGCGAAGACCGCTGGCGCAGTGTGGCGGGACGCAGCACGGGATGGATCAGGCCCTGCAGGTTCACCGCGTCGGCGGTCCAGCCGGCGGCGAGCACGGCTCCGTCCGCGTCGACGAGCGTGGTGAAGGGACCGATCGGGGTATCGGTGATGGCGAAATCCGCAGTGGTGGAGGCGGAGGTCTCGCGAACTGTGCGGGGGTCTACAGGGATGGTGTTCATGATTCGACGCTCCTTCTCGCCGCGGCGAGCGCGGCGGTTCTCGATGGTGTGGCGCGGCCGCTCAGCGCCGCCTTCCACAAATGCATGGACAGGTAGGACCGCCACGGCGCCCAACGCACGGTGTCGGTGAGATCGATGCCGAGCAGGCTCGCGCCCTGGCGGACGACCAGATCGGTGCTGAGCAGGACATCAGGGTCGGCGAGCAGGCGCATGGTGACGTAGTCGGCCGTCCATGGCCCGACGCCGTCCATCGCGAGCAGTTCGCGGCGTAGATCGGCCGCGGTGCGACCCTGGTGCAGCGCCAGCTCGCCGGAGGCGAGCGCCTCCGCCGCGGCGACGATCGCGCGGACTCGCCGTGCGGGGCCGGTCAAGACCTCGGCGCCACGTTCGGCGATCATCGCCGGCGTGGGGAACAGCAGGGGGATCGGTCCGTCCACCCGCTCGCCCAGTGCCTCGACAAGCCGGGCGGTGTGGGTCGCGGCGGCGGACACCGAGATCTGCTGTCCGATCATGGTGCGCAGGAGCAGTTCGGGCCCGTCGAGGCAGCCGGGCGCCCGAATGCCCGGCGTGAACGCGATGTGCTGCGGCTCGGAGCGGCCGGCCTCGGGCATCGCCTCGGCGTCCGGTCGTGACCCCGCGCCCGCGTCCAGTAGTTGTTCGGTGCGCGGGTCCGAGAGTCGTTCGTCAGAGGGTGCGGCCCCGGCCCCGAGGGCCTCGTCGATGCCGATCGGATCGGCATCCAGATCGAGCAAATGCCGTAGCCGAGCCACCGTCGGCGCCAGATCGCGCATATCGCGCAGGGACAATTCGGCGCGCACATGGTCGCGCTGGAAGCTGAGGCGTGTCGTGGCGTGTCCATGCGGAGTGCGCAGGTTCCTGGTGTACGCGCGGTCCGCCCAAAGTTCCAGGCCGGGTGCGACATGTGCGGAGAGAAACCACTCCAGCCAGGCGCGGTCCAACGGCTCGCGGTAGGGAAGTCGCAGGATGAGCGACCCGGTGGCCGGGGGAACCGGATGCGCGTCGGATCCGGCACGCCGCACCTCGGTCCGCATGGTGGTCGGGCTGACCGCGAAGACCTCGCGTACCGTGTCGTTGAACTGGCGGATGGAGGCGAACCCGGCCGCGAACGCGATGTCCGACATCGGCATGGCCGTGGTCTGGATCAGCAGCCGCGCGGTGTGCGCCCGGTGCGCACGGGCCAGCGCCAATGGTCCGGCGCCCAACTCGGTGGTCAGCACGCGGGTGAGTTGGCGCTGTGAATAGCCGAGCGTGGCGGCCAGCGCGGGTACTCCGCCGCGTTCGATGACGCCGTCACCGATCAGCCGCATCGCCCGCGCGGCCAGATCCGCCCTGGTATTCCACAGCGGCGAGCCCGGCGCGGCATCCGGTAGGCAGCGCCGGCAGGCCCGGTAGCCTGCCTGCTGTGCCGCGGCGGCGGTCGGCAGGAACGACACGTTGACGCGCTTCGGCGTGATGGCCGGACAGGAAGGGCGGCAATAGATTCCGGTGCTCCGCACCGCGGTGAAGAATTGCCCGTCGAAGCGGGAGTCTCGGGTCGACACCGCCCGATAGCAACGCTCGAAATCCAATGCCGTCATGGTCACGTCCACCACAATGTCAGCCACGACCGACCTGCGCTAGCGGAAATCAGCCATCGTTGCCAGCGCTGACGCGCCCTTCGCACAGGCGCCGTGACATCGCACAACGAACCAGCTCGGGTGGGTTCGAACTACCGATTCGACATGCGACGACGCGCGCCGAAATCGGTGCCATCAGGTTCGGACTCAGCAGCAGCGATTCGTGGGATTGTTGTCCGCTTCGGCATGACGTTGCCGCCAGTACTCCCGCTCGGTCGGAATCTCGCACCCTGGATGGGTGCGCCGCAGATGGTCGACGTACCGCTGGTAGTCCTGCCCGCCCAGGATCGAATCGAACCACCAGATGCCGGCGCGAGCGCCTTTGACGCATATCCGCGCCGCGCCGCGCAGCCGGGCGCCGGCTGGTCCATTCGACCAGCCGGCCCGCGGCGCCGTGGCATCGCTCATCGCGCGTGCGCGTGCGCCGCGCCGGAAGCACGCACCTTTCCGGCCGCGATCAGCTCGTCCCACTGCTTCTGAACTTCCTTCTCCGCCGCGGTGGCGACGAACCCGCTGGGCGCGAAGATCTTCGACGGCTCTTCCGGCGTCTCGGTGGTCGTGGGCTGTCCGGACCGCCAGGCACGGAAAGCCACCACGGCGCCGACGATCGCGACGATCAGCACCAGCACCGCGAAGATGATCGACAGCGTGCCCTGGATGAAGGTATTGCGCAGGATCGCGGTCATGTCGTCCTGGGTCTTGGCCGTCAGGCACATCTTGCCGGCCGCCTGCGCCGTCTGGCAGATGCTGTGCTGCTTCCAGTAACCGACCTTCGGATCGGCGGAGAAGATCTTCTGCCAGGACGCGGTCATGGTCACCGCGAGGTCCCAGACCAGCGGAAGGCCCGGAATCCAGGCCCACTTGGCCAGGCCCTTACGCACCACGATCACCAGAACGACGGTCAGCGCCATCGCCGCGAGCAACTGGTTGGCGATGCCGAACAGCGGGAAGAGCGTGTTGATACCGCCCAGCGGGTCGGTGACGCCCATCAGCAGGATCGAACCCCAGGCCGCGACGACGACGGCCGAGCACAGCCAGGCACCGACCCGCCAGGACGGATCACGGAACTTCTTCGCCGCACCACCGAAGTTGCCCAGCGCGTCCGACAGCATGAAGCGCGCGACGCGGGTGCCCGCATCGATCGTGGTGAGGATGAACAGTGCCTCGAACATGATCGCGAAGTGATACCAGAACGACTTCATACTCGCGCCGCCGAGGAACTGGTGGAAGACCTCGGAGATCCCGACCGCCAGCGTGGGCGCACCGCCGGTCCGGGAGATGATGGTGGTCTCACCGACATCACTCGCTGCCTGGCTCAGTCCGGCGGCCGTCGCGGGGGCGCCGCTCAGCCCGAGGCTGTTGGTGTAGGCCGCGGCCTTCTCCGCGGTGCCGCCGGTGAGGCCGAGCGGCGCGTTCATCGCGAAATACAGGTGCTGGTCGATGATCGAAGCGGTGATGATGGCCATGACCGCGACGAACGACTCCATCAGCATGCCGCCGTAGCCGATCATCTTCGCGTGCGATTCCTTCTCCAGCAACTTCGGCGTGGTGCCGGAGGAGACCAAGGCGTGGAAACCGCTCAACGCACCGCACGCGATGGTGATGAACAGGAACGGGAACAGCGAGCCCGCGAAGGCGGGGCCGGTGCCGGAGGTCGCGAAATCCGAGACCGCGGGGGCCTTCAGTACCGGGAGGGTGACCAGAATGCCGACCGCGAGCAGGACAATGGTGCCGACCTTCATAAAGGTGGACAGGTAGTCGCGCGGGGCGAGCAGCAGCCACACCGGAAGCACCGAGGCGAAGAAGCCGTAGGCGATCAGCAGCCAGGAGATGGTCACCGGCGAGAGTGTGAACAAGTCGGTGCCCCACTCGGTTTCCGACACCCAGCCACCACCGAGGATGGCCAGGATCAGCAACGCGAACCCGATGACGGACACCTCGCCGACCTTGCCGGGGCGCAGATAACGCAGATACAGGCCCATGAACAGCGCGATCGGGATGGTCATGCCGATCGAGAAGACGCCCCACGGGCTTGCCGCGAGCGCGTTGACCACGACCAGCGCGAGCACCGCGAGCAGGATCATCATGATCACGAGAACGCCGACGATGGCCGACCAGCCGCCGATCACACCCAGTTCGTCGCGTGCCATCTGTCCGAGGCTGCGACCGCGCCGTTTCAACGAGACCCAGAGCACCAGGTAGTCCTGCACCGCCCCGGCGAGCACCACGCCGACCACGATCCAGATCGTTCCCGGCAGGTACCCCATCTGTGCCGCGAGCACCGGGCCGACCAGCGGACCGGCGCCGGCGATGGCGGCGAAGTGGTGCCCATACAGCACGCGCCGGTCCATCGGCATGTAGTCCCTGCCGTTCTCCAAAATCTCGGCGGGGGTAGCCAGGTCATCGCGTGGTTTGGTGATCTTGCGCTCGATGAACCTGGCGTAGAACCGGTACGCGAGGATGTAGGTACAGACGGCGGCGATCACGATCCAGACCGCGTTGACCGATTCGCCACGGGATACCGCGAGCACCGCCCAGGCAATGGCGCCGAGTACGGCGATACCGGCGAAGATCGCTTTCTTGGCCGGAGTGATCGGGGACTTGTCGACTACACCGACAGGCGGCAAATCGGGATCGGTCCGTAGATATTCGATTGTCGCCATCCGTCTACTCTCCTGTAAAACGCGCAGGATCCTGCTGAAACACGTGACAACGTATCCGATCGGCGCTCGCCCTCGTGCCGATTCCGAGCGCAAGGCAAGTGCCGTGAAATATTGTTCATGTGTCGGCCGTCACCATGATGTAGCCGAACGTATGCTGCCATGCGGTTCGAGAAAGCACCACATCTGCCCTGGAGGAGGGCTGTGTCGCATTCCAGGTCGCATTCCAACCCTGTCACCCGGGTCCGACGTCGGACGCTGCTCGGGTCGGCGGTGGCGGCGCCCTTACTCGCCGCCACCGGCTGCGGCTCTTCCGATGACGCGCTGACCTTCTTCTTCCAGGCCAGACCAGAAGAGGCGCGAGTGCGGCTGGCGATCATCGACGAGTTCCGAAAACGGCACCCGGACATCAGGATTCGCACCATCATGTCGGGGCCGGACCCGATGCAGCAGATGCTCACCTATTGCGCGGGCGGCAAGTGCCCGGACGTGATGATGGCCTGGGAGCTGTTGTATTCCGGGTTGGCAGAGCGTGGTGTGCTGCTGGATCTGAATATCCTGCTCGACCGTGATCCGGCCTACGCGACCGCGTTGCGTGCCGACAGCTACCCCGCGCTCTACGACACCTTCACCTTCGGCGGTGGTCAGTACGCCCTGCCCGAGCAATGGTCGGGGGTGTTCCTCTACTACAACCGGGAGCTGTTCGCCGACGTCGGGCTCGTGCCGCCCGCGCGCTGGCGCGACGCCTGGTCGTTCGAGGAGTTCCTCGCCGCCGCTCACACGCTGACCAGGCACGAATCCTCCGGACGAACCCAGTGGGGCTTCGCCGACGCCTGGGTGCCGTACTTTTCGGCGGCCTGTTTCGGTATGAACAACGGCGCCGAGTGGTTCACGCCGTCGGTTCGTCCGACCAGAGCAAATCTGGGTGATCCGAAGTTCGCCGAAGGATTTCAGTTCTACGCCGACCTCGCGGTCCGCCACCGGGTGGCGCCGAAAGTATCCGACACCCAATCGGTGTCGGCACCGGACCTGTTCCGGCGCGGCCGGGCGGCGATGGCTTTGGGCGGGCACTGGCTCTACTCCGAGTTCGCCGGGCACGACGATCTCGCCATCGACGTCACGGTGCTGCCGGTCGGCCCGCACGGCGGCCCCGGCGCGATCACCGACGTCGGCAGCACGGGCCTGTCCATCGCCGCGGACAGCCCGCGGATCGAACAGGCTTGGGAGTTCGTCAAATTCGCGACCGGGCCGGTGGGGCAGGCGATCATCGCCGCGTCCGGACTGTTCGTGCCGGTGCTGAAATCCGCGATGGGCGCACCGGGTTTCGCCGCCGCGCACCGGGAAGTCCGCAACCTCGAGGTGTTCACCGACGGCCCGGCCAACTCCCGCCCCCTCCCGGTGACGCCCGCGTGGGGCAAGGTCTCCGCGCTGTTGGAGCGCGGCGCCAACCGGGTGCTTCGCGGTGCGGATACCGCCGCCTCGCTGAACGGTAGCTTCACCTCCGACGTCGACGCCATCCTGGACACGCCATGACGAGATCGCAGTGGTCGCAGACCGTCGGCAAAGTCCTGCGCCACGCTCCAGCCGGTGCACCGTCCGGTTTGGCGCGGCGTCGGGAACGGGCCGGCTGGGCGTTCGTCGCGCCGAATGTGGCGGCTGTCGCCGTTTTCTTGTTGTTCCCGTTGATGTTTTCGCTCTATCTGAGTTTTCATTCGTGGGATCTGTTCGGCCCCATGAGCTTTGTCGGATCGAACAACTATCGGCGATTGTTCGGTTCGGATCCACTGTTTCTCATCGCCTTGCGCAATACCGCCGTTTTCACCGTGCTGACATTGCTGCCCACGGTGGCGATCGGTCTCGGAGTGGCGGCGATAGTGAATCGAAAGTGCGTTGGTATCGGGATCTTTCGAACGATGGCGTTCCTGCCTCTGGTCGCTTCCACGGTCGCCATGGCAGTGGTGTGGCGGTTCATCTTCACCGAAGACGGGTTGCTGAACCTCGCACTCGGCGGGATCGGAATCGATGCGGTGCCTTGGCTGACCGATCCGAACTGGGCGCTGGTCTCGCTCAGCATCGTCACGGTGTGGAAGAGCGTGCCGTTCGCGACGGTCATTCTGCTGGCGGCGATGCAAGGGGTGCCGGAGACGCTCTACGAGGCGTCGAAGATCGACGGCGCCGGAGCGTTGCGCCGGTTCTCCTCGATCACGCTGCCGTTGATCCGCGGGCCGCTGTCGTTCGTCTTCATCATCACGATCATCAACTCGGTGCAGGCTTTCGACCAGGCCTACGCGCTGACCGGAGGCAACGGCGGACCCGAGACCGGCACCTATTTGCTCGGGATCATGTTGTTCCAGAACGCGTTCGGCTTCTACGAGGTCGGCTACGCGTCCGCGCTGGCCTGGGTGATCTTCGCGATCCTGTTCGTGCTGACGCTGCTGCAGTTGCGCATGGCCCGGCGCGCGGAGGTCGAACAGTGAATGCCTATGAGGTGGTGCGTCGCGCGCTGCCGGTCCGGCGCGACAGCGTGGTTGTCGCGCGCTGTCGGGTCGAGCGGGCGATCATGCGGCGGTTGCTGCGCGGCATCGCGGTCTATGCCGCGCTCGTCGCCGTCGGCTGGTGCGCGCTCGCGCCGATTCTGTGGGCGGTCTCCGGGTCGCTGAAGCAGGAGGGTGAGATCGCCGACGCCGCGCTGCTTCCGGAGCATCCGCAGTGGTCGAACTACGGCAAAGTCTTCGAACTGCTGCCGCTCGGCCGCATGCTGCTCAATACGGCCGTCTACGCGCTGTGTGTCACAGCGGGCCAGGTCTTCTTCTGCTCGCTGGCGGGTTACGCTTTCGCGCGCTTGCATTTTCGTGGACGCGAAGTGCTGTTCCTCGCCTATCTCGGCACGCTGATGGTGCCGTTGACCGTGACAGTGATTCCGCAGTTCCTGCTGATGCGGGCCTTCGGCTGGGTCGACACCCCGTGGGCGATGATCGTGCCCGGCCTGTTCGGCAGCGCGTTCGGCACCTATCTGATGCGCCAGTTCTTCCGGACACTGCCGACCGAGTTGGAGGAGGCGGCGATCCTCGACGGCTGCTCCACCTGGCAGGTCTATTGGCGAGTCCTGCTCCCGCACACCCGCCCCGCCTTGATGGTGCTCGCCGTGCTCACCTGGATCACGGTGTGGAACGACTTCCTCTGGCCATTGGTCATGATCCAACGCAACGACATCGCCACCGCGACCCTGGGTCTGGTACGGCTGCAGGGGCAGTACCACACCCAGTGGCCCCTCCTCATGGCTACCGCGGTGATCATTCTGCTTCCGCTGCTGGTGATCTACGCGATAGCCCAGCGCGCGTTCATCCGTGGCATCGCGCTGTCGGGAGTCGGCGGTCGCTAGGAGCCCCAGTAGGTCCCGAAACTCCAGAGGTTGCCTTCGGGATCGCGGACCGTGAAACCGCGGGAGCCGTACTCCTCGTCGCGCAGGCCCTGCACCACGTCGGCGCCCGCGGCGGTGGCGCGGGCGAACAAGGCGTCGGGGTTTTCGCAGACCAGATAGACCGCGTCGTGGCCGGGCGGGCGCGCGCCGAACGGGCCGTCGTCCTTGCCCGCCGACCCGAACATGATGCCGCCGCCCAGCGGCCAGCGCAGTTCCGCGTGTTCGACGATGGACGGATCGTCGGCGCGGGTGTAGAGCGCGCTCTGGCGGAAGCCGAACGCCGCGACGAGGAAGGCGGCCATCGCGTGGGCATCGCGGAAGGCCAGGGTGGGCCACACCGCGGTACGGGTGCCGGTTTCGGCAGTCGTCGGATTTGTCATGTCGTTCATCGTCATCCCGCGAACTCGTCGGAGTCTTGGACGGATGGAATCTCCTCGGCCAGCCAGGTCGTTGGGCTGACCCCGGCGAGTTCGGCGAAATCGCGATCGAGATGAGCCTGGTCGTAGTAGCCGCAGGTGGCCGCAACCTGCGCGAGGGTGACGAACGACGGTGTGCGCGCGAGCATCCGCCGGGCCCGCTCGAACCGGGTGATCCGCGCCGCCAGTTTCGGGCCCAGGCCGAATTCCCGGGTGAACCGGCGGGTGAGATGCTGCCTGCTCCACCCGATCTCCTCGGCCAACGGGCCGACCGCGATCGCGCCGCCGGAACGGACCACGGTGCGCCACGCCCAGGTCAACTCGGGCCCGACCACGCGGTCCTGGTCGGCGAGCGCCGAGAGCACTCGGTCGCACGCCGCGAAGCGTTCCGGCCAGGTCGGCGCGTGCTGCACGCGCTCGCACAATTCCATGCCCGCCGGACCGACCAGGTCGGCGAACTCGACCGAGGTGTCCCACAGCGCCGCCGCGGGCATCCCGAACAGCGTGCGGCTGCCCAGCGGTGTCAGCTGCACGCCCACGCCTTCCTGATATCCGCTGTGCGCGATCAGCGCCGTGCTCGCCTGCAGACCACTCACCACACAGCGGTAGCTTTGTGGCGACTGACGCGGATCGGTCTGCTCGACGACATCGATGGTGGGGCCGAGGGCGACGATGAAAGTCATGTGCCGCGAGGGCAACCCGCGATGCACCGCCGCGGCGAACCCGGACATGCGGTAGCCGACGTAGCGGTCGACGAATGCCGCGAGCGCCGGTGCCGGACGCGCCATCACCACCTCTGTGGTCGGCTCCATGTCGATTACGGTACGCCGAGGGAGCCACGAGACGCGGACGACGGCGCAGGCGGGTCTCGAAGCGGAACAGTTCGGGATGTACCGGCCGCAACGTTGTCGCGATGCCACATGTCCTGCGGCCGAACGGCCTGGAATTCCGGCGTCTGGAACGGCGCGCCGACCGCAACCCGCGGAGGTGAGATCGCACACCTTCGCGGCTATATGGGTGGGTAGTGGCACCGCGGTCCGGTTAGCGTTGCGCCTTCGAACGGTTTTCTGGAGGTGCGATGCGGCAGGTTCACTACGAGCGCAGCGGTGGACCCGAGGTGCTCGAGCTCGTATCGGTCGAAGCGCCGACGCCGGGCCCCGGCGAGCTCCTGGTCCGTGTCGAGGCGATCGGGGTGACCCTGCCGGTGGTGCGGAAGGTGCGCGAGCAGCGTGCGCCGATCGCATTGGGCGGCGAAGTCGCCGGTGAGGTGGTCGCGGTCGGCGAGGGCGTCGAGGGGTGGGCGCCCGGCTATCGAATCACCGGGTTGGTGTTCGGACCCGGGTATGCCGAGTACGCGCTGCTGTCGGCGGCCATGGCCACGCCGATTCCCGACGGTGCCTCGGCGGTCGACGCCGTCGCACTGGTACGCAGCGGTCTGGTCGCACTCGGCGCGCTCGACGCCGCGTCCCCACAGCAGGGTGAGTCGACACTGATCACCGCTGCCGCGAGCGGCGTCGGACACCTCGCGGTCCAGCTGGCCCGGGTGCGCGGAGCGGGGCGTGTGGTCGGCGCGGTATCGGATCCGGCCAAGGCGGATTTCGTGCGGCAGCTCGGCGCCGACGAGGTGGTGGGATACGGCCAGGAGTCCTGGGGCGAGCCCGTCGACTACGTGCTCGACGCGGTCGGCGGCGATCTGCTCACACCCGCGATCGCTGCCCTTGTGCCCGGTGGCCGGCTGGTCGCCTACAGCTCCGGTGGCGGAGCCATCCAGGCGTATGACCTGCTCGTCGGCGCAAAATCGGTGGTCGGCTTCCAGCTGGCCCGCATCGCGCGAGGGCAGCCCGATCGATACGAGCACTGGCGTCAGGAGTTGTGGCAGTACTTCGCGTCGGGCCAGCTGCGTCCCGCCGTGCACGCCGAGTTCGCACTCGAGGACGCCGCCGAAGCGCACGCCGTCATCGAACGCCGTGCCAACCTCGGCAAAGTAGTGCTGATCCCCTGAACATACTGGTCCCCACACATCGGCCCGATCCCGACCGACCACAGGTCGAAAAGCGCCTGGCATCCCTGAACTCCTCGAACTGGGCATCGGGCCGATCGGCCGCGCGAGAGCGGCGCGGTGCTGCCTTGCGGCAGGCGCGGGGTAGCGGGGTCGGTGTGCCGCGTAGACTCTGTTCCTCGTGAGTCTCACCCTCGGAATCGTCGGCCTGCCCAACGTCGGAAAGTCGACGCTGTTCAATGCGTTGACCAAGAACGATGTGCTCGCCGCGAACTATCCGTTCGCGACCATCGAGCCCAACGTCGGGGTGGTCCCGCTGCCCGATCCTCGGCTCAACCAGTTGGCGGAGATCTTCGGTTCCGAGCGCATCGTGCCCGCCACCGTGTCCTTCGTCGACATCGCGGGCATCGTGAAGGGCGCCTCCGAGGGCGCGGGCCTGGGCAACAAGTTCCTCGCCAACATTCGCGAAGCCGACGCCATCTGCCAGGTGGTGCGGGTGTTCGCCGACGACGACGTGGTGCACGTCGACGGCCGGGTCGATCCCTCGGCCGACATCGAGGTGATCGAGACCGAACTCATCCTCGCCGATCTGCAGACCCTGGAGAAAGCGGTCGTGCGGTTGGAGAAGGAAGCCAAGGTCAAGAAGGACCGCAAACCGGTCGCCGACGCCGCCAAGACCGCGCAGGAGATCCTCGACAGCGGCACCACCCTGTTCGCCGCGAGCGACAAGGTGGATACCGAACTGCTGAAAGAACTTTCGCTGCTCACCACCAAACCTTTCCTCTACGTCTTCAACGCCGATGAAGCGGTGCTCACCGACGAAGCGAAGGTCGCGGCCCTGAAAGCCTCGGTAGCCCCAGCGGATTCGGTATTCCTCGACGCGAAGGTCGAAGCCGAGCTGCTCGAACTGGACGAGGAGTCGGCGATCGAACTGTTGGAATCCATCGGTCAGACCGAGCCCGGTCTGCACGCCCTCGCCCGCGCCGGCTTCCACACCCTCGGCCTGCAGACCTACCTCACCGCAGGCCCGAAAGAATCCCGTGCCTGGACCATCCACCAGGGTGACACCGCGCCGAAGGCCGCCGGCGTCATCCACACCGACTTCGAACGCGGGTTCATCAAGGCGGAGGTTGTCGCCTACAACGACCTGATCGAGGCAGGCTCGATGGCCGCGGCCAAAGCGGCGGGCAGGGTCCGGATGGAGGGCAAGGACTACGTCATGGCCGATGGTGACGTGGTCGAGTTCCGAAGCGGATTAGCGTCTGCGAAGAAGTAGCCCAGCGCGTGTAGTGCTGGTCGAGACTCCGCTGATTTTCGGTCGGTTTGATGATCGTCTCTGCGTCGAAGATTGGGAGCGCCCGATGTGTCTCGAGTTCAACAGTCGCCCTCAAACCCAACGATACAGAGGTGTAGTGGGGTTGGTCGGCTGTAGCAGAATGCATTCTCAGCCGCGGATCAACCACGATGCCGAGCAGCAAGGCATCTGTCGTCGAAAACCGACGCACCGGATGGAACCCGGCCGGCTCGACACAGGCCACCATGCGCAGGGCGATGGCGCTCAGCGGGAGGGCGCTATCGCTTCCGGCATTATTGCGGGTGAGGAGGAAGAGTTGGTATTCGTCTTCCGCCCAATCGAGAGCCCGCGCTCCCTTGATAATTTCGGCGATGCGTTTGTCGTCTTCCTTCCCCGAGCCCATCCTTGGGCCGGGGCGTTCGACTTGGTGCGACTGGTCTGTTGATGCCCCAAGGTGGGGCCTGGGTGCTGTCGGCGTGTCGGTCGCTGTCTGCCTCTGACTGCCTGCTAGGTCGCCCCCTGCCGGACTCCGGCGGCAGCTGACTGTCTCAGCGGGGCAAGTCGGTTGATGATCCTGGATAATCCCTGGGGCAGAGTGCCTTCCAAGCGAACCGAAAGAGCAAAATTGGCCCGATGGTGGAAAAGGTTGTTCGGCAACAACTCCGGGTACGTTCTGCCCGGCTACACCGAGGAGGAGATGGCCCGAATCAAGGCTCAGTTCGCGGAATACAACCGCAAGGTGCGGCAGGCCGAGGCTGAATTGCGGGCCAACCCCTACCATCCCGACCCGGGCGAGAATCCCGCCATCGAATCCGCCCTCCGTGCCGCACGCCCGGAAGCATGGGAGCAACTGTGGTCCGCGGTCGGCGAAGTTCTCACCGAGGATCCAGAGTCCCAGGCGGGTTGGCGGTTCGAGAATTCCGACGGCTCTCTGTCGATGCCCTACGTCGACTACAGCGACGCGATCCAACGAATGATCCAGGCAATCTATGAAGTTCATGCAATCGTGGGCTTCCCCTGGATGAAGTGGGATCTAGAGAGTGCCTATCCGGGCGGCCGGGGCCTCGATACCGCCCCTGTCGCCGACGCCGCCCGCGTGCTGACCGCCGTGGTCCGTGGCGAGCGCTTCAGCGACGGCACAATACTCGCGGCACTTGGCGACGGCACCCTGCGGTCCGCTCTGCAACGGTTGCGGACCTGGTACGAGCAGCAAGCGAACAATTGATCCTAGCTTCCGAAGGAGTTGGCGCACGGCGCTATGCGTCCATGCCTGTCCGTCCTGAAATCGGTACTACAGGACGTTCGGCGGCGCGGCGGCGCCCCGGTCTCCGCTCCTATTGCGCGCAACGCGCCGACTGATCAGCCGGTCCTCAACTGCCGACACGCCCCCAATAGGCTGAGCACCATCCAATCGGACAGGGCTCAGTTCTACTTGTTGGTGTTGTTGCCGTCGAGTTCCGAAGCGGAGCAGCCCCACCATTCCTGTCGGTGTGTCCGGTTACTGTGACGGCCATGTCAGGCACGGTGGCTTTCGAGGATCTGGCGACTTGAGACATCACTCTCGAAACAGTGTATTTTGGGCGGCGGCAACGCCGGCATCGGCCTGGGTTACGGCTAGTGGCCAGACAAGCACACCCGGCATCACGCCAACCCGAATCACGAAGAACTCGATCCCGATGCGGCACCCGACATTCTGGTTTGGTCACAACAGTGATCGGCGGTCCGGCCGGCTCCGGAGTCCGGCACCCCTGCGTAGTCGGGCAGTTTGACGCCGTTGATCGCACGCTCGACCAGCTCGGCGAACCACTCTCCGGCGAAATCGGGGCCCGGCTCGGCATCCGGCCCGGGGACGTCGCGGCTGCGGGCGTTCAATTGGGCGATCTGCTGGTTGGCCTCGACGAACGAGCGCATCCGCTCCTCGTATGCGGCGAACCCGGCCTCCGGGTCCCACCCGGCCGCGGCCAGCTCACCGGCCAGCAGGTACGCGCCGACCAGGGCCAGCCCGGTGCCCTGCCCGGACATCGGCGACGAGCTGAACGCCGCGTCCCCGAGCAACCCCACCCGCCCGCTCGACCAGCGGTCCATCACCACCTGGGCGACCTGGTCGAGGTAGAAGTCCGGGGTGTCGTCCAGATGCGCGAGGATGCCCGGGGTCAACCAGCCCAGACCGGCCATTCGCTCACGCAGCAGGCGCTTCTGGGCCGCGACGTCACGGTAGTCGACGACGAGGTCGGCCGCGGGGAAGGAGAACATGGCCATCGCCCGGGTGGCGTTCTGGATGGGCCGCAGGCCGGCCGAGCGCCCGGACTCCTGGTACTCGATCAGCCACTTGTCCAGCCCGAACTCGTTGGGCACGCTGTAAAAGGCCAGCACGTGCCCGAGGTGGCGAACGAACTGCTCGTGCGGCCCGAAAACCATTGTGCGCAGCGCCGAATGCAGCCCGTCCGCCCCGACTACCAGCTCGAAACGCCGCCGATCGCCACCTGCGAAAGCCACGTCGACCCCGTCCGCGTCCTGGGTGAGTTCGGCGATCCGGTCGCCGAAGACGTACTCGACACCGTCTCGGGTGTCGTCGTATAGCACCTGCGACAAGTCACCGCGCAGGATCTCGATCTCCGCGATGAATCCGTCGCCGCCGGCGTCGTCCACGCGGAAGGTCTCCAGAACGTTGCCGTCCACGTCCACGGTGTGCGCGCCGATGGTCTGGGTGCAGGCCGCGCGCACCGCCGGGTCCAGTCCCATCCGCCGGATGACCTCCTTGGTCACTCCGCGCGCGTCCACCGCCTGCCCACCCGGACGCAACGCGGGAGCCCGCTCCACCACGGTCACCTCGGCCCCCCGTCGACGCAACCAGTGGGCCAGCGCGGGCCCCGCGATACTCGCCCCCGCCACCAACACTCTGGTACCGCTCACTGCGCCTCCCGCTCACCCCGCCGGATCACTGTCCGGATCGATTGCTCTGCTCTGGCCCACCGCTGTTGGTGTATCCAGAGGTATCGACGACGGATCCATCGAGAATTCATCGGTGCAGCCAAGATCGTGTCCACGTTCCTGCGAACACCCAGAACCCGGCATTATCGAGCGGCCGGCGACATGGGCATGTGGACTTCGTTGTGTCACCGTCCAACCTCTGCTCCAAATGTGCGCCTATTGGAGTACTGGGAGCCGATTCCGATGAATCTTGTTGTGCCGCAGGAATTGTGAGCGCCGCTTCGGCCGTTTACCGACCGTCGCGCAGTGGGGCAGAGGTAGCTTGGCTGATCGATGTCAAGAGGGTCGAATTCCGTTCAACATGTAGTCGCGTTTCGGTTCAACCTCAGGGCTTCTTGCGAAGGCGTCGGGACGCCCGAACGTTCAGAGGTCGGCGTTCGAGGTTGCTGGTTCGGGCGCGTCGCTGCCACTGGACCATGCCCCCGCTCTCGCTATGGCGGCCTCGAACGCGTGCTGCAGTCGTTCGGACGCAAGGGGGCGTTCGGGGGCGCGTCGCGGAATGCCGAGGTGAATCTCGCGGAGCTCGTCGATGAGGTCGTCGACGAGGTCCGGGGACTCGGCCAGGATGTGAGCGCGCACGCTCAACGCGTGCGAGGTGGGTCGATGATGCATGCCCCAGGTCCCGAGGGTCACCATCACCGGAACCGTCTGAATTCCCGCCTCGGTGAGCGAATACGCCGCCCGCTGCCCCCGCGTCGCATCGTCACGAGAAAGCAGGCCCTCCTCGACCAGATTTCGGAGGCGGTTGGCGAGGATGTTCGACGCGATGCCTTCGTCGTTGCGCGCCAGGAGTTCGCGGAAGTGTCGGCGACCGCCGAAAACGATGTCGCGAAGCACGATCAGGCTCCAAGCGTCGCCCAGCACCTCGACCGCCGCATTGATTGCGCACCCTGATCGGAGCTGTTCTCTCGCCACCTGACCTCCAAAGTGGTTGCAGATGGAAACCACTCTACGCTACGGTACGAGTGATTTTATTTTGCAACCACCTGTATTGGAGTCATTGTGTCGCGTACGCGAGTCCACAGCCTCTTCGTCTCCTCGGACGGGTATGCCGCCGGCGATCACGTGACGCTCGAAGCGCCGATCGGCGGAGCGCAGGCGCTCTTCGGCAAGTTCGACGGACGCGTCATCCACGGCATTCACGGAATCGACGAACCGGTGACCGTGGACCGCGCCATGTTCAGTATGTGGGGGCAGGGGGTCGGAGCGGAGATCATGGGTCGTCGCAAGTTCGGCCCGCAGGCGGGCGAATGGCCGGATGACGGCTGGAATGGATGGTGGGGAGATGCGCCGCCCTTCCGCACTCCGGTCTTCGTTCTGACCCATTACCCGCACAAAACACTCGAGTTCGACAACGGCACCAGTTTCCACTTCGTGAATGCCTCGCCGCAGGAGGCGCTTCGCTTGGCGCAAGATGCGGCCGGCGGGTTGGACGTTCGGATCGGTGGCGGGCCGTCCACCGTGAGCGAGTTCCTCGAGGCCGATCTCATTGATTTTCTGCACGTGTCGATCGTTCCGATCGTGCTCGGTGCCGGTGTTCGGATCTGGGATCACCTCACTGGCCTGGAAGAGCGATTCAGTGTTGAGTCCATCAGCACATCCAGCGGTCTGACGCATCAGCTGTGGAACAGGAATCGCAGCGAGTGAGAGCGCGGTGGCTCGGGTAGGTGGCTTTGGTCCTCATGCTCGAGCTGGAGTCCCGGTACGGCTGGGGTGTCCCCGTAACGCCGCCTGATATATAATCAGTCATATAATATACGGGAGGGGTAATCATGGCAGTCACCAGCGTCGACTTGGATCCGCAGCTGATCGAGCGTGCGCGAGCGCTCACGGGCGAGCGATCGAACCGAGCCGTCCTCGACCTCGCGTTGCGCCGGCTCATCGCCTCGAAGCAGAAGGGCGCGATGATCGACGGTATCGCAGGACTGACCGACCTCGACAACGAGCTCGGCGCGCCGGTGGTCTCTCCGGGCGAGTCCCAGTCCTCGTGACCGACTACCTCGTTGACAACTCGGTCTGGGCGAGGTTGGCCACTGGGGACCCGGATATCACTGCGCGCCTGCGGCGTATCGAGCGAGCACCGGCCGACCTGTTCGTCACCTGCCCGCCGCAGGTGCTCGAGTTCTGCCACAGCGCCCGGACGCCCGAAGACCACGCGAACTACCGAGAGCAGATCTCCCTCGGATTCCCGCTCGAGCATCCACCCGACGAATCGCTCGTGCTCGATATCCAGGCAGCACTGTGGAACGCGGGGCTCGTTCGGGCGGCCGGCTCGCACGATATCCTCATCGCCGGCTATGCCATCGTGAACGACGCGACCGTGCTTGCCGCGGACTACGACTTCGAGCACATCGCTAGCGTGTCCGACCTGCAGTGCGAATACATCGCGCCTTCGTCGTGACGTTGGTTCGTGGCGGAACGTTGTGGAGTTCCGTTTCAACATGTTGCGCCTGGGCTCGATTGTGCAGAAGCCCAGGCGCATGAATTGTCGCAGAGGCGGCAATGGGGCTTTCTCCGACAAGCGCGCCCGACACCGCCTGAGCGCCACTCGGCTAGTGGTCATTTCATGGTGGCGACGTTGTGCCACAGGTTCTCGAGGCTGTCGGTGCCGCCGAACAGTGTGGTGAAGTTCGTGGAGTCGATGAGCACGATGTCGCCGGCACGCCGGCCGGTGGGTGGCATCCAGATCAGCGTGTTGAATTCCGTGTTGCCTGCCTCGGTGAAGGGGTGGGGTCGGGTGGGGTCGACGCGCTGACGTGCCAGGACCCGGAGGGATTCGCTTTCTGGTGCGGTGAGTTCGTAGTGCGGCAGATGGGGGTGGAAATTGAAGGTGGTGACGTTATCCAGCAGGTGTGGTGTGTCCAGATCGCGGAATCCGGTCAGGGGAGCGATCTCGCCGCTGCCGTCGACGACCGCGGGTCGTAGGCCCCACTTGTTGTGGACCGGCACGTCGAGCGCATTCATCAGGGAGCGCGTGTACTGGCCGAACCTCTGTTGACGGGGGACCAGCGGGTCGCCGTGATGCTCGTATTCGGTTTGCCGTTGCGTGTAATCGTCGGTGAAGCCGACATCGTGGTGTGGCGCCAAAAGTAAGCAGGTGTCTTCGCGTTGCAACCAGTCCCGGATCGCGGCGCACTCGTCGACTGCGGCTTCCTGTTCGGAGAGGACGTGATCGAGCCCGAATACCATCAGCGTGTCGGTATCGGCCAGGATCCGCTCGTCGATCGGCAAGCGGTAACCGGCCTGATCGATGCGCTGGAACACTGCGACGGGATGACCGGTCGCCGCACCGGCCAGCCGCTGAAACGCCAGAGTCGAGCGATGGAACAGCTCGAGTGTGCCGGCAATGCCTTGTAGGAAGTGCGTCGCGGCGTACTCGGGGGTCTCGTAGGCCGGCCACGTCGCATTGCGGACTTCGGTCATCGTGGAGAAGCGATTGTACATTTCGGCGGGATCGCGTTGGGCCTCCCACGGGTAGCTCCACGCCCAATAGATGCTGATCCGCCGGTGCCCATCATGCGTGCGCGGGACATGGTTCTGGTTGTAGGTGCGGGCGAAGGAAAGGGCGCTCATGATGTCACCTTTCGGCTGTCGAGCGTCGCGAGATATCGCAGGGCGTTGATCCCCGGCAGGAAGAAGTACGCGCCGCCTCTGAGCGTGGTGAAGGCCGGCAGGCCCGTGAGCACTGTGCGGATGGGCCGCTTGGGGATGGTGAACTCCAGGGTTCCGTCCTGCGTGCCGCAGATGGGATCGCGTTCGTTGCCGAGTTCGTGAAATGTCTTGTCGTTGATCCAGACGTTCTGGGCGAACTCGAACTGGCGGACCAGGCTGGCGCAGATGATGAACGCGGCGATGCCTCGATCGGCCCCATCGTCGGGTTCGCCCTCGGGTAGTGCGGGCCCGTAGGTGGCGCCGCGGCGAATCATTCTGCGACGGTTCATGTTGACTGCGGTATCGCGCGGATTGAGTCGCCGGATGTGCGAGCCGAGCGGAACTGCGTAGCCGTGCGGGTCCATATCCCGATAGGTGAAGTCGTTGTTCCGCAATGGGTCCGCGCCCAGTTGCGGATCGTCGTGCTCGGGGGCCAGCGTCAAGGGCGCGCCGCTGCGCCAGCGGCCCATGAACTTCGCGGCCAGTAGTTCCTGCTCCTCCGGAGTGTCGGCGTGCTCGCGCAAATGGGTCCGAAACGCGCCGACGTGTTCTTGCAGTCGCCGGTAAGCCATATAACTGCCGTTGCGGGACAGCGCGTGCGGCTGCGGAAGGCCGTGCGGCGGCCCTTCCTCGTCCGGGTAGCCCAGGATGAATTCGCCGGGCTTCAGTGCGGGGCCGGAGCCCGGCGTCGGGGTCTGGCCCGAGCCTTCGATCACCGGCTGGGACAACCGGTCTCGGAATCCGAAATGGTCGTGGGCGTGGTCGAAGGGTGGCGTCGCGTTCAAATCCAGAAATGACAACACCCGCACGCCAGGGCAGCGGGCCACGAGCTTGTGGTGCTCGGCCGTGCATCGCTGGTGTTCGGTGTCGGTGCGGGCGAACAAGATCGCGATGGCGTGCAGGTCGTCACCGGCCAGCCCGCCCGTCCAATTATCCGGGCTATTGGCGCCCGTGTCGCCCAGGATGTCGGCGCGTGCGGCCATACCTTCCCGGAATTCGTCGGGAAAGGTGGCGAGCGATTGCTCCGACACCCCGAGCGCCCGCAGCCCTTTCCAGGTGAAGGCCAGGGTGATCCAGCGCTGGGAACTATCCATCGTGGCGCGCGCGTCTGCCGCCGACTGGACTCGATCCAGCAGCGCGGCCAGCCAGGCCCGCCCTCCGGTGGGGTCGTCGAACGACAGGAACTCGTAGCGGCCCGTCATCGCTGGGGTGCGGGTCAGCAGGATGTGTTGGATATCGTCGAGCTCGAGCGTCGACGGCGCGCTCACTGCATCTGGTCGAGCATATCGGAGAACGATGCCTTGATGCGCAGCGCTTTTTTGATTTCCTCGGCGGTGACGTAGGGGTATTCACCGTATTCGAGGAAGCTCGGAAAATGGTGTTCTCGGACGAATCGGGCGAAGGCGCCCGGGTTTTCCTTCCAATCCTCGGGAAATCCTTCGAGGTTGGTGAATACGGTGGTTATCCCCGTCTGGGCGAAGAGCGCCACCGCATCCTCGGTGTATTTGTCGAAATCGGTATCGAAGATGCCTTGATATTGGAAATGCAATCCGGAGCCGATATCGAACAAAACCCATCGCAGGTAGTGCAGCCGCAGTGGCGCCAGCACACCCGGCTCATTCGCGACCGCATCCTCGATCTGTTTGCCGTACTCGCGAATGGCTTCTTCTCGGCCAGGCTTCACCTTGGCGATGATCGAAAAACCGTAGGAGGCAGGCGTACGTGGATAGATAGGACCGTATCGGCCCCGCTCCAGCTCGAAATAACCGTCCGCCGGTATGGCCATAGCCGCCGGTTTGCTCCAGTCGCGATCTGTCGTCGACACAGCGCCACCTTCCTCACCACCGTAGGAAACCGGACGTCGATCAGCGTACCGCTTCCGAGCGTACGGTCGCAGCGCAATGGGCGTGGCAGGCCGGCGGTGCGTCGACCACCATCGATGGGCGATATTCACGTATTACTTATGTTCGGTTATTGTAGCCATCGACTCTTGGTGGCACATTTCGGGCCCGGCAGGATGGTGTCATGTCGGTTTCCGATTGACGCACTGATCAATTTTCGAATTCTTGCCGGTTGTCAACGCAATGGTCTGACGCAGAAATCGGAGCATTATTTGCGGTGTCGTTTCGGAACAATGTTGATCTCGGTGCCCATGGAAATATCCGAAAAAGGTTCGAGAGGGCGCGATCGATGGGAGCAACCGACTCCGAGTGCACCAGCGGCCGTGTCGATGCCCACTGCGGGCATCGACACGGCGTTCCGCCGGCGAGGTGCAGCCTTCCGGTCTTCGATCACTCGCGGGCAGCCGGCGCCGTGAAGTGCACACCGCGCAAACAGAATTCGTGTTCATGCTGACATCCCGGTGGATGACGCCACGGGCTACTGGGCGCGCCATACCCGTGATCGCGTTCCCGGGATGTCCGTCCCCGTGCGCGCGACGGGGGCGGCCCGGCATCGACGGCCGTGCCGCCGGGGTGGCTGGATACGGCTGCCGATCTGCGCAGTCCGTGCTCGCTGTTTCGGGAAGTCCTGCCGCCGCCCGACGGTCGATTCCGCCCCTCGTCGACGACAATCTGGCCCAACGGTTTTCGATGACGCCGTTCGGATCTATTCTTTGGTCTCGGACGAGGCCGTCGTCGCGTTCGGCGGATAGACGCCAACGGGCGGATGTCGTTCTGGCTCGCTGAGTCTGGAACACTGCATCGTCGGAAAGGTTCTTGCTGATGATCCGTCGTTTCACGACCCTTGCGCCCGCTACGGCGGCGCCGGTGGACGATCTGGTGGCCGGCGCGCTGCCGGACCGGGTACAGATTGCGCACGAGCGGCTGGCGCACCAGGACGATCCAGCCCTGCTGGAGGCGTTGTCGCAGCGGGAGCTCGCCGCTGCCCGCGAGCTGGCGGAGCTTGTGCGTGACCACGAACGCAACGAGCAGCGGGCGCGCATCCAAGCGGCCGCCGACGCCGCGGCGCGGGTGCGGCACACGGCTGCGGAGTTGGCCGAACGCGAGGCCGCGGACCTGCTGCGTGCCGCGCAAGCGATCGGCGAACAGCGCCACAGCAGTAGTCCGCACGCGAAAGTGGCTCGCCTGCACCAGCGCAAACCACGAGTGCTG
The DNA here is from genome assembly GCF_040648115.1 of Nocardia sp. NPDC049190. NCBI lineage: Bacteria > Bacillati > Actinomycetota > Actinomycetes > Mycobacteriales > Nocardiaceae > Nocardia > Nocardia sp. NPDC049190. The sequence goes on from NZ_JBEZDE010000003.1 coordinate 258,435, forward strand.
GGGTTGCTCACCGGTGTCGTGGCGTTCTCGATGCTGTTCTCCGCGGTCACCGTGCAGCAGAACATCGCGCCGAACGGCGGCATGACGAATCCGATGTGGTGGCTGTCCTACGGTCTGGAGGCTCTGATCAGCGCGGTACTCGTCGCGTTGATGCTGTCCACCGGCGATACCGCCGAGTGGGGTGTGATCGATAGACTGTGGCAGGTCTACACCGTGGAGGGTGTACTGCTGACCGCGAGTATCGCGCTGAATACCTTCCCCTATATCAAGGCGGGAGCGGTCAGCGGGATCGGGATCCACGCGATCGCGCCGATCATGATCGGCGTCGCGCTCGTCACGCACAGACTCGTGGCCGAGCGCTACGGGCGAGCCATCGAGCAGGCGACCGCTGCTGTGCCGGACCACGAAGATCTCCAGGCCCGGCTCGCGGCGCTCACTCAGGTCGGCGGCGCCGGGAATCAGATCCTGCCGAGCATTCTCACCGAGCAGCCCGCCACCGCTCGCAGCGCCAAAGAGCACCCCGCCGACGCCGTGGAGCGTCAACCGGGCACGTCGGACGATTCCGCGGAGCACCCCACCGCGGAACTCGAAATCGCGACGGGCAACGCTGATCCTGCTGCCATGATGCCGGAGCAGGCGACTACCGACCCGCGGTCGGGCGCAAGGGGGACCCTTGCGGGCGAGCCGGCCCCGGGCGGCAGAGAACCGTCTGCCGGGGGCAATGCCGGCGCGGGCGACCTGGATGCTCGATTGGCGGCGGCGTTGCGGCAGACGCTGGCGCATAAGCAGATCAGCGCGCAGGCGGCGCCGGTACCGATTGTGCCGCCGGGATCGCGCCCCAATGCTGTTGAGCACGAGCGGAACACCCCGGCGTCCGCTGCGGCGGAAGCCGAGTGGGTCGCCCCTTCGGGATCAGCCGAGTTGCCTTCCGAATCGATCGCACGCGGTCACTGGGGACCGATGTCCGCGCAATCGGGCGAGGGTCCCGCACCGACCGCGCGGGAAACCGATTCTGCGCGACACCCGGAACAGAGCGCACTGATCGCGCCGGATACGTCATCTCGCGTCCGCGAGGCCGGAGATCGGCCCTTCGCCGCGGCGGCGCCACACCGGGCAGGCGAGCCGGAACCCGCACAGATGGCCGGGTATCCGATCGTCGATCACGAACCGCCCGCGCAGGAAATAGATCGCGCGTGGCTCGCGGCGCACGACTCGGCCCACGTCGAGAAGAGCCAGGTGCCGAGCGCGAGTGACGAGTATGCCGCGCGCTCCGCGGTCGCTCCGGTCTGGCTCACCAACCGCACCGGGGTCGCGCGCGGGCCCGTCGCACGCCACCTGTGAGCAAATCTCGCGAGGGCGAATCAGCCTGGGCCGCAGTGGGCCTCGCCTAGGCTGATTCACCTGCCCTCGTGTGCGAGAGAGCGGAGATCGAGTGGCAGGTACGCCGGAATCCTCGTTCTGGGCCGCGCCTGTGAACGCGGAGGTTGCCCGTTTCGGCGAATTCCACCTGACTGTCGTATAGCCTGGACCTCCCACGGACCGCGCCGATCTCCCGGCGCACGACCCGGCCGCCGCCTACGAGTCGCCGCATCCTTCGGCACCATCGACACGATCCTCGAAGACCTGGGAACCGTCCGCGCGGCCGATGGCCGATCCGCTGCCACTCGCGCGGACCTGGAACTGGTCCGAGTCGGAGGCTGGGGACGCGTCACCGGGATCACCGACGCAGGCATCGTGGGCCGCAACGGCAGCTACCCGGTCGTGGGCGAATCGGAATCTCTCGCCGAACGCTGGTGAATTGATCGGGGTCGGACCACGATGCGGGTGGGGATGGCTGTCGTGCGACGGCCGTGTGGTGCGGGGCACGTACCGCTGCGGTATTCGGTGAGTCCGGTCGAAGGTGTGCTCGGTTACCGCGACCATGTGGGCCGCCTGTCGGATCCGGCAGCGACATTGCAGCGTTCGGCTGTCTGAAAATTGAGTGCGAGAAAAGATTTCGCCTGCCGTTCGGCTTGCCTGTCGGCGCACGCCGACGATGCCCCTTTTGCATCAGCGGCCCGCGGCGGAACCGACGCGATGGACAACGACAATCGTTGTCGTTAAATTTCCGTGAAGTCGAGAGCTCAGCGGACGGTGCGGAGATCAAGTGGGCACGTCGTTGTGGTGCTCAGGGATGCGCACCCATGATCGGCGGCCGACTCGGCTACGGACCATCCGACACTGCGTTGTCAGTGCATATCAGAGATAAGGGCGTACATGAACAAGATCACCCGCGCTACTGTTGCCGCTTTGACGGTTGTGACTGCCGTGGGAACCGGGGCCGCTACCGCGCTGGCAGCACCCGCGACGCGGGACGGGCGCACACTGAGCACCGAGATCGCGCCGGGCGTGCTGTACACCAGCAGCACTCTGGACCAGTCCGTGGTCATCGAGACCGGTATATCCACCCTCATCACCCAGGGCGGGCAGTTCCAGGTGACGGACGCGGCCGGCAACGCGGTGGCCGGTATTCCGGCTTTCGCGGTCAAGCCGAAGGCGCTCGAGGCCGTCGAGGCTCCGGCGGACGTGAAGGCGGCGGTGCGCGCCGCGACGCCGGATATGCACCTCGACGAAATCACCGCTGATCCGCAGACCGAGCGGTTCGACACGGCGATCCAGGCCGCGATCAACGAGTTCGATCTGGCGGTCGGGATCGGAACCCTGGCCGGCGGTGTGATCGGTGCGGCTGTCGGGTGCGGTGTCGGTGCGGTGGGCGGCGCCGTCTTCGGCGCGCCCATCCTCGACGCCGGCGGTCTCACCCTCATCGCAGGGTGCCTGGCCGGTGCTGGTGTGCTCGGTGGCCTGGGAGCCATCGCCGGCGCGGCGGTGCTCGGTGTCCCGGTGGGTATTGCCGCGGCGATCAAGTTCCAGAACACCATGAACCGGCCGTACGACGAGGAAGGGGCGCACGGTGACACGGAGTGAGGGTTACCGCAGACTCGACACCGTCGACTGGGTATTTGCCGTTGGTCAGCCCTCGATCGCCTTGTCCGACGCTATGACATAGATCCCGGCGGGGTGAACTGACTTGCTGTGAACTCCGCGCCTTGCGGATCGCGGATCAGCACGGCTCGCGTCCATTCGGTATCGGCGGTCGAGAGCACGGTCGCGCCGAGCTGAACTGCGGCAGTTGCTGTTTCGTCGCGGTCGGCCACCGTGAACGTGACATGCCAGTGCGACGCCTTGGCTTCCTGAACCGGAGTCAGCCATCCGATGGCGTCGGCGAATCCGGGAGGCACCATGTCACCGGATTGCCGCTCGTAAATGTTTGGGTCGGTAGTGGCAGCGAGATGGTCCCCATAACCGGGACGGCGAATCATCGTCGCGAAGCCGAGATCATCGATGGACCACCCGAATACCTCGGCGTAGAACGAACTCGACTCGGCGGTATCCACCGCATGGAGATCGCTGAAGTTCCACGATCCCGGAGTGTTGGTGATCTGTGCTCCCGGCCGCCGTTTCGCCTGCCACAGTCGGAACTCCACGCCGGCCGGGTCGGCGCACACCACCGATATCCCGCCCTCGCCCGCGACTGCGGGCGGTGTGACAATGCGCCCACCCGAATCCGTGACGAGTTCGGCCGTGGCGTGCGCGTCGTCGACCGCCACGTAGGTGTTCCACGCCGAAGCGGCCGGTTGTGCCCGAGCGATGTCGGCGGGACCGCCGATCCCGGCGACATCCTTACCGTCCAGTCGCGCAATGACATATCGGAACGGCGCGCCTGGTGCGGTCGCCTCCATGAATGTCCATCCGAATAGTCCGCCGTAGAAAGCCTTCGCCGCCGCTACGTCGTTCTGCTCCACATCGATCCAGGACGTCACTCCGGCTGGATAGGTCCGCACGCCAGTCATCAGTCGCTCCTCTCGGTTTGTGTTCACGAACGTAGGCGCAGGCACCGACAACCTTCGGAATCTGGACAAGCTCCCGAGCGCGACCGGTGCTGGTCGCGGCCATCACGTCGGTGGTGCGAGGAGCCTTGCCGCTCACGGTGCTGCTGTGGTCGCGGTCGTCGTCGGAACCGGCGGCGACGTCGGGCGCGGTGACCGCGGTCCTGCTGAACTGTGGCAGGGTTCCGTTGCTGTGGTGCGAGGGTGCCAGTAGGCCCTGCCGACCGAGCTCAGCGCAGACCTGGTGGGCGTGGCCAGGGATTGTTTTCCCGGTGCTCGACCGATTGGTTGAATCGCGCGACAAGTTTGCTCAGCTGATCGACGTCGGAATCCGTCCAGTCGGAGACCACCATTCCTATGCCATGGCGGCTCTGTGTCCGATCGGACGCCAGGAGTTCCAGCCCCTTGGCGCTGGCGCGGACCTTGCGGGCGATGCCGCCGTCGGGGTCGGGAACCCGGTCGACCAGGTCTTGCTTGAGCATTGCCCCGACCTGGCGATTGATCGTGGAGATGTCGAGTTGCAGCGCTTCGGACAACTCGCGCAGGCTGAGCGGGGAGTCGAGGTCGAGCCGGGTCAGGATCAAAAAGGCCGAGCGGTCGAGCTGGAACCCGGGGCGGCGCTGCAGTGCGGCGGGAAAGTGCCTGGCCAACAGGGACAGCTCGAAGACGAGGCGATTCAGCGCTGGGTTGTCGGCGGGACCGAAATCGGACATGGCCACACTATGTCGTGGATGTCACGCCGAGATCAAACTGTGCACCATACATACGATGTGTACCGTGCATTGATGACTGTTGCGTGGACGGGTCGTCAACTGTCTCCGTGATCGGTGATCGGGTCCGCGTCTTCCGGTGTGGTGACGAGAACGTCGCGTTCGGTGTACCGGTATGGAACGGCCATTACATCGTGGAAATCGGCCGACAGGGCGTAGGGATGGATGCTTCGGCGGCGATCATGGGTTCCCTCTCGTGTCGGTCGGTGTCTGCCCGGTAGCGGGGGTGCTGTCGCGGCGGTCGACGTTGCGCAGGAGCAGCGCCGAGATGATGGCGGCTGCCAGTGCGCCGCAACCGGCAAGGACGAAGATGAGCCGCAGGCCGTGGGTGAACGCGGAGATGGCGAGTTCGGTCTGCGCGGCGCTGGGATAGCGCAGGATGCCCGCGATCACCGCGGCGGCGAAGCGTTCCGCGCCGGCTCCCACCGCCTCCGCGTCGATCTCGGCGCGGACCCGGCTCGACAGCACCACGCCGAACAGGGCGACACCGGCCGCGGTGCCGAGCGGCAGGGCCGTATTCGCCGCACCGGTGGCCATGCCGGCCTTGTCGGGCGGAGCGACATCGACCGCGAGGTTCATCAGGTGCGGCATCGCGAGCCCACAGCCGATGCCGACCGCCACGAGGCACGGCAGAGCCGCCTGCCAGGGACCGGTCCCGTCGATCAGGGTGCCGAGGAACAGGCCGGCGGCGGTGATGATCATCGCCAGCGTCATGGTTCGAGCGACTCCGATGACCCGGGCCAGCGGGGTCCCCACCCCTGCGGCGATCATCAGCGGCACCGCGAGCGCGGTGAGGACGAGCCCGGTTCGGAACGCGGACATCTCGTGGGCGCCGGCCAGCCACAGGATGAGGAACGGGAAGATCCCGAATGTCAACAGCCGCACCACGAAACCGAGCACGATGGCCGCGGCGAAGGTGGGGATGCGGAACAGTCCGAGATCGAGCAGCGCGGTACCGCCCCGCCGCAGTTCGAGCCACACGAAACCCGATCCGGTGGCCACCGCGATGGTGAGGGCGGCGATGACCTTCGGCTGCCCCCATCCGCTGTCCGCTCCGGTCAGTAGCCCATAGTTGGCGGTGAACAACGGAACGACCACCAGGACGGCTCCCACGCGATCTACGGCACCGTCGATCGCCGGAGCTCGTTCGACAGTGGGTACCCGCAGGACCGTGGCGACGATCAGGACGACCCCGATGGGGATATTCACCGCGAAGATCCACTGCCAGGACCCGGCCTGCACCAGCCCGCCGCCGATGAGCGGGCCCAGCGCCGCCGCGGCGGCGCCGGCGGCTATCGCGGCGCCCACCGCCTTTCGTCGCATCTCCTCCGCGGCACCGATGTAGGCGTCCGCGACCAGCGCCAGGCAGGTCCCGAACACCAGTGCGCCGCCGACGCCCTGCACGGCGCGTGCCGCGATCAGGGCCGTGTCCGAGCGTGCCGTCATGCACAACGCCGAGGCCACGGAGAAGACCGCCAGTCCGGCCAGGAACAGGGACCGGCGGCTGTACCTGTCGGACAGGCTGCCGACAGTCAGCAAGAGGGCGGCGAACGCCAGAACGTAGGCATTGACCGTCCACTGGAGGCTGTCGAGCGAAGCGTCGAGATCTGACTGGATCTCCGGAAGCGCGACATTGACGACGGTGACGTCAAGGGTCATCAGAAAGCAGGACAGCGCCGCGACGGCGGTGGTCCACCGTCGGCGAGCACCGTCTGCGAGTGTCGCCGATTCCGTTGTTGCGGTATCGATGTCGCTTCCTCCTTGCGGCCGGTCGACCGTCGCTCGGTCCACGGTGCTCCCACTATAGGCGATAGGTAATGGAAACCATTTGCGTTAACATGACACGCAGAGTCCACCTTGCGCGAGCAGTTCGACCGCCGTCGTCGTCGGTTATCGCGTGAACGCGGCAAGATCCGCCGCCGTGTGCCGCTGTATGTGCGGTGCGGCTGAGAATGGAGACAAGAGATTTGAGTACCGCCCCCCATTCGCTGTCCGCCGAATCCGCCGCTGTTCAACGGTCCGTTAGCGAGGTATTCGACGACTGCGCGCAACGCTGTCCGGATCGGATCGCGCTTCGTACCGTCGCGGTCGGCCTAACCCGGGAATGGACCTATGCGGAGCTGGCCGAGCGGGTCGCAGCGACCAGCAGCGCTTTCGCCGATCTGGAGTCCGGGGCACGGGTCGTGCTGGCCCTGCCGAGTGGGGTCGACTTCGTGGCCGGTTTCCTGGCCGTACTATCGGCCGGGGGACTACCAGTGCCCATCTACCTGCCGTCGCTGAGGTCTCCGCAGCGGTACCTCGCCCGCGCCCGCCATATCCTGCGGGATTGCGAGCCGGCCGCGATGTACACGCTCCCCGAACTGACCGAGGCGGTGGCACAGGAGCCCGGCACCGCGGATATCCCGGTGCGCACCCCTGCCGATCGGGGCGCGGTGGCGCCGCAGGTTTCGCGCCGGCCAGCGGATCCGGCGTTCCTACAGTATTCGTCCGGGTCGACCGGGCGCCCGAAAGGCGTGGTCAACACCCATGCCTCGATCCTGCGCCAAGTGGGGATCGCTACCACGATGTGGCGCAGCCCGGACCCCGTCCACACAGTGAGCTGGCTGCCGCTCTACCACGATATGGGTATGTTCTGGGGGGTTCTCGTACCGTTGCTCACCGGTGGCTGCGCGACCCTCATCGCACCGCACGATTTCGTGCGCGATCCGCGGATCTGGTTGGAAACCGTGTCCGCCGTTCGTGGAAACTGGATCGCCGGACCGGATCTCGGCTACCGCCGATGCGTCCAGGCATTCGACGCCGAGGCCGTCGCCGCGCTCGATCTGAGTTGCCTGCGGATCGCGACCAATGGCGCGGAACCGATCCACCCGGACAGCGTGCGCGAGTTCACCGAACATTTCGCCCCGGCCGGACTCGGCGCGCGGGTCCTCGCACCGCAATACGGGCTCGCCGAGGCGGGCCTCGGGGTGAGCGGTAGCCTGCGCCCGCGCCGCCCGCGACAGGCCGATTTCGACGCCGCGGAGTTGGAGCGGGGCCGGGCAGTGGTGGTCACCGGTGCGACCGCCGCCCGCGTCCGTACGCTGGTCGGCTGCGGTGATTCCGCCCTGGGCTGGGATTTGCGCATCGTCGATCCGGACAGTGGAGAGGTCCTGCCGGACGGTCGGGTCGGGGAGATCTGGGTCGGTGGACCCGGTCTACCGCAAGGGTATTGGCGCCGACCGGAGGACACCGAGGCGGTATTCCGGGCGGTGACCGCCGATGGCAGCGGGCCGTTTCTCCGGACCGGCGACGCGGGGACGCGTCGGGACGGCGAACTGTATATCTGCGGACGCTACCGAGATCTGCTCGTGATCGGTGGTAGGAACCATTTCCCGAACGATCTCGAGGCCACCGCCGAGAACGCCGAATGTGGTGTCGACCGCGGCGGCGCGTGCGCTGTGCAGCCGGACTTCGGGGATCAGTCGTGGACGCTCGTTGCCGAAACCGACCGGAGCGCGGACGATCTGGACGATCTGGCCCGGATTCTCCGCCGCCGGATACTCGCCGAACACGAGACCACCCCCGATCGCATCGTCTGGGTGCGGCCCCGGACGCTACCGCTGACCACATCGGGCAAGATCCGGCGCCACGAGGTCGCAGACCGGCTGGCGGCGGGAACGCTGCCGGTTCTGTACGAGTCCGGCGCGGCGGCCGATGACGGGGCGCGTCGGGACGAGTTGACCAACTATGTGGCCGGCCTGCTCGGTGTGCATCCGGACCGGCTGGACGCCGAGGCCGATCTGGTGGAATGCGGCTTGACCTCGATGCTGACCGCGGATGTCATGACCTGGGCCGCGGCCAGGGGGAGCAGACCGGCCTTCGCCGACCTCTATCGGACGCCGACCCTGGCCGCCTGGCGGACACTGCTCGAGCGCACGACCGTGCCGGACGGGACCTTCCGGCCGCCGAACCCCGCGCGATCGATACCCACCACCCCCTTACAGCGGGCGTACTGGATCGGCCGGGACTCGCGTCAGCCGCTCGGCGGAGTGGGATGCCAGACCTATCTCGAATTCGCCGAGGCGCGGCTCGATCCCGAACGGCTGCGGGCGGCGGTGACAACGCTGACACAGCGACATCCGATGCTGCGCAGCAGATTTCCCAGCGCCGAGCACTACATCATCGAACCCTGCGCGGCAGCACCGGTGCCGATACCCGTCCACACTGTCGGCGCCGCGGATACGCACCGACATCTCGAGCAGGTGCGCGCCCGGTTGCGTAACCGCCGGTTCGATCCGGTCGCGGGCGACAACTGGGCCGTGGAGTTGACGGTCACCCCGGATACCTCGGTCCTGCATCTGGCCGTCGATCTGATAATCGCCGATATCACCGGCATCGGCGTCCTGGTCCGTGATCTCGCCGCCCTGTATCGCGGGGCGGAGCTGCCCGAGATCGACGACGGGTTCACCGTATCCGCCCCGCCCGAAGAGGGCATTGCCGCACCGGCATCCGGGATCCCCACGGTCGCCGACGCCGCGACCGATTCCGGGAAGTCGGTGAGCGGTGGAGAGAGTTCGGCGGATGCCTCCCTGCCGGAACCTCCGCAGCTTCCGCGGGCCGCCGAACAGGCGATCGAATTCCGGCGCCGACGCCACACGCTGTCGCCCGCCCTGGTCGCGGCGCTGGACCGGTCCTGCCGGACGGCCGGTGTCACCCGGGCCGCGCTGTTGCTGGCCTGCTATGACCTCGTCCTGCAACGGTGGTCGACCCGTCCGACATTCCTCGTCACGGTGACGATGTCCGGCCGGACCCCGGAAACCGCGCAGACGGTCGGTGATTTCACCGCGGCCCGGCTGCACCGGTGTACGGCCGCCCCGGGCAAATCGTGGACCGACCTGATCCGCGATACCCAGCGCGCACTGCGGGCGGAACTGGACAATCCCGACGCGAGCGCGGTCCTGCGCGCGGAAAGCGCCCGCGGAGGTGGGCATTCGGGGCTGTCGCCGATTGTGTTCACCTACGCCGCGGATATCCCGCTGCTCGACGAACCGACCACCGCGACCCTCGGTGCGGTCCGGGAAGTGACGTCGATGACACCGCAGGTGTTGATCGACAACCAGATCTGCACCATCGGATCGGAGCTGATGGTTTCCTGGGATCACCGGTCCGGATGTTTCCCGCCCGGGGTGGTCGACGATATGTTCGACACCTACACCGGTCTGCTGGAATGGCTGACCAGCGGCGACTGGGACGAACCGGCACTGGTCGACCTCCCCGCACATTCGCGCCGTATCCGGGCCCGGCGCAACGCCACCGAGGCCCCGCTTCCGGACGGCCTGCTGTATGACGGGTTCCGGCGACGGGCACTCACCGAGCCCGACCGGGTCGCGGTGCGCTGGCAGCCGGACGAGTACGACGGTGACGAGGTGGTGGCGGCGCTGGTCGGACCGCGCGCTGGACTCGACTACGGCGAGCTGGACCGCCACGCCCGTGCCGTCGCCGCGACGGTGAGCGCAAATCACGCGCCGGGCTCGGTGGTGGCCGTTCAGCTGCCGAAGGGGCCGGCCCAGATCGTCGCGGTCCTCGGCGTCCTCATGGCCGGCTGCACCTATCTGCCGATCTCGGTGGACCAACCGGCCGAGAGATTGGCGCGAATCCGACAGCGATCGGGGATGCGCGCGCTGATCCGGGCGCGAGCCGACGCCGGGAATACCGGCACCGACGGCGTGGCCCGGTACGCGCTCACCGAGATGCTCGGCCAGACACCTGGCGAACCGATACCCGTGGACCCGGCGCAACCTGCCTATATCGTCTACACCTCCGGCTCCACCGGCGAACCGAAGGGTGTGGTGGTCTCGCACACCGCCGCGCTGAACACCGTGCTGGATGTTAACCGCCGCAACGGTATCGACCACACCGATACGGTGCTCGCAGTCTCCGCACTCGACTTCGACCTCAGTGTCTACGACATCTTCGGCCTGCTCGAATGCGGTGCGGCGATCGTCACCATTTCCGAGGATGCCCGCCGCGACGCCTTCCGCTGGCGTGATCTGGTGCGCTCCTTCGGGATCACGGTGTGGAACTCGGTGCCGGGACTGATGGAGATGCTGCTCATCGCCGCCCGATCGGACGCCGCGGCGCTGTCGAGTTTGCGGCGGGTGTTGTTGTCCGGCGATTGGATTCCGTTGGTCCTGCCGGGCCGGCTGGCCGAACTCGTGCCGGGATCGCGGCTGGTGGCCATGGGCGGCGCCACCGAGGCGGCGATCTGGTCCAACGAGTACGTGGTGGATTCGGTCGACCCCGAGTGGCCGTCGGTGCCCTACGGGACGCCGCTGACCAACCAGATGTATCGGGTGGTCGGCGAGGACGACCGTGATCAGCCCGATCAGGTGCCGGGCGAACTGTGGATCGGCGGTGCGGGTGTCGCGTTGGGCTATCACAACGCTCCCGAGCTCAGCGCCGCCCGGTTCCTCGTCGACGACAACGGAATTCGCTGGTATCGCACCGGAGATCTGGGCTGCTATCGGCCCGACGGCATCCTGCAGTTCCTCGGCCGGATCGACGCCCAGGTCAAGATCCGCGGACATCGGGTGGAATGCGGAGAGGTGGAGCATATATTGCGCGCGCACTCGGTGGTCGAGGACGCGGTGGTGGTGCCTATCGGCGGCAATTCCGCCCTGGGCGGGGTCGTTGTACTCGCCGGCGCCGCCGATCTTCCCGACGACGAACTGCGGACCCATCTGGCGCAGCGGCTACCCGGCTATATGGTGCCGAGAACGTTCGTCCGTGCCGATGCCGTGCCACGCAGCGCGAACGGCAAAGTGGATCGCCGGGCTGCGGCCGGCCTGATCGAATTACAGCAGTCGGCGGACGATACCGCGCCGGCGGGGCGGCTGTCGATGGTCGAAGAAGTGGTCGCCGCGGCATGGGCCGAGGCATTGGATGTACCGGTCCGGACGCTGACACCGACCGCCAATTTCTTCGCCTTCGGCGGCGACAGCCTGCGCGCCACCGAGGTATGCCGGCGTCTGGAACAGCGCGGTATGCGCGGAGCGCAGGTGGAGGCGCTGCTCGGGCGACAGACATTGCGCGATTTCGCCGCCGTGTGCGTTCCGGGGGTGGGTGCCGACCGAGCTGCCTCGACGCACTCGGCACCGACGACGCCCTTTCCGCTCACCCGTCTCCAACAGGGCTATGTGCTCGGCGCCGGCGGACTGAACGGAGTGGTGCGGGCGCCGACGGCGTACGCGATCGTGCTCGCCGGATCCGCGCCGATCGACACCGCTCGGCTGGCGCGCGTGATCGGCGACTGTACGGCCGAATTCGCGGTGCTGCGATGTCGTCTCGACTCGGATGTCGCCCAGCTCGTCCGAGGCGAGACCGATCCGACGCCGGTGCATATCCTCGACGGTCTGGACGACGACCCGGACGAGCTGATGTACCACCTCGGCGGCGTCGACCTCGACTTGCGCACCGATCCCGTGGTGCAGTGTTTCGCGTCGGCGGCGACACCGAAACACATCGGGCTACTGGTCAATTACCTCGCCCTGGACGCTCGCAGTATCGCCACGGTGGTGCAGACGATCCTCGCCGACTACGATGCCGTCGCCCGGCCCGTCGCGGTCGACGGTGGTGCCGACGTCTTCCGCACCTACGCGGAAACCGGAGTGGACGCCAACGCCGTGCCCTTGACCCCCGTGGCCCCGCCGGAACTGCCCCTGGCGCGCGACTGCGGCGAGGGATCGGACACTGCGTGGCCCGCCCGCTTCGTGCGCCGCGACTTCACGCTGAATTCCGAGGAATACCAGCGTCTTCGGCGGCGGGCTGCCGATGGCCGGGTGACGCCGAACGCTCTGATCCTCGAGGCGTTCGCGCACGCCCTGTACTCGATCGGCAGGGGCGAGCGGTTCGCCGTGTCGATTCCACGCACTCACCGGCCGTCCTACGCTCCGCGCGACCGGGAGATCCTGGGCAATTTCACCCGTCTGTTCCTGTGCGATATCGACTTTGCGACGCATCGTCCCGGTTCGGCGGCCGCGGTGGGGCAAATCCAGGACAGGTTGCGTGCCATCGTGAGCGCCGAGGGCGACGGCACCGGGGGTATCGCCGCGGCGAGGTCGCGGCACCGGGACGGGTACCCGGTGGTTTTCACCAGCACATTGGGTTTCGGGGCCCGGCAAAGCTATTCGCTGCGCGGTGTCGCGAGTCTGACCAGAACGCCGGGCGTCCTGCTGGACTGTCAGGTCGAAGACCACGAAGGCGGGATCCGGATCGGCTGGGATATCCCCGACGACACGCTGGCGCCGACGCCGACGGCCGTGGCCTTCGCCGCGTTCGAGCGGTATGTGCGCGCATTCCTGGAAGCAGCGCCCATCGCGCCGAACCCGGTCCCCACGTGGCCGCGCACCGCGCCCGGCGCTCGCGACACCGAGTCCGGCCACGTGACGTCGCAAGGTTCCAGCGCATCCACTATCGATGGCGGCATCGCCAGAGTGGGCGTGGCAGACGGTGACCCGCGGAATTTGGCCGGGCCCTCCGTCGGGAGCCCGGTAACCGCCGCCAGCGGATCGGAGGGTAGTCGGCCCGGTGATCTCTGGCCGTCGGCCGTGATCACCGCCGCGCTGCGTCACCTGAGCGCGGAGGGGAACACGGACGTTCTGGCGGAGTACCGGCCGTTGGTCGACCGCTGGTGGACCGTATCGAGAGCGGGGGAACCCGATGAGTCGGCGCTGCGCGCGGGACACCGGCTGGCCGCCATCGTCACCGGAGCGATATCAGCGCACGCAGTGCTCGGCGATCCGGAGCTCTCACCCGAAGAGTTGCTGCTGCGGCGGCCGGAGGTATCGGCCGGGATCGCCGAACTGGTGGACCGGGTGTACGCGCACGCGCGCGCCCTGGGCCGGCGGGTACGGGTCGTCGAATTGGGTTCGCGCACCGGGGTCGTCGCCGCTCGGATGTTCGCCGAACTCGCCCCTGTGCTCGACTCGTACACGGCGGTGGAACCGAACCCCGTCCTGCGGGCCATGGCCACCGAACGCACGGCGGCGACCTCGATCGCGCATCGCACGCCCGCCGAGGCGTGGACCGGGGAGCCGTTCGATATCGTGCTGTGCTTCGGCTCGCTACATCGGACACCCGAGGCGGGCCGGCTGGTCCGCGACATTCCGGCACACCCGCGCGGGTGGCTGTGGCTGGCCGAGCACCAGCAGTTCACCGCCGCGTCGCTGATCAGCGCGGCCGTCATCGATCCCGGAATGGTTGCCGATGAACCGGTACCGGCCGATCGGTGGTGGCGCTTCCTCGTCGAGCACGGGTGGACCCCGACGCGGATGACCGCCACCGGCCCCGGGGTCACTATCCTCGCCCGGCCGGAGAACATCGAGGACGACTTGACCGGAACCGTCTCGCCAGCTGAGCCCGAACCGGCCTCGCTCACACGTCGGGAGACCGGAGAGGTGTCAGGGCGTATTCCGGACGAGCCGATCGACGACGCCGCCGTTGTCCTGCTGACCGAACTCTGGCAGCGATATCTGGGGGTGCGGCCGGGTCTCGAGGACGACTTCTTTTTGCTCGGCGGGGACAGCCTCGCCGCCACTCGGATCTACACGCAGCTTCGGGCAGCCGGATACGAGCGTCTCGCCATGGTCGACCTGTTCAACCATCCGGTGCTTGGCGATCTGGCAGGCAGGCTGGGCACGCCGAATACAACCGCGGCACAGCCGAATACCGCACGATACGACAATCCAGAGGTGATCGGCGCGCCGGCGCGATACACCCTCACCCCGGTTCAGCGCGCCTATGCCGCTGGTCGCCGCCGCGGATACTTGCTCAGCGGGGTCGCCGCGTATTGCTATTTCGAATTCGCTGCGGCCGATCTGGACCTGCCGCGGTTTCGTGCTGCGGTGACCGAGTTGGTGCGCCGTCATCCAGGCCTGCGCACCACCGTGCACGATGGCTCGGCGACCGTGCATCCGCGACCCCTCGAACCGGTGGTCCGCGTGCTCGACGACCTGCGCGCCGCCATGCGCGACCAGGTGATCGACCTGTCCACGCGTCCCGGAATCGATATCGGCGTCCAGTTCCCGGCGGCGGGCGAGCGCACGCTGATCGGGATCGGCATGGACAACCTGCTGCTGGACGGCGCCAGCATGATGACCGCGCTCGCCGAACTCGACCACCTCTACCGCGGCCGACCCGTTACCGAGTTGCCACCGATCCCGGTGACATTCGCCCACTATGTGCGGACCCATCCCGTCCTCGACGGCGATGTTGACGAGACGGCCTTGCCGGAACTCGCCGCGGCCCGGGACTACTGGCGGTCCCGGCTGGCGATCCTGCCCACCGCGCCACCGCTGGTCTCCCCGACGGTTCTCACGGAGATCGAACGACCAGCGTTCGCCCGAGCCACCGCCGCCATCGAGCGCGAGGTGTGGCAGCGGATCATCGCGCGCTGCCGCGCCGACGGCGTGACGGTCGCCGCGCTGCTGCTGGCCGGATATGCCCGCACCCTGGCCCGCTGGTCGCGCACTACGCATTTCTGCGTGAACGTGACCATGTTCGACCGTGATCCGTCGATCGCCGGCGTGGAACATGTCATCGGCGATTTCACCTCGCTGGTCCTGCTCGAATGCCGGGTCGAACCGGGGGCCGGTATCGGGGAACAGGCGCGCGCTGTCCAGGCGCAACTGATGACGGATCTGGCGCATCGCGCCGCCGACGCGGTGTGGTTGCAGCGGGAACTGCTCGCCCAGCACGGCACACCCGGCGCGGCCATGTTCCCGGTGGTCTTCACCAGTGGGCTCGGGCTGCGTGAGATCGACACCGGCGGTGGGCTCGCATTCGGCGAACAGGTCTACGCGGTCTCGCAGACCCCGCAGACCTTGCTCGATTTCCAGGTATGGGAGGACGGCGGCGGACTGAACCTGTCATGGGATTTCGTCACCCAGGCGATCGCTCCGGAACTCGCCGACGAGCATCTGGCAGGTCTGGTATCCGATCTCGTCGCGGGCGCGACAGGGGTGCACGACACGACCACATGGTCGCAGCACCTCGACGCCGGTACTCCGGTCGTCGACGCCACACCGGTCCCGGTCCCGGATACGGACCCGGCCGCGCGGTCGTCGCGCTCCGAGACCGGGACATCGGTCGTCGACGCGACATCGCCGCCGGTCGCGATGTCGGAGGCGGAACTGTGCGTACGGATCACCGAGATCTGCGCATCGGTGTTGGGCAGCCCTCGGGTGGACGCCGACACGAACTTCTTTCGAGCGGGCGGCGATTCGGTGACCGCCACCGCCGTCGTCGATCGGATCCAGTGCGAGGTCGCGCCCGCGGCGACGCTGCGGATGCTGCTCGCCCATCCGGTGCTCGCCGACTTCGCCGCGGCGATCGTTCGCGCGACGGCCGCCGCTCCCACCACCGAAGACGATGTCGAGGAAGGCATACTGTGAGGCCCGAAGAACTACTCCGTCGGCTGCGCGACGCGGGCGTCGAACTCTGGATCGATGAACCCGGACTACGGTTCCGGGCACCGCGCGGCGCCCTTACCCCGGAGCTGAAGACCGCTCTGGCCGCAGCCAAATCCGAGATCATGACGTTGCTCGCGGCCGCGGATACGCTGATCCGCGAACCGGAGCACCGGTACGAGCCGTTTCCGCTCACCGAGGTACAGGCGTCGTACCTGCTGGGCCGCACGCGCGCGTTCCGCTGGGGCGGAGTGGGATGCCACGGCTACGCCGAATTCGCGGTGCGCCCGCAGCGGGGGACACGGTCCCCGGACGCACAGCGTTTCCGGGACGCATGGCGGAAGGTGATCGCCCGGCACGAGATGCTGCGCTGCGTCGTGTATCCCGACGGATACCAGCGCATCGCACCCCTCGGTGATGCTCCCATGCCCCCGGGCTTGACGGTCCACACCTGCGCCACCGCCGCCGAGATGACCGAACTGCGGACAGATATCGGCCGGACCCTGGCGCACCGCGGGTACGAGCCCGGTATCGGTCCGATGTTCGATCTGGTGGTGACCCTCGGCCCCGAGGACACCGTGGTGCACTTCTCCATCGACCTGCTCATCGCCGATTTCGTCGGCATCGCGGTGGTCGTGCGCGATCTCGAACGCTGTCTGCGCGACCCCGATATCGACTTGCCCCCTGTCGAATTCGGCTTCCGAGACTATGTGCTCAACCTCACCCGCGCGACCCACGCTCCGGCCGAACGCGCCCGCCGCGATCGGGATCGGCAGTACTGGTTCTCCCGCCTTGACACCCTGCCGCCGGCGATCGGTATGCCGCTGCTCCCGGACGCGGATTCGGCGCCTGCCCGGTTCGCCCGCCGGTCCTTGCGACTGTCGACCGACGAATGGTCGGCATTCACCCGCGCCGCTGCCGAGCACGGCGTGACCCCGACCGCGGCCCTGCTGACGGCGTTCGGTCGAGTACTCGGCCGCTACGGTGACCGCGACCATTTCCTGCTGACCCTGACTACGATGAACCGTCGCCGGATCACCGAGGCCGTGGACGAACTCGTCGGCGATTTCACCGGTACCAGCCTGCTCGAGGTCGACGTTCGGGGCGAGGTGCCGTTCGCCGCGTTGGCCGCCCGCGTGGGTGAGCGGTTGTTCGACGATATGGACCATGCCCGGGTGAGCGGGGTGGAGGTCCTCCGCGAACTGGCCCGCCGGGACGACAACCGCGGCCAACAATCACCGGTGGTGTTCACCTCCACCCTCGGCGCCGCCGCTCGGGACGGCGGCGAGGCGCTACTGGTGCCGGTCTCCGGACGTGGGCTCAGCCAGACCCCGCAGGTGCTGCTCGACTGTCAGGTCACCGAAACCGTCGCCGGCGTGGATGTGAACTGGGATACCCGTGCGGGAGCGATCCCGGATGCGGTGCTGGATCGCGCCTTCGCCGATTTCGACACGATTCTGCGCGTGCTGTCGTCCGACACCGCTGCCTGGGAACGGCAACTGCTACCACCGGTACCGCCCCCGTTGACATCGGTCGGACCACTCTCGACCGATCTGCTGCACAGCGGTTTCCTCCGGAACGCCGCCGAGCGGCCGGAGGCGGTCGCGATCCGGCGCGGTGACCGCGCGATCACCTACGCGGAACTGCTCGCAGCGGCCACGGCGGTCGCCGCGGAGCTGAGCGCGAGCGGTGTCGGTCCGCGCGACCTGGTCGGGGTACGGCTGGAGGCCGGGCCCGAGCAGATCGCCGCCCTGTTCGGAACGCTGTTGGCCGGCGCGGGATATGTGCCGCTGGACGTTCGCTGGCCCGATGCCCGAGTCGCGCAGATCGTGCAGCAGTGCGGTTCGGCGGTGCGCATCGAACCCGACGGCGCGATCGCCGCCTTGCTGTCCGATCCCGCTACCTGGGCCCCGCCCACATCGGAAGTCGTCGCCGCGCAGGCGCGTCGGAAACAGGCCGGTCCGATGGACACCGCCTACGTGATCTTCACCTCGGGCACCACCGGAAGGCCGAAGGGGGTGGTGATATCGCATGCGGCGGCGGTCAATACGATCGACGACCTCGAGCAGCGGTTCGGCGTCACCGCCGCCGATTCGGTACTGGCGGTTTCCCAGCACACCTTCGATCTGTCCGTCTATAACGTCTTCGGCCTACTCGCCGCGGGCGGCTGCGTCGTTGTCCCGGAAGGGGATGAGCGCGCCGATCCGCAGTCTTGGCTGGATGCCGTGATCACCCACGGTGTCACCGTGTGGAATTCGGTGCCCGCGCAGCTCCAACTGCTGTTGGACCACATGCGGGATCTGGGCAGGGAGCGCGGATTGTCGGACCTGCGCCTGATCATGCTGTCCGGTGACTGGATTCCCGTCGGACAACCCGTACAGATCGCGGCGGCAGCGCCGAACGCGCGGGCCTACAGCCTGGGTGGCGCCACCGAGGCGGCCATCTGGTCGATCCTGCATCCCCTCGACGCGAGAACCTATCTTCGGAGCGTGCCGTACGGCACGGCGATGCGCAATCAGAGTGTCCGGGTGCTGACGCATCGCGGTGAGCTCGCCGTGCCCTGGCAGATCGGTGAGATCACGATCGGGGGCGCGGGCTTGGCCACGGGCTATCTCGGCGACTCGGAACGCACCGCCCAGGCATTCATCACCCATCCGGTGAGCCAGGAGCGGCTGTACCGCACGGGCGACTACGGGCGCACCGACGAGGCCGGCGTCATCGAACTCATGGGCCGCCGCGACAACCAGATCAAGATCCGTGGCCACCGGATCGAACTCGCCGATATCGAATCCGCCCTCGACCGGCTCGACGGTGTCGCGGCGGCGGTGGCCTGCGTGGTGGGCGACCGGGACCGCCCCACCCTCACCGCGGTGGTGACCCCCGCGCCGGCCGACGCCACCGAACTCGCGCGGCGGCGGGTGATCGAGGACGCGGTGGCGGAAACCGCCGCGATCGCCCACCGGTCGCTCACCGCCGACCTGCCCACGGAGGGACTCGTCGCGTTCGCCGCCGCCGCGAAAACGGCGGCGCTGCACAGTATGACGGCCGCCCTGGCACCGGCCCTGCCACCCGGGCAGCGGTCGAGTTTCGACGAACTCGCCCGCGATCTGAAGGTGTCCGACGATCTGCACCGGCTGCTGCGCCGGTGGATCGCGGTACTGGTCGACGAAGGAATGGCCCGCCGCGGCGGTGACGGTATCGAACTGCTCGAACACCACGACCTGGACCGGTGTGTCGGTGAGTGGGCGCACGTGCGGGAACTGGCGGCGAATATCGGCTACGGCGACGAACTCATCGCCTATGTCGGCCGGTGCATCGCGGAACTGCCCCGGCTGCTCACCGGCGCTGCCGATCCGCTGACCCTGCTGTTCCCCGCGGGCAGTACCGATATCGCCACCGCCGCCTACCGCGACAACCTGCTCAGTCGATACGCCAACGGCATGGTGGTGGCGCAGGTCGTCGAATACGTGCGTCACCATGTCGGTGATCAGCCGCTGCGCATCCTGGAAGTGGGCGCCGGGGTGGGTGGTACCAGCGCGGAGCTGGTGCCCGCGTTGCGTGGGCTCCCGGTGCGGTACACGTTCTCCGATGTCTCGCAGTTCTTCCAGAACGCTGGCCGCGAACTGCTCGCCGACCACGATTTCGTCGATTACCGGTTGTTCGACCTGAACACCGACCCCGCCCGTCAGGGTTTGTTCGATTCCTCGTTCGACCTCATCGTCTGTGCGAATGTTCTGCACAACGCCGAACACATCGAGGAATGCCTTGCTCGGCTCGACCGGTTGCTGCTGCCCGGCGGCGCACTGGTTTTCCTCGACTCCACCGGAGTCAACCATCCGCTGATGATCTCCATGGAATTCAAGGACGGCCTGGGCGGTCACCGTGACCTGCGCGCCGACGGCGACTCGCCCTTCCTCACCTTCGATCAGTGGGGGCAGGTCCTCGAGCGCTCCCCCTTCGGCGCGATCCATGCCTTCCCGCCGCGCGGTCACAGCCTGGAGCCCTTCGGACAACATGTGTTCTGGTGCGCGAAACAGGCGCCGACGCGGGCACTTCGACCGGCCGGACTGCTCACGGCCGTGCGGGAGTTGCTGCCGTCCGCTATGCTGCCGCAGCAGCTCCGCGTCGTTTCCGCCCTGCCGCTGACCGGCAACGGCAAGATCGATCGGGCGCGCGTTCGCGAGGATATGGAGCGTTTCGTCACCGCCGTCCGCGCCGACGCCGCCACGACGTCCGATGGCGGCGAACTCACCGCGGTGCAGACCCGGATCGCCGAGATCTGGGCTTCGGTACTCGGACTCACCGATGTCGGTGCGCTGTCGCCCCGCTCCGATTTCTTCGACCTCGGCGGCGATTCGCTGCTGCTCGCGCAGAGTATCGGGCGGATCAGGCAGGAGATCGAGAGCGCGGCCGACCGTACCTGGGACGAACTGCTACGGGCGATGGTCACCGACCCGACCTTGGCCGGTGCCGAACGCGCCGTGTGTGGTTCGGACGGCTCGCGGGTGGGTGTCGACAACGAGACGGCAGCGACCTCGGTATCGCCGTTGGTGCGAATCGGCGCCGGGTCGGTGACCGACGGAGCGAACCGTCCCATTGTCGTGTTGGTGCACGACGGCAGTGGTGGCCTGGCGCCGTACGCGGAACTGATCGACGCGCTGACGCGGACGCAGACGACACCCGACCTGTATGGCGTGCGGCGTATTCCCGGCGACGACTACGCGCGGATACCGCCGCAGGACCTGTTCACCACGCTCGCGGTCGGCTACGGACGCGCCATCGCCGAGATCGCCCCCGCCCGGGTCCATCTCGTCGGCTACTGCATGGGCGCACTGCTGGCCACCGAGATCGCCAGATATCTCGAGGAAGCCGGCATCCCGGTGGGCGGGGTGACCGCCATCAGCTCCTACCGCGTTCCCGTCGAGATCGACGACGAGGACGTGCTCGACTACTGCTTCGCCCAGATCATGGGCGTGCGCGCCGCCGAACTCGGGTTGGTATCCGCCGACGCGGACTTCGTCGACGCCTTCGCCCGCGCCCGCGCCGACCATCCGCGGGTCATCCCGGCGGGAACATTGCGTCGGATCAGCCCACCCCTGGCCCGCGACCTGGCCACCGCACCGGAACCCGGGGCGCCGCGCTTGCGGCTGCTGGCGGAATCCGGTGTCCTGGGCCGGGACTGGTCGGCGGAATCGCTCGCAGAACTGCGTTCGGTCTTCGCGCACAGTATCCGCGCCGTCGCGCGCGGAGCCCGCGAACCGTTCCTCGGTGATGTGCATTTCTTGCGGCAACGCGGCGATATCCACTTCCTGCCGACCCTCAAGGAGGATATGACCGACTTCTGGCGCGAGCACTGCCTGGGCGAACTCACCATCACCGATATCGACGGCAACCATTTCGACTGCCTTACCGGTGCGAACGCCGTCGCGGTGGCGCGGGTGCTCGCCGCGTCCTGGCAGGAGGTGGCTGGTCGATGACCCGGGTATTGCTGGTGGGAGCTACGGGGGCCGTCGGGCGTGCCTGCCTTGCCGCGCTTGCCGCCGACTCACGGTTGGCGATCACCGTGGCCGGACGTGATCCTCGGCGGGTGGTCGAGTTCTGCGCCGGAACCTCCGCACGACCCGCGCCGCAACAGATCGATCTCGCGGCCCTCGCCGCCGGACACGACCCGGGCATGACCGAACTCGTCCGGACCGCCGACGTGGTCGTCAACTGCGCGGGTCCCTCCCACCGCTACAGCGTCGCTCTCGCCGAGATCGCGCTGCGCGGCCACAGCGCCTACGTGGATCCCGGTCTGGACGAGCCGCAGAGGCAACGGTTGCGGCGTATCGCCCCGCCGGATGGTGTCGCGTTGGTTCAGGCCGGGATCCAGCCGGGGTTGTCCGGGCTGGCGCTGCGCATCGTCGCCGACCGTCTCGGCGGACGAGCCGACGCCCTCATCGCCTGGTGTGGTGGGCTGCAACCACTCACCCGGGCCGCGGTCGACGAATACCTCGACAGCATCACCGTCGGGAGCGGGGGAGCATCCACGGTCCGGCGAGCCGGCGGGCGTGTTCGGGTCCGGCCACACGAGGTGTCGCCCGCACCCGCGCCGTGGTTCCCGGATACGGCGCGATCGCACGCTCACCTGGACGTCGAAACCGAAGACCTCGCCGACGCCGTGGGAGCTCACGACGTGGAATGGGTCAACGTCACCGACGGCGAACGCACCGTTCGCGCCATCCAGGACCTTCAGATCTCGGTGTCCGGCGAACCGCCGTCCGAAACATCCGTCGACGCCGTGCTCGCGGCGGCGGAACTGGATCTGTTCGGCCGCGACCCGTATTTCACCCTGCTCGCGACCGCGCGGTCGAGTGGGAAGGCGGCGACCTTCCTGCTGCGTACTCGCGACAGCTATGCCGTCACCGGCGCCATCGCCGCGTGGGCCACCCGTGTGGTCACCACGTTGCCCGCCGGTATCCATCCGCTCCGGTCGATACCGGACCCGCGGGCCCTGTCGGACGACCTCGCCGGGCTCGCCGGAACCGAGGTGCGTGTCCTCGACGGTGCCGGGGGTGCGGTGACCGGCCACCGAGACCTCGTCGAGGAGGGGGTGCTGTGACAACCGCTGTCCGCTCGCCGCATTCGCCGCTCGGCGCGGCATCAGGTCCGGATATCGCGGTCCAGGAGCGTGACCGGTGACCGCGCCCCGGACCGCGGGCAAGCCGACCGCGGTCATGGTCGGCGGTACCTTCGGTGCCGTCTACGCCGAGGCGTTGACCTCCCCGGACTCGCCGGTCGAACTTGTCGGGATCTTGGGAACCGGCGCGGGTCCCGCGCGGGATCTGGCGCGTCGGCTGGGACTGCCGCTCTATACCGACCCGAACGCGCTGGGACCGGTCGATATCGCCGTGGTCGTCGTCCGGTCCGGGGTGGTGGGCGGCGCGGGTGCCCGGATCAGCGCGGAACTGCTCGAGCGCGGTATCCACGTCCTCCAGGAACAGCCGGTGCACGCCGACGAGATCGTGGAACTGCTCAGAGTCGCCGCCCGGCATGGAGTTCGCTACGGCGTCAACGATTTCTACAGCTCGCTGGCGCCCGTGCGACGATTCGTCGGCGCCGCACAGTTGCTCGCCGCGCGCACACCGGTGCGCTACGTGCAGGCACGGTCCGCGATCCAGGTCGTCTTCCCGTTGTTCACGATGCTCGCCGATCTGGTCCCCGCTCTCACACCCGCGCGGGTCGAGATATTGCCCCCCACCCCGGGCGCGTTCGACACCGGGCGGATAACTCTCGGCGATATTCCGGTGGATCTGCTGATCGACAACCAGCTGTGCGCGAGCGACCCGGACAACTACGTGCGGCTCATGCACGAGGTGACCGTAGGCAGCGACGCCGGCGAACTGGTACTCACCCATACCCACGGCCGCACCCACTGGCGCCGCCGGCAGACGGGCGCCGTGGCCGACCGGGCGATTACCGAAACCATTGGCGACGCCGACGAACCCACGACCGCGACCATCCGCGAGCGCATATGGCCGGACGGAGTGCGTCGCGCGGTCGCCGATTTCGCCGGCGCGATCGCGGCCGGCCGCAACCCCGTCTCGCATCGTTTCATCCGGGCCGTGCGGTTGTGGTCGGAGTTCACCGCGGCGGCCGGTCCGGCCACCCTGATCGAACCGTTCGAACCGCCGCCGATCACCGCCGAGGAGTTGCTCACGCCATGACCGTGCACATCGATACTCTCACCGAACGCTCTGCCGCCGCGGTCGTTGTGGTGTTCCCGCACGCGGGCGGTAGCCCCCGGTTCTTCGCGCCGTGGTCGTCGTCGCTGCCGGAGACCTTCGAACTGGCCGGGGTGACCTATCCCGGTCGCGACGCCCTGCTCGACGCGCCCTCGGCCCCCGATATCCCGGCCCTGGCCGCGGACTGCGCGGCGGAACTGGCGCCCCTGGCCCGGTCGCGTCCGGTGCTGCTGTTCGGACATTCCATGGGCGGCCATGTCGCCTTCGAAACCGCGAGGCGCTTGGAAGGCATCGGCTGTCCGGTCGCCGGACTGGTCGTCAGCGGTGCCGACGCGCCGTCCCGGGGGACCATCGAGCGGTGGCATCTGGCCTCGGATGTCGAGTTGGCCGACCATATCGGCGAGCTGGACCCGAAAATCCGAGCGGTACTGGCCGAACCGGCATTGGCGCGGATGTTCCTGCCGACGATTCGCGCCGATTACCACCTGGTGGAGACCTATCGGGCCGATCCGTGGGCGACGGTGTCCTGCCCGACTGTGGTCGTCTCCGGTGACAGTGACCCGGAGATCACCCCGGACGGTATAGCCCGGTGGATCGAGCACGCCCCTGGCGGTTGCCGGTTCCGGTTCACGCGCGGCGGACACTTCTCGCTGGCCACCGACCCTTCCGAGATATACCGGTGCCTGGATGAGGTGCTCGGCACACGGGTGGGATGACGGTCCGGCGTCTGGATGGCGAACCGCGTGCTGACGTGCGCGGTGTGGTCGGCTACCATGCAATTGAAAATAGATTTCATTATCTTTCTGGTCGGAATATCGACCTATCGGCCTGCGCGCGAAGGGTTTCCATGTCTGCACCTGCCACCGAGGCCGCTCCGCCGACCGAGGTGAGGCGAGCGCCTTCGGTGTTCGCCGGCGCCCGTCTCACCCTGATCGGCTGTGCGGTGCTCACCGCCGTCTGCGCGGTCGCCGGAATGGCGCCGCTCATCGCGGTTGTCGAGATCACCCGCCGTATGTTGCGCGGCGACAACGACGTATGGCCGATCATCATCGTCGCTCTCATCGCGCTCGCGATACGGCAACTGGGCATATTCGGAGCCGGTGTGCTCACTCATCTCGCCGATATCGAGGTGTCGTTCGGTATCCGACGGCAGTTGCTCGGCAAACTGAGCCGGGTACCGTTGTCCTGGTTCACCGATCGCAACTCCGGCATCGTCAAGAAGACCGTCGAGGACGACGTCGCCGCGCTACACCGGCTCATCGCCCATTCGATTGTGGAGATCACCGCCGCGTCGGTGCCGCCGGTGGTCGCCGTCGGCTACCTGTTCTCCGTCGACTGGCGCATGGCGCTGCTCACCCTGCTGCCTGTAGTGGTGGGCCTGGCCGTCTACCAGTGGGCGATGTCCGACGCGAGCACGAAATATCCGGAATACCTGCGCTGGCTGGAGCAGTTGAACGGCGCCGCAGTGGAATTCGTCAATGGGATCGGTGTGGTGAAGACCTTCGGCACCCCGGGCGCCACCACCCTGCGGTTTCGGGAGATCTCGCGCGATTTCGCCCAGTTCTTCCATGACTGGGTCAAATCCACCAGTGTCGCCGGGGTGATTGCCGAGATCATGGTGTCGCCGCCGAGCATGCTGGTGGTGGTCGCCACCGGCGGAGGGCTGCTCACCCTGGACGGGAGGCTGCCGTTGCCGGATCTCATCGCGGTCCTGGTGTTCGCCACGGTCGTCACCGCCGGGGTCATGATCGTGATGATGTCGGCGAACCAGCTGGTCACCGCGTTGGACGTCGCCCATGGTATCCGCGGACTGCTGTCCGCCCCGGAACTGACCGTCCCGGACGAGCCGATCACGCCGGACCCGAACCACGCCGGGCCGGTGGTCCGACTCGACGGTGTGCGCTTCACCTACGGCGATACGACCGCTCTCGACGGGATCGACCTCGAACTGCACGCCGGTACCGTGACCGCGCTGGTCGGCCCATCCGGATCGGGGAAATCCACTCTCGCCAAACTGCTGCCGCGCTTCGACGATCCGGTGGCGGGTTCGGTCGAACTGTACGGTGTGGACATCCGGCGGATGGCTCCCGCGCAGCTCTACCGACACGTCGCGTTCGTCTTCCAGGACGCGACGCTGTTGCGGACGAGCATCCGTGACAATATCCGGCTCGGTCGGCCCGACGCCGACGACGCCGCGGTGCGCGAGGCGGCCCGCAAGGCGCGGATCGCCGACTGGATCGAGGAACAACCCGGCGGATACGACGCCATCGTGGGGGCGCAGGCGCAGCCCTCCGGGGGACAGCAGCAGCGCATCTGCATCGCCCGCGCAATCCTGGCCGACCGCCCGGTTCTCGTTCTGGACGAGGCCACCGCCGCCGCCGACCCGGAGAACGAGGCCTGGATCCAGGACGCCCTGAGCGAGGTGGCGCGCGACCGCACCGTTCTGGTGATCGCGCATCGACTGGGCACGATCCAGGGCGCGGACCGGATCGTGGTCCTGGACGGGGGACGGATCGCCGACCAGGGCACACACGACGAACTACTCGCCCGCGACGGGCTCTACGCCCGCCTGTGGGACTACGACCGGCGGGCACGCGACGGGGACACCATGCAGAGGGGAACCGATTGATGGGCACGATGATCCGATACCTGCTCGACCTGCTCGACCTGCTCGATCCGCCCGGTCGCCGTCATCTGCGCACCATGCTGATGCTGTTGGTCGGCCAGGGTGTACTCCAGGGACTCGGGTTCCTGTTCGTGGCACCGCTCATCGCGGCGCTCGCGGAGACACCAGTGGACCGGGACCGAGCGCTGCTATGGATCGGCGCACTCGCCGCCGTCGTCGTCGCGCACCATGTGCTGCTGGCGTGGAGCACGTCGCTGGGCTACCGCATCGGCACCGATGTGCTCACCGGTTTCCATAGCCGCATCGGTAACCACCTGGCCGTTCTGCCGATCGGCTGGTTCCGTACCGACCGCACCGGTCCCGTCGCGCGATTGCTGAGCAAGAACACGGTCGATGTCGCCGACCTGCCCGCGCATCTGCTGCGCTACGTGGTGGTCGGCGTCGTCGCGCCGATCGTCATGATCGCCGGTAGTTATCTGCTCGACTGGCGGATCGGCCTGACCTTCACGGCCGGCGCACTGCTGTGCGCGCTCGCGCTGCGGCTGCTCATGGCCGTGATCGCCCGCAACGACGACGGGCACGAGCACGACATCGGCGTCTCCGCCTCCGGCATCGTGGAATTCGCACGGCAGCAGCCGATCCTGCGCGCCTACGGTGTCCTGGACCGACCGGATCTCGGCACCCTGGGCGCCGCCCTGGATCGGCAGCGGGAATCACAGTCCCGGCTCACCATCGGCGGTGCCTGGGGGCTGATGCTGTTCTACGGCGCCGTGCAGCTGGTGATGACCGCCGTTATCGCGTTGACCGTGGCGTTCGCGATGGACGGCAGCCTTGCCGTGGCGTCCATGGTCGGTCTGCTGATCATCACCCTGCGCATGCTCGATCCGCTGGCCCAGTTGGGTGATCTCGCCGGACACGTCCAGGTGAATGCCGACGCCATTCGCCGGGTACGTGCCCTGCTCGCCGAACCGCGGTTGCCCGAACCCGCGCAGCCGGCCGAGCCGTCCGGATACGATATCGAGTTGCGCGGGGTGCGATTCGGCTACGACGACCGAATCGTTCTCGACGGTATCGATGCCCGGCTACCACAGGGCACGCTCGCTGCGATCGTCGGTCCGTCCGGCGCCGGGAAGAGCACCCTGCTGAAACTGATCGGACGCTTCTTAGACACCGACGACGGCACGATCCGGATCGGCGGTTGCGATATCCGTGATCTGGGCAGTGCCGCGGTGGCTCGGATGACCGCGCAGGTCTTCCAGGAGGTGTACCTGTTCGAGGGCACCATCGCCGAGAATCTGCGGATGGCCGATCCCGACGCCACCGATGCGGACCTGGCTCGCGTGGCGCGGATCGCCCGCCTGGACGAGATGATCGAAAGGCTCCCCGACGGCTGGAACACCCGGGTCGGCGAGGCCGGATCCACCCTGTCCGGTGGTGAGAAGCAGCGGGTGTCCATCGCCCGAGCCCTGCTGAAGGACGCTCCGATCGTCCTGTTCGACGAGGCCACCGCGGCACTGGACGCTGTCAACGAGGCCGCTGTCGCCGATGCCATCGCCGAATTGGCGCGCGACCGCACCGTCGTGGTGGTGGCCCACCGCATGTCCACGGTGACGGCGGCCGACCAGATCCTGGTGCTCGACGACGGCCGGATCACCGAACGCGGAACCCACGGCGAACTGCTCGCTCACGGCGGAACCTACGCCCGGTTCTGGCACGAACGCCGCCGGGCCCGCGGCTGGCAGTTGCGCGGCGACGTACCGGCAGGTGCCTCATGACTCTCGACCGCCCACCGCGAGAACACTTCTCGACCGGACGCCGCATCGATATCCGGATGAGCGCCCAGGATCTCATCACGATCGGAATCTTCGCCGCCCTCTATGTCGTGATCGTGTTCGCGATCAATATGCTCGGATTCCTCAATCCCGCGATCATGCTGGTCGCGCTGGCCGCTGGGATCGTTGCCGGCGGTGTGCCCTTCATGCTGTTTCTCACGCGGGTCCGGCACGCGGGCATGGTTGTCCTCTTCGCGGCGATCACCTCCGGGCTGATGACCCTCACGGGCCATCCGCCGATCGGTGTCCCGCTCACTCTGCTGTGCGCGCTGTTCGCCGAGATCGCGCTGTGGTTCGGCGAATACCGCTCCCCCCGGATGAGCGTGCTCGCCTACACCGCCTACTCGCTCTGGTACTGCACTCCGCTGCTGCCCATCTTCTACGCCCGCGACGAGTATTTCGCCGACCCGGCCATGCAGCAGATGGGCAGGGGCTACATCGAACAGATGATGGACCTCCTCTCGCCGACGGTACTGGCCGTGTTCAGCGCTTCCACCGTTTTGTTCGGCCTGCTCGGGGGACTGCTGGGATTACGGATGCTGCGAAAGCATTTCGAGAAGGCCGGTCTGGCATGACCGGATCCGGTATCACCGACGGGGCGGCCGTCGCCGCGGCGGCCATGGCGGACCGGGCGGTCGAGGAAACCCACACGGAGCCCCGGAGTGCGGGACTGGATCCGCGTACGAAGATCGGCATCGTCCTCGTCACGTCGGTGGTGGTCATGGCGCCGGGCGGCGTGGAGTTCGTACCGGCCGCCCTGATCCTGGCGGTGGCGCTCGCCCTCGCCGAACGGGCCTGGCCGCGGGCGGCCGGGCTGCTCGCGGCGGCGACGGTCGCCGCGTCCTTCGCCTACCTGCTGCCGCGGGCGGTGGTGCATCCGCTGACCGGCGTCCTCGGCGTTCTCGCCGCCTATCTGCTGCGGCTCATCGTGATCGCGGGTGTGGCCATGTATCTGGTGCGCACCACCACGCCGAGTGAGTTCACCGCCGCATTGCGCGCGGCCCGGGTGCCTCGGGGCATCACGGTATCGGGCGCGGTGATGCTGCGTTTCATTCCGACCATGATCGCCGAGGCCCGCGCGGTGCGC
Organism: Nocardia sp. NPDC049190; assembly: GCF_040648115.1. Lineage (NCBI taxonomy): Bacteria > Bacillati > Actinomycetota > Actinomycetes > Mycobacteriales > Nocardiaceae > Nocardia > Nocardia sp. NPDC049190. The sequence continues at coordinate 287,844 of NZ_JBEZDE010000003.1, forward strand.
GACGCCATGCGACTGCGCGGTGTCGGCATGCTCGGCAACCCCGTCCGAGGTCTCGAGTACTTCACCGTGCCGCTCATCGCGTCGAGTCTGCGCGCGTCCGAAGATCTTTCGGCCTCGGCGCTATTGCGCGGTCTGGGCTCTCGTACCCGGCCGACGTGTCTGCGCCCGCCGCGGTTCGGGATCGCCGACGTCGTGGTCTGGCTGTTCGTCGCGCTCCTGGCCGGAGGCACGCTGCTGTGGTAACCGAACCGATGATCGAGATCGCCGACGTGAGCTGGCGTTACGCTGGCACCGACACCCCGACCCTGGCCGGCCTGAACCTGCGGATCGAGCGGGGCGAAACCGTGGTGCTGTGCGGGGCGAGCGGGTCGGGGAAGAGCACCGCGCTCCGACTCGTGAACGGACTCATCCCGCACTTCCACCGCGGAACCCTCGAGGGCGCCGTTCGTCTCGACGGCGAACCGGTCGCCGAGCAGCGCCTGGATGTCATCGGCCGGCGGACCGGAACCGTCCTGCAACATCCACGGCGCCAGTTCTTCACCGACAGCGTCGACACCGAATTGGCCTTCGCCTTGGAGAATTTCGGTGAACCGCCCCCGTCGATCCGAGAACGCGTCGCCGCCGCTCGCATCGAGCATCGACTGACCGATCTCACCGGCCGTCGACTGTTCGAACTCTCCGGCGGCCAACAGCAGCGGGTCGCCTTCGCTGCCGCCACTGTTCACCGGCCCGCGGTGGTAGTCCTGGACGAACCCACAGCCAACCTGTCCGCCGCCGCCGTCGAACAGTTCATCGCCCGAATCGCCGAACTCCGCGCCGCCGGCGTTACCCTGGTGATCGCGGAGCATCGGCTTCACCGGCTCGCCGATCAAGCGGATCGCATAATCTTGCTGCGGGACGGCCGCGTCGCGACGGAATGGTCCGGCGCGGACTTCGCGCGCCTGCCCGAAAGCGTGTGGACAGCAGCGGGATTGCGCAGCGAATCGACCGCACCCCAGGCACGGCCATGGGTACTCGGCCACGGACCCGGTGTCGAACCGCCACCACGCTCGCCGCAACAAAAGAATCCAGCGGGCGGATCCGAGCCGTCTCGCGGCCTGACGCTGCACCAGATTCGCTGCTCTCGCAGGGGCCGCCGGGTACTCGATATCGCTGCGGCACATTTCCCGGCAGCAGCCGTCACCGCGGTCACCGGACCGAACGGGGCGGGCAAGACCACTCTGGCTCATGTGCTTACTGGATTGCAGCGCCACAGCGGCGTGATCACCCTGGATGGGCGCCGGCTCGACCGGCGTCGTCGACTCGCCGTCTCCGCGCTCGTCATGCAGGACGTACAACGTCAACTGTTCGCCGACAGCGTCGCCGCGGAACTGCGTCTCGGGACCGACGAATCCGATTCCGGCCGAGCGGATTCGGAGTTCGTGCCAGGGGAGTCCGCAAGTCATCCCCTGCTCCGAAAGCTCGGATTGGCAGGACTCGACGACCGGCATCCTCTTGCCCTGTCCGGCGGCCAACAGCAGCGTCTCGTGGTCGCGGCAACCCGGCTGAGCGGGCGCCGGATCGTGGTGTTCGACGAGCCCAGTTCCGGTGTCGATGCCCGTCATCTGGCCTCGATCACCGACGTCCTGCGCGACCTCGCGACCGAGGGAGCCGTCGTAATACTGATCAGCCACGATGACGAACTCGTCGCCCGCGCCGCCGATCTGGAGCTCCGGTTACGCCCGTTGCCAGTCCAGATCGACTGAGGCCCCGGCGAGGTCCACATCCACCGTTTCGCCCGATGTGTCGGGGGCGAAACCGGAAAATCGGCTACATCGAAAGTCGATCCGGGTGTGCCGTGGCCGGCTTGCGGTACGGCGCGTGCCGGCCCGGACGCGGAATGACCCGAGCCCGGCCGCGCACCTCGTCGCGGCAGGTCAGTCGTTCGGCGCGTCGGCGACTGCCTCGGTGTACCGGCGGGCGAGGGTACGGATGTGCGCGAGCAGTTCCGGCGGACTGTCGACGCGAAAGTCCATCATCAGCATGGACAGGTAGATCGCGACCGTTTCCAGTGCGTCCGCGCCGGTGTGGAGAACGCAGGTGTCGGCGTCCACGGCCTCCACCATGCCGACAGCGGGGTTGATGCGTGCGATCACGGTCTCGGCCGGGGCCAGCACGATGATCCGCGCATGCACCCGCCAACCGGTGACGGCGATGTGGCGCATGACGAAGGCGACGAGGTCGTCGTCGGGAAGTGAGCGGGCGGCGAAGCGACGCTCGCCCGGCTCGGTGCGGTGGAGCCGGGCAACGGGAATGGCACGCCAAGAATGGTCCTCGAGGCTGTAGGCGACCAGGTACCAGCGGCGCTGCCAGTTGATCAGGCGATACGGTTCGACCTCCGATCGGGGATGGTGTCGGGCGGTCTCCTCGATGAGGACCGTCGCGCCGTCTCGGATGGCACCCGCCAGTGTGGTCAGGACCGCGGCGGGCACCGGTGTGTCGGGCTCGCGGGAGCCGGTGGTCGCCGGGCCGATCGCGGTCGCGTCACGCAGCGCGGACACCTTGCGTTGCAGGCGTTTCGGCAGAATCTGATCCAGTTTGGCGAGCGCTCTGCTGGTGTGGTCGGCGATGTCCGCGATGCCGGTGGAGCCGTCTTCGGCCACGCCGATCGCGACCGCGACCGCGACCGCTTCATCGTCGTCCAGCAACAACGGCGGCATGGTCGTGCCGCGGCCGAGCCGGTAGCCGCCGCTCGCGCCGCGCTGTGCGTGTACGGGGTAGCCCAACTCGCGCAGCCGCTGGATGTCGTTGCGCAGCGTGCGGTCGGTCACGCCCAAGCGCTCGGCCAGTTCGCGGCCGGTGCGCTCACGGTCTTGGAGCAGGGCCAGCAACCGCAGGACACGCGTGGTGGTAGGTGCCACTATTCACCTCGACAAATTAGGAAAGTAATTAGCCTAATGGCCTCATAGGCTGGATGTCAGCAGCACCGACAACCCGAAAGGTCTGACATGAACGCCGCAGCCGCCACCACTTCCGTTGTCACCTTGCGTCCTGTCTGGCGGGAGGTTCTCGACGCCGCTTACCGCGCCTTGGACAGCGTCATCGCGGGTATCGCGGACGACCAGTGGCACGCGCCGACACCGTGCTCGGAATGGAATGTGACACAGGTGGTTCAGCACGCCGCCGGCGATCAGCTGGCGTACGCCGAGTCGCTCGGCATCGGTGACGGTCCCGCCTACAACCCGTTCGCGCCGTCCGGCACGGTCGACGGGAGCCCGGTGCAGCTGGTCCGCGCAGCGATCGAACGGGCCGCGGTCGCCTGGGCCACGGTCGCGGACGACACCGAGGTCGTGCCGACGCCGCTACCGCACGGCGCCCTTGCCACGCCGGTCGCCGCTGTCATGTGCGCGCTGGACGCCGCGGTACATGCCTGGGATATCGCCATCGCGACCAGTCAGCCCTCGCCCTTGACCGACGACCTCGCTGTCCATCTGCTGACCGCCGCCCGCACCGTACACCCGGCTCCCGGCAGTGGCGCCCGAGCCGAAATCATCGAACCCCTGCGTCAGTGGGGTGCCTACGCCCCGATCGTGGGCGGTTCGGCCGTGGGTACCACTGCCGCCGAACTCCTGCGCTACCTGGGCCGCAACCCGGGTGCCTGACCGCCGCGGCCGGCTGCGGCACCGCGCCCGGCAAAGCATCATTGCGCAGCGACAACGTCATCGATGACCAGGCCGCCACCGAGCCCGCCGAGCAGGACCTGATGCAGCAGCGGAGGTCGCTGGTGTGGACCTCACCGAGGCTCTCGACAGTGCGGTGCGTGCGGCGGTGGCCGGCCAGATCACCGCCGCGGCCACGGCCTTCACCAAGGGGGCGCTGGAGCAGGTGCTCACCGATGAGGTCGTGGTGGGGATGCAGCAGCTGGCGTTGCGTGAGGCCAGCGCTGCTGTCGACCCGGAGCAGGAACCGGTAGAGAAGCCGCGAAAGTTGCGCTACCGCAGCCTCGAAGAGTTCGTCACCGGGCATATCGCGCACCTGTACCCGCGTGATATCCCCGCCCACAAAAGCGAGACCACCCCACGGTGGTGCCCGTGCTGGTGGGCACACGGCGAGGCCGTGAGCCGTCTGGGGGCGTTGTGGCGGGCGTTCGAGCACATGCGTCACGGTGACAACGTCGAGATGGTCGTGTGGTGGGTGCAGTACGCCGACCCGCTGATGGAGCGGCTGATGGATCCCGAGGGCACGTTCAAGTACTGCTCGGTGGCCGACGGGCACAGCACCAAGCTGACCAAGCTGGCCACCTTGGTGATCGTCGCCGACCGCGACACCGCCGGGTATCGGCGCGCCGAGCGGGTCATGGGCAGCCTGGTCGGGCTGGTCGGGCGGGTGCGGGTTGTGCAAGCCGCCACTGGCAAGGACCTGCACGACCACCTTCAGTGCGGCCACGAGATCCGCGAGCTCGAGCCGGTCCCGCATCTGGATCCCTTCACCCCCGGATGGTCTGCCGCACCCGCGCCGGCTACTCCCGCTCCCGCAGCCGAGACCCAGACCGTCTCGGTTGCTTCGTCTGTCGCCCCTGCAACAACTCCGGGAGGAAACCTGATGCTCCCGCCCCGCACTCCGACGAGATGGACCACATGGGCAGTCAGTGGTCGATGTTCGTGCGGCTGCTGATGGAGCAGGTGATGACCATCGCCCGCAGACAGGCCGAACAGCGCCGCCGCGACGCCGAAACACGGGCGCAGTGGGAGGACAACGAGCGGATCGCAGCGGAACAACGCCTGAGTGCTGAACGCACCGCGGTGGAGGCCCGGGATCCGCAAGCTGCGCGATGCTGGGCTGTACAACGTGTCACGGACCGAACTGGCTGAACTGCTTGCCGATTCGGCGGCGTGGTCTGAGGACAGCCAAGTCGCAGCATCCGCGTTGCAGGAGGTCAGTGGGCACATCCACCGCCGCTACGGCGTCCTGATCGACTCCGAGACCGGCCAGGCGGCCATGGACGGGCCGATGGACGCGGTGGCGCGCGGCGACAACCGGCCTTCTCCGGTCGCGGACGCGCTCGTCGCCGCCGAGCAGGAGCGAGCCGCGTTGGCCCGGTTGAAAACCGCCCAGGACCGCCTGGTCGAGCTCGTCGCCGCCGAGCAGGGCTTGGAGCAGTCGACGACGCAGCAGCTCTACGTCGCGATCGAGCAGTGGCGGGCCGACCCCACCGCCCGCCAGCTCGATGCCCTGACCCGCACACTCGCCGATAAAGGCGTGGGTGGGCAGGTCCGGACGCGGGTGCGTTTCGTCGCCGCCTACCTAGGCAGCCCCGGGCAGCTGGTGCCGCTCGACGAACTCGGTGCGGTCAACGCGGTGTCGGCCACGACCGAGCTGCGCAAACTCGGATAGGCGCTCGTCGACCCCGGCGAGGAGGTCAAGCCGCGGGTCGATGCACTGCTGGAGTCCTACCAGGACGCGTTGCGTCTCGGTGCGCCAACCACGTTGGTGCGCGAGCGGCTGACTCAGGCGACGGCGGTGCTGAGCCCCGAAGATGAGCAGGCTGTCCGCGATCGGGGCAACGCGATCCGGTCCAACCCCGCGCAGAAGTTCCCGCAGTTGTGGCCGGAGCACGTCGACGGTAACGAGCTGGCGACCTCGATCCGGGTCTACGCGACGCTGGCGCCGCAGGTCGAGCGCGCCGCCGGAAAGGCCGGCGATCTCGACGACGCCGCCGCTACCAGCCTGAACAAGCAGGCCAACAAGCACCGCCGCGCGATCGGTAAGGCACTCACCCAGGGCAAGGGCCTGCACGAGTGGGAGAAAGACCAGATCGCAGCGGTGCTACGGGATGTGGAGGCCGGTAGGACCACCACCCCGGAACTGTTGTTCGCCGACGACCGCTCCGCCGCAGCCGTCGATACCGATCGGGCCACCCGCATCGCGTATGACACCACCCACGCCCACCGCCGCCAGCTCGAACAGATCCTCGAATCCAACACAGCACCCCAAGGCACGGTGCGCCGCACCCGCGACGCGATCACCCGTGTCACGGACGCCCAAACCGCGCTCGCGACCGGACATGCCTCGCTGCCGGACTACGAGCGCACCGGCCTGGACCGCCAGCTCGACGCCATACTCGCCGCTGTCGGGGTATCCGAGCCGCTGCGCAACAAGATCCGTCACCACCTCGACCACTCCGCCGGCGAGGCCGCGACCGCGGGCAAGCAAGCCGCCCGGATCGCGATGGGTCTGGGCCGACCGCATGGAAGCCGTCGCGATCGAACGCGACCGGGCCAAGACCCAAACCTCCGACGCAGGCTACGACAGCCCGCAGCGCCGTGCGGAATTCGAGCAGACCCTTCGGGCGAAGGGACTCAACGACGACCAAGTCACCCAGCACATGGCCGCCGACGCCGGACACGCCAAACCAGCCTCAGCAGCGGCAGCACGCGGCACCGGTCAGGGCAGCCACCGCAGCACCTCGCAAGGAATGTGTGTGCGCCGCACCCATCACTGCGGCACCGGTCGCGGCGAGCGCGGCCTCGGGCACTGAGCAGCAGGGGATCACGCGCACCGAGGCACATCCAGCCGTCGAGTCGGCCCCCGGGTTGGCCGGCTCGACCCCCGTCCCGCAACCACTTCAGGGAGGAAACATCATGTCCGACACCACCATCGACCCGCAGCCACAGCTGGGGCTGCAAAGAACCCTGTCCGGCGCACAAAAACCGCTCGCGAACTGGCTGCGAAGTGGGGCGCATCGGACCGCGCAATCCGCCGGATCGTCGCGGAGCCGCGCGCCGACTACGAGTCTCGGGTGCTCGAGAAGCGCCGGCGGGCTCAGCAGATGCGCAGCGAGGGCGCGACCTACCGCCAGATCGCCGGCGAGCTGGGCGTCGGAATCGGGTCTGTCTCATCCCTGCTCCGAACCCCGGTTTCCGCCGAGGCGAAGTCCGCGTACCCTTCCCGGAACTAGAACGCTTGTGCGATTTCTGGCCGACGATAAGCGGGCGAAGTCGGCGGCCGGTGGTGACGCAACCGTGAGCCCACTGCGACGGCGACCGCAGCGGCGTCGGCCGTGATCGCGACGATCAGTGTTGCCCTCTGGCTGCTGGTTCCCGCCAACCGCCAGGACAAGCCGGAACAAGCGAGCCCACGTGAGACTACTCAGCAGGTTCTTCGGCAGCCGGAGCCACCAGCTGCCGAAGAACCTGCACCGCCGATCGAGGCCCCACCGCCGCCTGCCCCCACACCGCGACGGGGCGGCTGCTATCCGTTCCAGCCGAACTGTGTGCGCCACGAGGCGCCGACTTCCATACCGGGGGTGAGGTGACTCCGGAGTGATTGTGTCGCAGCATGATCGCTGTAGCTGAGGGTAGCTCGAACCAGGAGATGCTGGGGAGGGTGGAAAGCAGCCCTGACAAAGTCGGGACGTGCCAGTACTGCCGAATGGCGCGGGTCCGGTGAGCGTGGAACAGAGGTGGACGCGAGGAACCGGCGTTCTAAAGTCCCTCAAGGTTGGAGCCAGCTCAAATTCGGTGGATATGGGCTGGATTGCGGCGCGTATCCGATCCCTCATCACGGGTCGGAGAACTCCCTCAAGGGTTGCATTGCCCGGCGGGGAGGTCACGGTGAACTTCTGCGGTGTAGTCGTGACGAGGCTGCTGGGACAAAGCCGGCCACCTCCTGTTCCGAATGGAATTCGGTGAACGTGGGAACCATCCCGTCTCGCCCATCGAAGCTGGCAGCCAGCGGGTTTCGGGAGGCAGGCTCATCGTCGGCTGATGAGGCGTGGATGGGGCGGAGAGGCCGTAGTACTCCGAGCCGGGGAAAGCCCGAGCACATGGGGAAGGGCCTCAGTGAATGTCGACAGTGTGGAGCTGTAATGGACGGAGTCATCTGTGAATTCGGATGAGTCGTGGCCGGACTTCGACGAAGCCTGGTCGCGGGTACGGCGGATGCAGGCCAAACTGTACTTGTGGGCGGTCCGTGGTGCGGACCGAGTGTTCGAGGATCTGCACAATCTGGTGTGTGATCCGGCGTTTCTCGTCCACGCTTGGGAACGGGTTCACGGCAACAAGGGCGGACGCACTGCCGAGGTCGACGGGCTCATACCCCGCTCGATCCCGAAAGAGTCCACTCAACTGTTGTCGACGTTGCGGATGGAGTTACGGGCGAGAACCTATCGCCCGGATCTTGTCCGTGAGAAATTGATCCCGAAACCGGGCTCGGCGAAGAAACGCCGGTTGGGGATACCGACGACAGCGGACCGGGTAGTACAGGCCGCGCTGAAGTTGGTGCTCGAGCCGATCTTCGAGGCCGGATTTCAGCCCTACTCATACGGGTTCCGGGCTGAGAAGGCGTGCTCAGGACGCGATCGCCGAGATCCACAACTTCAGTGTCCGAGGGTATCACTGGGTGCTGGAGGCCGACATCGAGGCGTGTTTCGATCGGATCGACCACACCGCTCTGATGGAGCGGGTTCGGAACCGGGTCACCGATAAACGCGTCCTAGCCCTGATAAAAGCCTTCCTGAAGGCCGGTATCTTGACCGAGGAAGGCGTGAATCGGGAGACCTACACGGGAACTCCGCAGGGCGGTATCTTGTCGCCGTTGCTGGCGAATATCGCCCTGTCGGTGCTGGACGACCACTATCAACAGAAGTGGGACGCCGCAGGCGGAAGCGGAACTTACGCGGCTGCCAACTCGCGGAGATATCGTCTGCGCCGAGACGGAGGCGCAACCTATCGGCTCATCCGATACGCGGATGATTTCGTGGTCATGGTCCACGGCAAGCAGCACCATGCCGAACAAGCCAGGGCTGAGGTCGCGGAGGTAATCGCGCCGATGGGCCTTGTCCTGTCGGAGGCGAAAACCAGTGTCACACACATAGATAACGGGTTCGACTTCCTCGGCTACCGTATCCAGCGGCGGTCGAAACCTGGCACGAACCGCGCGAAGAAGGTGGTCTATACCTACCCGGCGAAGAAGTCGCTGCACTCGATCGTCGGGAAGATCAGATCCCTTACCAGCAGATCATGGACAGGCATGTCTCTGAAAGAACTGCTCAAGCGCCTGAACAGGGTTGTTCAAGGTTGGTGCACGTATTTCAAGCACGCGTGCTCGAATCGCACATTCAGCTATATCAGCCACTATGTGGTTCGAAGTAGCGCACTGGATGAGGATGAAACATCGGCGGATGACCTGGCCGAAACTGCGACGTCGATACTTCTCCGACAAGCAGTTCCCGGCCTACCAGCCATCCGAAGGTGGGATCGCGCTCTGCAACCCAGCAGAGATCGTCATCGAGCGATACCGATGGCGGGGTCACTCGATCCCGACACCATGGAGCGCTCTGGCCGAACAACTCGACACACTCTCGCGAGCATGACACTCATGGAGAGCCGGATGCGGTGAGAGCCGCACGTCCGGTTCGGTGGGCGGCCACGGGAAACGGACCCGCGGGCAACCCGGACACCGCGCCCGTGGCCGACCCAACTGGATACGGGTTAACAAGACGATGGACGCCAGCAGGCGGTGAACCGGAAGCCATCCCTCTTCACCGCCTGCGGCAGGTTCGTTCCTGATATCCGTTCTACTCAGGGCTTCTACAAGTCGATGCCGAATTCGAGTGGTCGACCAGATACCTGGACTTGACCCGGCTGGGTTTTTCTATCACGACGTCTTCGGTAGCTGCGCTGCTTATTGCCATGACTGAATAACGGAGGCGTACACTACCCAGGTAGAATCTACGTGGGTCGTTACCGGTAAAGGAGTGCTGACGTGGTTGTTCTGCAATCGGATGAACATGGGGTATTCCGACTTTCTGATCAGCCGTGGCCGACGTTGCATCGCACCCGCGGCGCGTCACCCGCCTTGCTCGATTACATCCGGCAGGCCGAGACGGTTATGCGGAAAGCTGTCGATATACTCGGAGACCCCAAGATGGCACGCCCTCTTCCTTTGCTGCCGCCGCCGCCTCCGGTTCCGCCTCCGACTGTATATATTGACAACTTTTCTGGGAAGATGGCGGGAAGTTACTCGTTGCTACGCAACGGACTTGGTGAATCGTCCGTCGCGTGGCAACATGGCGAGGCCGAAGTAGACAGGATAGTCAAGGAGACGCAAACCGCGGCCGAGGAAGTCTTAGAAATTCTTCGAAAGAACCATGTCGATCCGCTCAATGCGGTGTTAAGAGCGGCCGAAGCCGAGACTATTAAACTGGCATATTATTCACCCGCACAATACGCCGAGTCGAAACTGTCTGTATACACTGAATGGAAGCTTGCGGAGCTCCTGGAGAGCAAAATGTTCTGGGTGCAAGACGTGATCAGCTGGTTCGCTTGGCGCGCCGGTATGCGCGCGGTCGAGTTTCCCGACCCACCGCAGCCCAGTTACCCGTTAGTTCCCCCACCGGATTTCTACATGAATCGAGATCCGAATTCCGTTGTCGAAACCTGACATTATTGTTTGGAAGGGCATTGCCCGCATCGCGTTTCTGCTCCAGACTATGCCGCACAACGAATTACACCCATGTAAGACACCCTGTTAGAGCTTCCAGTCCGGTGAGGCGACCCCGTCACATGTCGCTGAGCGGCAGGATATCGTCGGCCTCACACCAAGCCGACTTGGGAGGGAGCCGGGGACGTTTCGCGCGAAGGCAGTTTCGCGCTTCGCTGCTCTCGGTTTCGTGTTCGAACCCGGACACTGCGCAGCTCAGGCCGTCACGGTCTCGGCCCGCAGGTAGGTGTAGACGGTTTCGCGGCTGATGCCGAACTCTCTGGCCAGCGCGACTTTCGGTACTCCGGCGGCTGAGCGGGCGCGCAGCTGGGCGGCTTGCTCGGGGGTGAGGGCGGGTTTGCGGCCGGTGTAGGCGCCGCGGGCCTTGGCCGCGGCGATGCCTTCGCGTTGGCGTTCGAGGATGAGGGCGCGCTCGAACTCGGCGAAGGCGCCCATCACGCTCAGCAGCAGGTTCGCCATCGGTGAGTCCTCCCCGGTGAAGGTCAGCGATTCCTTCACGAACTCGACCCGCACGCCCTTGCCGGTCAGGGTGCGCACCAGCCGCCGCAGGTCGTCGAGGTTGCGGGCGAGGCGGTCCATGGAGTGCACGATGACGGTGTCGCCCTCGCGGACGAACGCGATCAGCTCGTCCAGCTGCGGGCGTGCGGTGTCCTTCCCGGAGGCCTTGTCGACGAAGGTGCGCTCGACCTCGATCCCGTCGAGCTGCCGCACGGTGTTCTGGTCGACCGTACTCACCCTGATATAGCCGACGCGCATAACTGACCTCTCCACGACTTGGGATGTCAAGTTGAAGTCTAGAGGATCAGCGGACATGCGTCAATAAATTCGGAAATGGACCTCATTCTGACACTTTCCAGCCCGGTCACGCGCGTGGCGTTGGGGTTGTACCCAGGCGGACACATCGTGACCCCGACCCGCGATCTGTCGCCAGAGTCCGGTGGCGCTGGCTGGGGCGTGTTTCGGTCATGTCCATTTCCGGGGTTCAGTCGGGGTCGGTGCGCTGGGCGAGGGTGTGGCGCAGGTCGGTGTTGAGGCGTTGCGCCTCGGCGAGCTGGTCTTCGAGGATGACGATGCGGCAAGCCGCCTCGAGGGCGTTACCGGCATCGACGAGTTCGCGCACGCGCCCGGCGATGTGCAGTTGGTAGCGCGAGTAGCGGCGGTGTCCGCCCGCCGAACGTTGCGGGGTCAGGAGTTTGGCGGCGTCGAGGGCGCGCAGAAACGATTGGGTGACACCGAGTATCTCTGCGGCGCGTCCCATGCTGTAGGCGGGGTAGTCATCGTCATCGAGTTTGTCGGCGGCACTGGGGCCGTCGGTGGGGTTCGTGTTCGGTTGCTGCACAGCACCTCTCATGGTTCAACGCCAACAGGCCCCGGCGCACGTGCGCCGGGGCCTGGGGTCTACGAAGGGGATTGATACCTACTCTGTTCACCGGCCGCGTGGGCCGATGTCGTACACCGCACCCGACACTTCCTGGGACGCGGAACTGATAAATGACTACTCAGTGATCACCACCTCCTGGATTGCCGGTCTGCTCTGCGTTACTTCGCGGTCTTGCTTCTTCGCCCCCTCTGGCGGGCCGGCCGACTGCACCGGATTCTCTTCTCCGCCAGAGGGGACGGTGGAACCTCATGTTCCGGGCAGTTCACCTGCCCGGCCACTGGACTTATCAACTCAACGACAGCGACTGTATACCGGCCCTCGCAGAATGTCTATACCCGACACAACAGATTTTTGTCTGCTGGTGCGGGTGTTTATTTCACGTGGGTGGACGGTTTCGGATCGTTTCTACCGGGACCCCGTGAATCGGCGACTTCTCAAACCAGACGCAGGACGGGGCGTTCATCGGGCTGGCCGAGCAGCAGTCGCAGGCGCGGAAGGTTCCACCGCAGTTCGTGGGCCAACTTGGCGGCGGTCAAGCTGCCGTTGGATTCGGCGAGTTCAAAGGCCTTGGCCAGCAGGCTCGGAACCTCGCCGGGGTAGTTCGTCGCCGGGTCCGGGGCGATGATTTCGAGTTCGTAGAGATGATTGAGACGCTGGTAGGCGCGCCTGGCGCTGGCATCGGAGATGGTGCCGAGTTCACGGCTGCGGTACACCAGCGATTTGAGCGAGACGCCCCACTCTCGGCTGACCTGCTTGAGCGCCTTGACGTCGAAGCGGTTGGGCAGATGCGTTTGGATCTGCCCGGAGGGAGTGAGGAATTCGGCGGCGACGTCGGCCTCGCGTTCCTGCTCGGCATCGCCAGGGGCAGCGTGGGAACCGGGACGGCCCGCGAATGCGGCACGGCGCATGTTCCACCCGTCGTGTGCGCCCTTGATCTCGGCGTCGATTTCGTCGCGATCGACGCGGGCGACAATGGCGCCGGCACGGTAGGCAGCGACCCAGGCCGGAGATCCCTGATCACGCACATGCGGTAGGGCGGGATCGACACCGGCGGCACGTATGTGGAGTTGGCGCGGGTAATGGTCGCGGTAGCTGGCCGGATCGAGGCCGACCAGCTCGAGCATTTCGTCGACCCGCGTGCTGATGCGCTTGCGGTGCCAACCGACCAGGCCGGGAACGGTCGCGATGTTCTTCCCGACCGCCATGTGGGGGAACAACCCCGCCTGCTGGATCGAATAGCCGATTCCGCGTCGTAGCCGATCGGGATCCATCGAGGAGGCGTCCCGCCCGCCGATCGTGATGGTGCCCGAGGTGGACTCGATCAGCCGGTTGATCATCCGCATGGTGGTTGTTTTGCCGCAGCCGGACGGCCCGACCAAGTCCACGATTTCACCGGCGGGAATGGTCAGCGAGACGCTGTCCATCGCGGGATCGCGGTGGCCGAGGTAGCGCTTGGTGACCGAGTCGAGCACGATGTCGACGCCGGATACGCCCGATTCGGTGGCGCCGGTGCGAGTTTCGATGTCACTCACGCCAGTCCCCTCGAAGTGGTGAGCTGTCCGAGCAGGACGTAGATCCCGTCGAGAACAAGTGCGAGCACGACAATGAGGACCGTGCCGATCAGGGCCTGCGGCGACGCGTTCGGGCTGCCGAGCCGTGCGAGTCCGGAGAAGATCAGATTGCCGAGGCCGGGACCTTTGGCATACGCGGTGCACGACGAACGTCCACAGCGTGTCCAGGGCCGTACCTCCCCGCTGGGTTCTCGCGGAGACCGTAGCGGTTTCCGTGCGACCGGACGCTATCCCGGCTCGTAGGGGTTGCCCCATGGACGGGTCATCGAAACCACGGTGCGGTGGGGAACCGTTGCGGCCGTTCGATCGTCGAACTCACGCGGGCCCACGGGCCGGCGCTGGGAGGCCGCTACCGCGATGGCCCGACCGCATTTTCGGCTGCGAGGCGCTGGCATGGTGATCATGCTCAGCCTGGTGCTTGCGCGATGGGTGCCGATGGGACAGCAGGGGTCTGTTGGTGGCCTGGCAGTCGAGCGGTCCTGTTCACGCCGGCGATGTGTTGCTTCCCGCGGCGTCCAGCCATTCGGTCGGCACACGAACATCGTGCTGTGAACGGACACGGACGAGGTGAGCGCGATCGGCGGCAGCAAACTCGGCGAGATCCGCACCCCCCGATTCTCCCGACGTGTCGGGTGGGGTCGAATCGGGTTGTCCGTAACAAGCCTCGCCGGTGCGGCTCGGATTTTCCGGTGCGGGCGTGAAACGGAATGCTGGATGGTCCTACGATGAAGTCGGCGGCGCCCGGCAGCGCCGTCGCCGATCCCCGGCCCTGCTTCCCCCTCATCAGCAGGTCGGGGATCTCGGCTCTTGGCGTGTGCGGTTTCGACGCACGATTTCTGGCGTACGGTGTCGGTTGTCCATCGAGAGGTGAGGGTTCCGGAATACTGATGCAGCCGACCGACGAACGCAGCGGTACGCCGGCCTGGATCGACTACGCCGAGTTCGGCCGACGTTTCGTCACGCACGCCGTGACCGCGGCCCGGATCGAGGCAGCGGTGTCGGGCATGGCAGGTCGGGGCATCACTATCGGCCCGGTCTCGATCGGCCCGGCCGGGCTCGCCGGTTTCGTCGCCGAGGGCAAGGTCGGTACACCCGTCGTCCTGCACAGCGGTCCGCGGGTCACGTTCGAGGTCACCGTTCCGGTCTCGCTCATGCTGAAGGTGCTACTCGGTGGCAGGAAGTTGCGGCTGGAGGCCAGGGTCGAGATCGATCTGACATTGCATGCCCGCACCGCGGATCCACTGCTCATCGTCATCGATATCCCGCCGATCACCCAGCGTGACATCAGCTTCGTGCTGCGTGCGCAAGCGGTGGAATCGGCATGGGAGTGGCTGCTCGACCCGATCGCGGGGGTGGTGCAGCGCGAGGTCGCCGCCAGGGTGAACGCCATGCTGGCCGATCCGCAGACCCGTCGCGGCCTGGTGTTCGACATCGAGGCGATGGTCGGCGGCACCCGTTCGGGTCATCGGGACAAGACCGCGTTCGACTTTATCGATTACGACGAGTTCGGGCGCCGGTTCTTCGCCCGTGTCGTCACCCGGGATCGCGTGTTCGACGTCGTGGAACGGTTGGCGGGCAGGCCGATCGAGGTCGGGCCGCTACGTGCCGGTCCGCGCAACGCGGCGTCGGTGTCGGTCCGCGGATCGGTGCGGGTGCCGCGGCTGGTGGAGCGATCGGCTGAGCCGGTCGCGTTCGACCTGACGCTCCCGGTGAGCCTGGACATCACCGTCGAGGTGTTGAAGGCCAACCGCTACCGCGCCGACGTGGAGGTACCACTGGTGCTGACCGCGCGGGCCGCCGATCCGCTGGTGGTGGTGATCGACGTCCCGCCGCCCGACTTCGACGACATCCGGCTGGAGTTCATCGCGCACGGTGTGCGCGCCGCTACCCTCGGGGTATTCGCCGGCATCAAGAAGCACATCGTCGCCCAGGTCGCCAGGGTCGTCGGCAGCGAACTGGCCGACCCTTACAGCCGAACCATCGACGTCGCCGCCCGGATCGATGGGGTGGTCTGAGGAGTCGTCGCATGGCCTACTCGTATGTGGCGAATGTGAAGTATGTGCCCTGTGGGTCTAGCGGTTCCAATGTGAATGTGGTGAAATGAGTTCACGTTCGAGGCTCCCGGCGCGCGTTGGATAGGGGAAGGCGCGCCGGGCTCTGTGCCATCCATGTCGGGTTGCGCGAAGGAGTCCACGATGCGTTCCAGTTCGGTATCCCGGCGTGAACTGTTCGCCTATGCGGCCGCAGTGGCGGCGGTCGGAGTGACCGCTTCGGCGGCTCCCGCCACTGCCGCCACGCCCGCACTCGGCACGCTGGTCGACTACGCCGGCGGTGTCCCCTCGGCCGCGGCGATCAGGGACGCGGGCCACCTCGGCGTCATCCGCTACGTCTCCGATCGCAGGCCAGGCGCGGAGTGGATGGAAGGCAAGCCGCTGCGCGCCGCGGAAGTCGAGCAGCTGAAGGCGGCCGGCCTGCGGATCGTCTCCTGCTATCAGTTCGGCAAAGGGCCCACCGCAGACTGGCGCGGCGGACTGGAGGCCGGAAAACGACATGCCGAGCGCGGGCTCGAGCTGCACCGCGCGGCGGACGGCCCGGACAACGTGCCGATCTACGCGTCCATCGACGACAACCCGTCCCCGATCGATTTCGCCACCATGATCGCGCCGTACCTCCTCGGCTGGCAGTCCGTTCTCGGCAAGGAGAACACCGGCGTCTACGCGAACGCGCCCACCATCGAGCTGGCCGCCCTCGCGGGGTTGTGCTCCTGGTTTTGGCAGCACAATTGGGGCACGCCGAAGGGCTTCGTGCACCCCGCCGCGCACCTGCACCAATTCGAGATCGACAAGCGATCCATCGATGGTGTGGGCATAGACCTGAACAACGTGCTGGTCCCCGAGTACGGGCAGTGGTGAGGGCGTGCGAGCGCGGCAGAAGGATCGGCCGGACGCGCGGCGAAGCACCTACGTCTGGGAGTGACTCAGTGGTGTGACGCCCAGGTCGGGCTCGGCATCGGGGACAACCCGCAGCGTCGGACGGCTGTCGGGCGCTGCGTGGTTGCCGAGCCAGGACAACAGCGACCACTGGGACAGGCCGGAGAACGCCGAACCGAGGCTGGTGAACGAGAACGAGGAGATCGCCGAGCCGAATGACCCGACCGAGCCGATCGACAACACCGAGCCGACGCTGCCGATGGACAGGATCGAGTAGGCCGAGCCGATCGACAGGATCGAACCCTCCGAACGGATCGACAGAATCGAGCGGCGCGAGCGCCTGCTCCGAATCGAGTGACCCGGCCGGGTCGAACGATCGATGGTAGCCATGGTCAGGGGTTACCACCGTCCTGGCGGCTCATGCGTGATGGTCGCCGACTTTCCCGTTATCCGGAGGATCGTTCCGGTACGACTACGGGCGGCGCCTCCGGTGGAGACGCCGCCCGCGGTCGAAAGATCAAGCGACAGTGAAGAATCCGAGCGTCGGCAGGAATGAGCAGGTCCGCGCCTCGGCGTCGTCGGCCTTGGTGGTCAGTGAGCCGGCGATGACCGCGACCACGCGGCCGGAGCCGGTGTCGGCAATGGCGGACAGCGTGGCCGGGCCGCCCGGGTTGATCTTGGCTTCATCGGTCAACGGCAGGACACCGGACTGACGGGTATCCAGGTTCAGCCACTGCACCGTCATCGGCGGGTTCTGCACCGGCGTCGGCGACTTGGTGCCGAGCGCGGTGAACACGAAACCGGTCTGCCCAGCCTTCGGTCCCGGTGGCGGCAGCGTCGCGGGGCCGGGCACGGCCAGCGCGGTACCGATCGAGTCGGCGGTCGGGCCGATGCACCCCTTGCCGACGGTCGGGTACAGGAACTGCGCGATCGCGGGTCCGTCCTTCGGTACCTCGGGGCCCCCGCCGCCGCTGCCGTCGAGGAAGGTGATGATCCGCTCCAGCGTCGACTTGATCTGCGGCGGCAGATTCAGCAGGTTCAGCAGCCTGCGCGCCTGGTCCAGAATCGCCGACTGCGGGCCGGCGACATCGGCCGGACCGGCGATGGATCCGACGATGGCCGGAGCGAGTGCGGCCAGCGTATCCACCGGAACACCCTCGGGGACCATCGGGACGCCCTGTGTGGTCGCCGTCGTTGCCGCGGGCGCGGGCGCAGGGGCCGCGACTGCCGTCGTCGGCACGGCGAGCGTGGCGCTCGCCGCGATGGCGAGCGCGGACAATGCGATCCGCGATCCTCGGGTGCGAAGCACTGGTCTGGCCGTCCTTACCTCGGGTACATCTGGGGCCGATGCCAAAAGCCATCGTTTCGGGGTCACTCTAGGGACATCACGGCAATGTGTACAGCCGGGTGCCCGAAAGGCGCTGTGGACGATCAGTGTTATCAGACGGTAACGCGTCCCTGGTGCTGCTGGTGTGAACGGTGATGCAAATGTTATCAGTGGTTCGAGGGTGGAACAGCGACGATCCGCGCTGCGGTTAATCTAATCCTGCCGTCCGCCCCGTCGTCGGATTTACGGAACTCCGGGCGTGCCGAACCGACGTCCCGCACCCGAGCCGAAAGCCAGCGATTTGAATCGTCACCTCCGATGGGCTGTGTCGGTGCTCGGTCTTTCTGTGCTGGCCCGACTGCTCTGGATGCTGCTGTCGACGAACGGTATGAACCTCGTCGACCTTCACGTCTACGTCGGCGGATCGGCCGCGCTGCTGACCGATCACCTCTACGACTTCACCTATGCGGAGAAGACTCCGGACTTCCCGCTGCCGTTCACCTATCCACCGTTCGCGGCGTTGGTGTTCTTCCCGCTGCACTACCTGCCGTTCACCGTGGTCGCGGTGGTCTGGTTGCTCGCCATCGCCGCGGCGCTGTATGTCGTGGTGTACATCAGTTTCGAGCTCATGCTCGGTGCGGCGGCCCTGCGGGCGCCGCGGTGGCGGGTGGCGACGGTCGGCTGGACCGCGGTGGGACTGTGGCTGGAACCGGTCCGGACCACGATCGATTACGGCCAGGTCAACGTATTCCTGGTGCTCGGCGGAATGCTCGCGGTACGAAGTTCGCGCTGGTGGATCTCCGGCGGACTGGTCGGCGTCGTCGCCGGGATCAAGTTGACGCCCGCGATCACCGGGCTGTATTTCGTCGCGCGGGGACGCTGGCTGACGGTGGTGTGGTCGGCACTGGTGTTCGGCGCGACCGTGGGGCTGAGCTTTCTGATCGCGCCGGAGGAAGCGCGGCGCTACTTCGGCACGTTGCTGGGGGACGCGGACCGGATCGGGCCGGTGGGCTCGGTGTGGAATCAGTCGTTGCGTGGCGCGCTGAGCCGAATCCTCGGCCACGACGTGGAGTCCGGCCCCTGGTGGATCGTGGCGGTGCTCGTGATCGCGGTGCTCGCGTTCCTGGCCTGGCGCGCGCTAGGTCCCGACGACCTGCTCGGCACGCTGATCATCGTGCAGTTGTTCGGGCTGATGGTCTCGCCGATCTCGTGGTCGCACCACTGGGTGTGGCTGTTGCCCACGGTGCTGTGGCTGGTCTACGGACCGCTGTGTCCGGCGCCGGGCGCGCGGATCTTGGCGGGATATTGGTTGGTGACCATGCTCGTCGGTGTGCCGTGGGTGCTGTCGTTCTTTCAGGACTCGATCTGGACCATCTCACGCCCCGGCGTGCTCGCCTGGCTCGGCGCCGTCGATGTGCTCGGCGTCGTGGTTTTCTACATGTGGGTGATCGGGTCGGGGCGCCGGCGTGCGCGGTCCGGCGCGCAAGGGGGAGTCGCCGTGACTACCGAGGGACCCGCGCACGCCGGATAGGCGCTGTTCAGGCGGGTCGCGCCGCGAGACGATCGATCTCGTGGGCCAGTGCGACGTCCTTGGCGGTGAGCCCGCCCGCCGAGTGGGTGGACAACGTGAAGGTGACCTTGCGCCAACGGATATCGATGTCCGGGTGGTGGTCGGCGGCCTCGGCGGCCTCGGCGACCTGTCGCACCAGTTCGATGCCAGCGGGGAAGGTGGCCGCCGTGACGGTGCGGACGATACTGTCCTCGGACCGGGCCCAGTGCGTCAGCTCGGTGAGGGCATCGGCGATTTCGGTGTCGGAGAGCAGTGTCTGCTGCGCCATATCTCCTTATTACTCGCTTCCGGCGGCAGCGGGAAGGGTGACTGGCGGCGGTCAGGCGGCGCGGGCTTGTTTGAGTGCTTTTTTCAGATCCTTCCCGCCGACGCCGGCGGCTTCGCACTTCTTCATCCGCATGATGACGACGGGGCACTTCACGCAGCGCGTCTTCTTGCGACAGCACTTCTTCTTCGGCTTCAGGCCCGAGACCTTCTTAGCTTTGACCTTGCCCACGATGGTTAGCATACCCTAAGTGCAACGCCTGAAACGTGGCCGGAATGGGACGGGCGGTAAGGTGTAACCGGCCGCAATGCCCGGTGAGTTTCGATTCTCCACCTGTTTGCAGGGGTCGGCCGGCACCAACACCTAACAGCAGGAGGATTCAGCGTGTCGTCTGCACGCGATTTTCGCAACGTCGCCATCGTGGCCCACGTCGACCACGGCAAGACGACGCTGGTCGACGCCATGCTGCGCCAGTCCGGCGCCTTCGCCGAGCGGGCCGAGCCCGTCGATCGCGTGATGGACTCCGGCGACCTGGAGCGCGAGAAGGGCATCACCATTCTCGCCAAGAACACGGCGGTGCACCGCCATCACCCGGACGGTTCGGTCACCGTGATCAACGTGATCGACACCCCCGGCCACGCCGACTTCGGTGGTGAGGTCGAGCGCGGCCTGTCCATGGTGGACGGCGTCGTGCTGCTGGTCGACGCGTCCGAGGGGCCGCTGCCGCAGACTCGGTTCGTGTTGCGTAAGGCACTTGCCGCGTCGTTGCCGGTGATCCTGGTCGTGAACAAGACCGATCGTCCCGACGCCCGGATCGAGGAGGTGGTCGAGGAGAGCCACGACCTGCTGCTCGACTTGGCCTCCGATCTGGACGACGCCGCCGCCGAGGCCGCCGAACTCGCGCTCGACCTGCCGGTGCTGTACGCGTCCGGCCGCGAGGGCAAGGCGTCCAAGGAGCGTCCGGAGAACGGCAACGCGCCCGCGGCGGAGAACCTCGACGCGCTGTTCGAGGTGCTCATGGAGAACATTCCGGCGTCCAAAGGCGACCCGGCCGCGCCGCTGCAGGCGCATGTCACCAACCTGGACGCCTCCGCATTCCTCGGTCGCCTCGCGCTGGTTCGCATCCACAACGGCGAACTGCGCAAGGGACAGAACGTCGCGTGGATGCACGCCGATGGCATCAAGCAGGTGAAGATCACCGAACTGCTGCAGACCATCGGTGTGGAGCGGCAGCCGGGTGAACTCGCGGTGGCCGGCGACATCGTCGCCATCGCGGGCATCCCCGAGATCATGATCGGCGACACCCTCGCCGATATCGACGATCCCGTGGCGCTGCCGCGGATCACGGTCGACGAGCCCGCCATTTCGGTCACCATCGGCACCAACACCTCGCCGCTGGTCGGCAGGGTGCAGGGACACAAGCTGACCGCGCGCATGGTGAAGGCCCGGCTGGATCAGGAACTGGTCGGCAACGTGTCGCTGCGCGTGCTCGACATCGGCCGACCGGATGCCTGGGAGGTGCAGGGCCGCGGCGAGTTGGCATTGGCCATCCTGGTCGAGACCATGCGCCGCGAGGGCTTCGAGCTGACCGTCGGCAAACCGCAGGTGGTGACCAAGCAGGTCGACGGCAAGGTGCACGAGCCGTATGAAGAACTGACCGTAGACTGCCCCGACGAGTACCTCGGCGCCATCACCCAGTTGCTCGCCGCACGCAAGGGCAAGATGGTGCAGATGAGCAACCATGCCGCGGGGTGGGTGCGGATGGAGTTCATCGTCCCGTCGCGCGGTTTGATCGGCTTCCGCACCGACTTCCTCACCGAAACCCGAGGCACCGGCATCGCCAATGCGGTCTCGCACGGCTATGCGCCGTGGGCTGGTGAGATCCGGGCCAGGCACACCGGCTCGCTGGTGTCCGACCGCGCCGGCTCGGTGACACCGTTCGCCATGATCCAGTTGGCCGACCGTGGGCAGTTCTTCGTCGAACCCGGTGCGGATACCTACGAGGGCATGGTCGTCGGCATCAATCCGCGCGCGGAGGATCTCGACATCAATGTCACCCGCGAGAAGAAGCTGACCAATATGCGCAGCTCCACCGCCGATGTGATGGAGACCCTGGCCAAGCCGCTGCAGCTGGATCTGGAAGCCGCCATGGAGTTCTGCGCCGCCGACGAATGCGTCGAGGTCACTCCGGAGGTGGTTCGGGTGCGCAAGGTCACCCTGGGCCAGAACGAGCGGGCGCGGGAGTTGTCCCGGCGCAAGGCGCGCGACCGCGCAGCGCTGTAACCACTTGTCGCGTATCGGAATCCGGCGTCGCCACGGCGGCGCCGGATTTTTCCTGCTCGGATCGCGACTGGCGATCAGGTGAGCCGGGATGACGTGCGCACCCGGCGGCGGAAGCTGGGTCGGCGTCGAATCGAGCAGGTGGGGTGCGGGCGGCAATTCATCGCGATATCGCCATGAATTGAGATTTCGCTCGTCGAGAAAGAATATTCCGGCGATGAGAATCCTATTGCTGGGAGCGGATTCGCCGATGAAAAACATACTCGGAGTGGGCGAGGCGTTCGGTCGACACGATCAGGTAGCGCTTCGATCGTTTCGACCGCGTGCGCATCGGGAGAAATCGTGCCTGCCGAACGTTCGGTGGCGACCACCGCTTCCTTTCGAGTCGCCTCCGACCGTCATGGATGACCAGAATTCAGTTCGAGGGCCACTGTCGCCGACTGCACCGCGATTCGAGCGTAATTGCTCGATTCCGGCCACCCATGCGTTCTCCGGCGCGATATGGCCGGCATGGGTCGCGCTCATCGGCCAGTGTGGTGGGCACACTCCGACCAGGCATCTCCAGTGCTGTTGAGCAGGAACGTCGGCTCGGCCTACCCGCGGCGGCCGCCGGACGCAGTTTCGCGGCCGGATGCGGTGGCCCGCTCAAGACGAATGCGGCCGTGGTTGCTCGGTTCGAGTAGGCGGTATTGCGCAGCGCATATCACTTCCTGCTCGCTGTCCGATTCGATTGTTGGTCGGAATTCGGGTGAACGCGTACTGCCGCGGTCTATAAGCTGAATATTTGCCCAAGATTGACTTGGTAATAGATCGCTGGCGCGCCTGATAGCGTGGCACATGCTTTTCTCGTCGGGTCGATATCGCACACGGCAGCATGGCGCGCTCTTGTCGGCGGCGACACCCGTGATTCGGTGAGCGGACTCGACAATGCGGTAGAGTTCCCGAGCGTGAAAGTGGGCGCAGGAAAACGCGCAGCGTGGCGCACGTTGTTGCCGACCGTGGCAGTGCTGATGCTGATCAGCAGTTGCGCGGCGAACCCGCCGCCGCCCATCGAGAGCACCGACAGTCCGAAGACCACGCCGGTGAAGCCGGAGGAGTCGACGGTGGTCGTCGCCCTCGACACCATCGGCACGGCCTTCAACCCGCATCTGCGGTCGGACCAGTCCGCCGCCACCTCGGCGATCGCCTCGCTGGTGCTGCCGAGTCCGTTCCGGCCGGTCCCCAGTCCGACCACACCGGGGGCTACGGCGTGGGTGCCGGATTCGTCCTTGCTGGTCGCTGCCGAAGTCACCGCGCCGGAACCGTTCACGATCACTTATCGACTGCGGAACGAGGCGTCTTGGTCGGATGGGGCGCCGATCGCGGCCGAGGACTTCCGCTACCTGTGGCAGGAGATGATCTCCGAACCGGGAGTAGTCGACCCGGCCGGCTATCGGTTGATCTCGGATGTGCACTCCTCGGCCGGCGGCAAGACGGTGACCGTCGTGATGACCCAGCCCTACCCCGGCTGGCGCGAACTGTTCTCCGATCTGCTGCCGTCGCATCTGCTGAAGGATGCTCCCGGCGGGTTCGAGCGTGGGATGAACGGCCAAGTGAGCGGCGTTCGAGTGTCCGGTGGACCGTTCGGCATCCGATCGGCGGACCCTGGGCGCGACGAGATGCTGCTCGAACGCAACGACCGCTTCTGGGGAACGCCCGCCATGCCCGGTCAGATTCTGCTGCGCCGTGGCGGCACAACCGCTCAACTGGCGGGCTCGCTGCGCACCGGCGATGTGCAAATGGCGCTGGTCCACGGCGGTGTCGCGACCCAGGCGCAACTGGGAGCGATCCCGTCGGTGCGAACCGCCATCATGCCGCAATCGCGGGTGTTGCAACTGGCGCTCAACGGACGCAAGGGAGAGCTCGGCGACCCGCGGGTCAGGTCGGGCAT
Source organism: Nocardia sp. NPDC049190 (assembly GCF_040648115.1). Taxonomy (NCBI): domain Bacteria; kingdom Bacillati; phylum Actinomycetota; class Actinomycetes; order Mycobacteriales; family Nocardiaceae; genus Nocardia; species Nocardia sp. NPDC049190. The sequence continues at coordinate 311,580 of NZ_JBEZDE010000003.1, forward strand.
TCTCGCGTTGCTGGACCCCGCGCTGCTGGCGACGGTCGGAGCGCAGACGGGTAACTGGGTGGAGCCGGCGCGCGCGCAGGTGCTCGCCCCGTCCGACCCGGGCTACGTTCCGACCGCTACGCCGCGCCCCTCCGCGGAGGAGGCTTTCGCGTTACTCGCCGCCGCGGGCTTCGGTCGGGCGCCGGAGCCGCCGCCGGTGGCCTCGCCGACCTCGCCCGCACCACAGCCACGACCGATCGGTAAGGACGGTAAGCCGCTCACCGTGCGGATCGGCGCGGCCGATAAAGACGCCACCGCGCTCGCCGTCGCCAATACCGCCGCCGACCAACTGCGCAGCGCCGGAATCGACGCTACGGTGCGCAGCGTCCCCGCCGACGAGTTGTACGGCAAGGAGTTGATCGACGGTACGGTCGACGCGATCGTCGGCTGGGAGGCGGCCGGTTCGGATCCGGCGACCATGCTGGCATCCCGGTACGGATGCGCACCGCTCGCGGCGCCGGAACTCACCGGCATCGCACAGGTCATCGCCGAAGCCGCGCAGCGCGCGCCGAGCAACGTGTCCGGCGTGTGTGATCCGACGTTGCAGCCCGCGATCGAGGAAGCGTTGCGTGGCGTCGAGGTGGGCCGGGTGCTCGCCGAGGCCGAGCCGAAGCTGTGGGCCATGGCGACGGTACTGCCGATCGTGCAGGACAATCAGGTCGCGGTGTCCGGGCCGAGGGTGGACGGCGCCTCGCTCAGCGGCGCCATCCAGGTCGGCATCTTCGGCGATGCGTCCATGTGGCGCAGAATTCCGTGACCGCCACCGCGACGGGCGGGCTGCTGCTCGTGCACGCCCACCCGGACGACGAATCCATCACCACCGGTGGCACGATCGCCCACTACCGCCGCACCGGCATTCCGGTCACCGTGCTGACGTGCACGCTCGGTGAGGAGGGCGAGGTGATCGGCGACGAGTGGGCGCAGCTGACCGCCGATCGCTCCGATCAACTCGGGGGATATCGCATCCTGGAGCTGACCCGCGCGCTGGCGGTGCTGGACGCGGCGCCGCCGCGCTTCCTCGGGGGCGCCGGGCGCTGGCGTGATTCCGGAATGGCGGGTACCGCTGCCGCGGCGAACCCGAGGGCGTTCGCGCGGTCGGGCGACGAGGCGGTGCGTGCGCTCACCGAGGTGGTGCTGGAACTGCGGCCGCGCGTGATCGTCGGCTACGACCCGAACGGCGGCTACGGCCACCCCGACCATATCCGGGCCCACGAGATCACCACGGCCGCGGTGGACGCCGCGGCGGACGCCGGGTGGAACACCCCGAAGTTCTACTGGACCGTCACCGACGCCGACATGCTGCGTCTGCACACCGCCGCGCTGGCCAAGCGCACGGTCGACGGTCTCCCCGGTGGGCTGCCGCCAGGGTGGCAGCTGCCCGCCGAGGACGAACTCGCGAGCGTGCCGAGCCACACCGTGACCACCACGATCGACGTGTCCGACGTGCTCGCGGCCAAGCGTGCCGCGCTGCGCGCGCACGCCACCCAAGTCGTCGTCGCGCCGTCCGGGCGGGAGTTCGCGCTGTCCAACAACATCGCGCAACCGGTGCTGCCGGAAGAGCATTTCATTCTGGTGCGAGGTCGACGTGGTGCGCTCGGATCGGACGGCCGCGAGCACGACCTGTTCGCGGGCCTCGGCCCACGGAGTGACGACGAATGATCGACGTGGGCGGGTCGGCGTTCCGGACACGTCGCCCCTGGTTTGCTGAATCGCGCACCGCACTGCGCGGATTCGTACCCTGAGGGTCGCATTCGCTCCGAATCCGCACGGCGGGTACCGTTCCCCTGAACTCGAGCCATTCGATGTGAAGGATGCAGCGGTTCATGACAGAGGTCGACGGCAAGGCTCACCTGAGCATCGAGGATCACGGATACCACAAGAGTCTCGAGCCGCGGCAGCTACAGATGATCGCGATCGGCGGTGCGATCGGCACCGGCTTGTTTCTCGGCGCGGGTGGCCGGCTGGCCAACGCCGGCCCCGGGCTGTTCCTGGTCTACGCCGTGTGTGGTTTCTTCGCGTTTCTGATTCTGCGCGCGCTCGGCGAACTGGTGCTGCACCGACCTTCGTCCGGTTCGTTCGTCTCCTACGCCCGCGAGTTCTTCGGTGAGAAGGCCGCGTTCGTCGCCGGGTGGATGTATTTCCTGAACTGGTCGATGACCGGCATCGCCGACACCACCGCGATCGCACAGTATTTCCACTACTGGTCCGGGTTCACCGCCATACCGCAGTGGGTGCTCGCGCTGATCGCGCTGATCATCGTGCTCGGCGTCAACTTGATCTCGGTGAAGTGGTTCGGCGAGATGGAGTTCTGGGCCGCGTTGGTGAAGGTATTCGCGCTTTCGGCGTTCTTGATCGTCGGCACGATCTTCCTGCTCGGCCGGTTCACAGTACAGGGCAGCCCGACCGGTCCGAGCGTGATCGCCGAGCACGGCGGTCTGTTCCCGACCGGGATCATGCCGCTGGTCGTGGTGGTGTCCGGCGTCGTGTTCGCCTATGCCGCCGTCGAACTGGTCGGCACCGCGGCGGGAGAGACGGAGGATCCGGCCAAGATCATGCCGCGCGCCATCAACTCGGTGATCGCACGGATCGCGGTGTTCTACGTCGGTTCGCTGGTGCTGCTCGGACTGCTGCTGCCGTACACCCACTTCACCGCCGACGAGAGCCCGTTCGTCACCTTCTTCACCATGCTCGGTGTCCCCGGCATCGGCAGTGTGATGAACCTCGTCGTTCTGACCGCCGCGTTCTCCAGCCTCAACGCCGGCCTGTACTCGACCGGGCGCATCCTGCGCTCGATGTCGATGAACGGCAGCGCGCCGAAGTTCACCGGCGTCATGGGACGCAACGGTGTTCCCTACGGTGGCATCCTGCTCACCAGCCTGATCGCGCTGGTCGGCATCGCGCTCAACGGCGTCGTCCCGGATCGGGCCTTCGAGATCGTGCTGAACATCGCCTCGCTGGGCATCGTCGCCTCTTGGGCCACCATCGTGCTGTGCCAGTTGCAGCTATGGCGCTGGTCCCGGCAGGGGCGTCTGCAGCGGCCCGCGTTCCGGATGTTCGGGGCGCCGTATACCGGCGTGCTCACCCTGGTGTTCCTGTTCTTCGTCGTCGTCCTCACCGGATTGGACTATCCGGTGGGGACCTGGACGGTCGCGACCCTCGCGTTGATCATTCCGGCCCTGATCGTCGGCTGGTTCGGCGCTCGCGGCCGAGTACTGGCCATCGCCCAGCAGCGCGCGGGCTATACCGGCGAGTTCCCGGTCGTCGCGAACATCCCGGCCGACGGAGAGAACTGATCGTGCGCGTGATAATGCCGGAATAGACTCGGCGGCATGTACAACTGGGAGCTCCAGGACGCGATCGTGGCGTTCGTCGACAGCATGAAGCCGCACTGGCAGGCGCAACACGATCTGTACACGGCGGTGCTGTACGCCTTCGCGGACCTGCAGAGCCAGCTGCTGACTCTCCTCGGCTACCCGCCCGTACCGTGACGACGAAGATCGATCGCCACGCGGCCGATCATCCCCCGGTGGGATCCGGTTCCGGTCGTATGTCGGCGGTCGGGGTTCTCGCGGCGCCGGTGATCCTGGTTCTCTTGGTCGTCAATGCCCTGATCACGTTGTCTCTCGAAGTGCTGTACCTGCCGACCTATCTCGGCGCCACCGCCTTTCCGCTTTCCGGTGTGCTCGCCGGCGTGGTGAACCTCTTGCTGGTCTTCGGCGCGCGTTCGGTCTCCCAGCGAACCGCCGCGATGGTCCTTCCCTTGATCGCCTGGACGCTCGGGTTCCTGGTCTGCGCGAGTACCGGCCCCGGCGGTGACGTCATGCTCGCCAGTGATTGGCGCACCGTGCTGCTGCTGTTCTTCGGATTGGTGCCGCCGTTGCTGTACATCTACTTCCGGGTGAACTCGGGACTGTTCGTCAGGATGTGAGCCGGGGGCGCTCAATCGAGCCGGACCGCGAGGGTGGCGACCACGGCATCGGTGCGGGCGCGCAGGGCCGCGGTCAGCACCGGTCCGCGTGGGTTGTGCAGCGGGCGCCGCCACCAGCGGCTGGCTTCGACGTGCGCGAGCAGGACGATGACCCCCCGCCCACTCGCCGTCTGTTTGCGGATGTAGCCGACCAGGGTGGCCACCAGGCTGCGGTGCGGGCAGGGAAGGACAACCAACGGAACCCCGGGGTCCCACTCCTTCCACAAGGCGCTCAGGCGTTTGACCGTCGCGGCATCGATCTCCGCGGCGACGGCGACGATCTCCCCCCGCATGCGCAAGGCCGTCTGGAGGGCGCGATAGGTCACCTCACTCAGGGTGACCACCGGGACGACGACCAATTCGGTGGTGTCCGGCATCGGGTGCGGGCGCGGCGGGATCCGGCCGAGTCGCAGCTGCTGGGCCACGGCACGGTAGTAGTTCTCGGTACGTGCGAAGCTGATCATCAGCACCGGGATGAGAATCAGCAGCAGCCAGGCGCCCTCGGTGAATTTCTCGGTGAGCAGAACAACGCCCGCGATCGCGGTGAGTGTGGCGCCGAACCCGTTGAGCAGAGCGCGCGGAGCCCAACCATCGCCACGTGCGCGCAGCCAATGCCGGACCAGACCTGTTTGGCTGACGGTGAAGCCGATGAAGACGCCGATCGCGAAAACCGGCAGCAGACGATGCGTTTCGGCGTCGACCAGCATGAGCACCAATGCCGCGAGCGCCGCCAGCGTGGCGACGCCATAGCGGAAAACCGGACGTTCGGAACGCAATGCGAACAGCGAAGGAACCCTGTGGTCTTTGGCCAACAACGCGAGCAGCACCGGCAGTCCGCCGAAGCTGGTGTTCGCCGCGAGCAACAGCACGGCCGTCACCGCGAGATTGGTGAGATAGAACAGCCAGCCGGAACCATACGCCGCCGCCGACAGCTGCGCCAGGATGGTCACATCACCCCGCGGTACCACATGGTGCGCACGGATCAGCACGGCGAGGCCGAGCAGCAGCGCGCCGAGCAGGATGCCGAGTGCCATCTCGGTGTGCTGGGCGCGGCGCGCGGCAGGCGTCCGGAACGCGGGCACCGCGTTGGCGATCGCCTCGACGCCGGTCAGCGAAGAACAGCCCGCGGCGAATGCCTTGAGCAGCAGGACGATTCCGATCGCCTCGACCGGTTCGATCGGCCCGAGGTCGGCGCCGATCACGGCGACCGGGCCGGGCCGCAGCAGCCCTACGACGATGACTCCGACGATCAGGATGATGAAGACGAGCGTCGGCCCCATCAGGGCTTTCGCTGATTCGGCCACACCGATCAGGTTGATCACCGTCAGCACCGCGAGTCCGATCAGCGTCAGCAGTAGTAGGTGATCGGCCAACGTGGGGAACGCGCTGGCCAGACTGGCCGCGCCGGCGGCGAGGCTCACGGCGACGGTCAACACGTAGTCCACCACCAGGCTGGCGGCGGCGAGCAGCGCGGCCCCGCGGCCGAGTTCCTTCTTCGCCACCGCGTACGCACCGCCGCCGTCCGGGTACGCCGCGATCACCTGCCGGTAGGAGACCACAAGCACCAGCAACAAGGTGGCGATCGCGCAGGAGACCGGTAGCGTCCACGAGACCGCTGCCTGGCCCGCCGCGACCAACACCAGCACGATCGCTTCGGGGCCGTACGCCACGCTCGACAGCGCGTCCAACGACAGCGCCGCGAGCCCGCCGATTGCGGTCAGCCGGTACTTGTCGCCGCGCTGCATCCGCCGCAACCGGCGATCGGCGATGCGTGGCTCGAGCAGATGTGGCTGTGTCGTGGTACCCACGACCCATATTGAACGCCGACTCGGTTCGGCAATCGGTCAGCGACACCGGCCGCGCCGAGGTATTCCGCGTGCCGAGCCCGTCGGTTTCGATCAGGTGGAACGCACGGCCCTGGCCAGGTGAGTCGGCGGCGTCAGCGCGTGCCGAGCTGTCCCGGCGTCACCGCCTCGATGAGCTGCCAGGCCTTCTCGATCGGGATATCGATCACCGCGTAGTGCTTGGTGCCCGCGGCTGTCGCCGCGACCACCGTGGCGACGCCAGCGCGCCGCTGGAACAGGGTCTGCCGTACGGTCCAGCCGATCACGCCGGGCGCCTTCAGGCAGTCCCGGTCCCGGTCCAGCGATCCGGAGCGGGTGACCAGCCAGGTGGGCGTCGTCGCGGTCGCGGGTAAGACGGCATGGCCGAGGCCGCGGTACCGGTCCTCCGCCAGGGCGAGTGCGGCCGGAAGGGACAAGGTGGGAATCGCCCACACCCACAGCGAATAATGTTGTCCCACAAGAGAAAGTGCAATCAGGACGGCCGCGGTGAGGACGACTGGGAGGAGGGTGCGGACATGTCTGCGGCGCCGGGCTACGGGGCCGTGGGGGATCAGTGGTGCGTTGCCGGGCGCCGGATACGAGTGCGGCGACCCGCTCGATGCCGGGCCGGAACGCCGCGCGGCGCTCGGCTGCACCGGGACATCAGTCGTCGCGCCAGGCTGTGCTGTCGCGCCGCGCTCGGTGGTGCCCGGTGGTGTCGAGTCGCCGACCGACCCGTCCAGTCGTGGCCGGTCGTGGCCGGTCGCGCGGTGGTCTGCGGCGGCGTTCGACACAAGGCCTGGTGGCTTCGACTCGGGCACCGCCTCAGGTTTTTCCGGTGTGCCGCCTGTCCGGTTCGACCGTGTCGCAGTGCGGGTGGTTTCCGGCGCGTCGAGTGGTCCGGCGCCACCGGCTGATCTGTCCGGCGGCGGGGGAATGTCGTAGTCCCGCAGCTCGTTCGGTGCGAGTAGATGGCTCAGGGTGTGCTCGATGGCGGCACGTGGGGCTTGGGGCAGGATCTTCTGGCGCGGTTTCTCGCCGGTCATGATCGCCTCGAGTTCAGCGGCGCCCGCCAGCCGCAGCAGCAGCGGCTCTTTGACCGTCGCGCCGCGCAACCTGGCCAGGTCGAGGGTGATCTGCCGGGTGGTGAACAGGCCGTGGCGCAGCTGCAGGGTTTTGCCGTTGTCGGTGACGCGTAGCCCGTAATAGGTGGTCAGATAGTGCGCGCAGGACGCGGCGCCGACCACGACGACGATCGTCAGTACCAGCGCCGCCGCGGCGATCGCCAACACGAGGGCGCTGCTGTTCTCCACGTCGTGCACCGCGTCCGACCGGAACAGCACTTCGCCGAGCCCGTACTGGAACGCGACGCCGATGATCGGCGCGATGATCGCGAACCCGGTCAACGACAGTGGCGCGTATCGGACCCACTCCGGCCTCCAGTGCCCGATTTCCTGCGCCGGGGTCCGTACCGTCGTGAAAACGTCGGATGTCTTTTCCGGCAGAACATTTCGTCTGTCCGCCGGTTCCGCCGTCCCCGCGGCGGGCGCGAGCAGGGCGGTCCGCAAGCGCGGTACCGCTCGGGCATCCAGGGCGTCGAGTTCGAACCGCTCACTCGAATCCGCCTGCTGCCCGGTCCCGATCGCCAGCACCGCGAGCCCGAGGATCCGGTGCAGCACATCCGCTTCGATGTCCACCGAACGGATCCGCGATCGCGGCACCGACAACTTCTTGCGCTGCACCAACCCGGTGCGCAGCTCGACGTGGGTGGGTCCCACCCGATACGTCGTGGTGAACCACCGGGTGAGCGCGAACCCGACGATCAGCGTCAGCGGGATGATGCTCCACACCGGGTTGCCGCTGCTGGTACCCAGGATCACCGAGCCGATCAGCACGGGGATGTACCGCACCACCTCGGTGATCGGATGGACCAGCAACATCCGCTTGGCCAGCCGCTGCCACGGCTGGTCGCTGGGTGGGACGGGTGGCGGGCTCACGTCGCGTCCCCGCGGTGCTGAGCGGCGATCCTGGTCAGCCGCGTCACGATGTCCTCGGCCACCGCGAGATCGAGGGCGCTGATCCGCACGGCGCCCGCCGAGGAGGCGGTGGTCACGGTGACTGTCGCCAGTCCGAGCAGGCGCTCCAGCGGGCCGCGTTCGGTGTCGACGGTCTGCACCCGGGAAATCGGCGCGACTCGGTACTCCTGGCTGAGCCACCCGACCCGGGTGTACACCGCCTCGTCGGTGACCTCCCAGCGGTGCACCGCGTACCGCCACCACGGGACGATGCCGATGGTCACCGCCGCGGCCGCCAGCGACACCATAAACACTCCGAGTTGCCACCCGCGCCCAGTCGCATCGACCACTGCCCAGACAATCTGCGCCGCGAACGGAACCGTCCAGGCCAGCGCCGCCTGCACGGTCCACAGGAGCCTGGCTTTCGGGCTGGGGCGCCGGGCCGGATCGGCCATGATCGTGCGCGGCTGCGACATGGTGTCATGGTCGCACGTCCACGCGCCGGATGCTGCCCGTGCCAGTCCGCCGATCGGGAAGCGGCACGCCCGCGTCGACGGTGCCTCGGCGCGAACATGGCGCCGCGTTGTCGACGATGCCTTTCCGTTGTGCGGCACGGGATTTACCACGAACTCGGGCAGGCGCCAGGAGTTCATCCGCCGCTTTCGGGGCGCCGCCGATCTCGACAACCAGCGCAGGGGCTGAGCCTCAGGGTCGGTCATGGGACCGAACAAACGACACGACGCGCCGAACTACGGTTGCATCGGGCGGGATGTCGAGTGGACGCTGATCACCGCAGCCGCGATCGCCTCGCACGCGCCCGGTACCGACGGAATCCACAGCATCAATCCACGGCATCTCGGAATAGCCTCGGGTGCCGCACAGTTGTGAACGCTCAGCGGTGCCTCACGTCCAGCTCGGGCTCCGTTGTGCGTGAAGCCGTCGTTGCCGGTGGCTCGTCCGCTTCGCCGCACTCACAAGCACTGGAGGGAGACAGTTCCGGATGTGTAGCGCATGATCGAGGGCGTGACCGACCTACCGAACCCGAGCGTCCCGTTCGCACCACCGAGCCCGTCGGCCATGCGTCGTGCGCTGCGACGAGCCCGTGACGGTGTCACATTGAACGTCGATGAGGCCGCGGTGCTGTTGCACGCGACCGGCGACGACCTGGTCGACCTGTGCCACAGCGCCGCTCGGGTGCGCGATGCCGGGCTGGCATCGGCGGGTCGTCCGAAGACGATCAGCTATTCGCGCAATGTCTTCATCCCGCTGACTCGCCTGTGCCGCGACAAATGTCACTACTGCACCTTCGTCACCGTACCGGGCAAGCTGCGCGCCGAGGACAAGGGCATGTTCCTCGAGCCCGATGAGGTGCTCGACATCGCGCGCCGCGGTGCCGCGCTCGGGTGCAAGGAGGCGCTGTTCACGCTCGGTGACCGGCCGGAGGATCGCTGGCCGGAGGCCGCGCAGTGGCTGGACGAGCGCGGATACGACTCCACGCTGGACTACCTGCGCGCTGTGTCGATCATGGTGCTGGAGGAGACCGGCCTGCTGCCGCACCTGAACCCCGGCGTGATGTCGTGGGAGGAGATCTCCCGGCTCAAGCCGGTGGCCCAGTCGATGGGCATGATGCTGGAGACCACGGCCACCCGGCTGTTCACCGAGAAGGGCAATTGCCACTACGGCAGCCCGGACAAGGATCCCGCGGTCCGGCTGCGCGCCATCACCGACGCGGGCCGCCTGTCGGTGCCCTACACCACCGGAATCCTGGTCGGTATCGGCGAGACGATGGCGGAGCGGGCCGACTCGATCATGGCGATCCGTAAGCAGCACAAGGCTTTCGGGCATATCCAGGAAGTCATCATCCAGAACTTCCGCGCCAAGGACGACACCGCGATGCGGGATGTCCCGGACGCGGGAATCGAGGAGTTCCTGGCCACCATTGCCGTCACCCGTATCCTGCTGGGTCCCGACGTGCCGGTGCAGGCTCCACCGAACCTGGTTTCGCACTCCGAGTGTCGCGCGCTGATCGACGCCGGCATCGACGACTGGGGCGGTGTGTCGCCGGTCACGGTGGATCATGTGAACCCGGAACGACCGTGGCCGAATCTGGACACGCTGCGCGAGATCACCGAGGCAGCCGGATACCAGCTGGTCGAGCGGACCTCGGCGCATCCGAAGTACGTGCGTGCGGGCAATCCGTGGATCGATCCGCGCATCGGCGCGCACGTCGCGGCGCTCACCGATCCGGTCACCGGTCTTGCGGACCCGGAGGCGATGCCGGTCGGACTGCCGTGGCAGGAGCCGGACGAGTCCTGGGAATCGGCGGGCCGGGTCGACCTGAACACCGCCATCGACACCGAGGGCCGCAACACCGACAGCCGCAGCGACTCCGCACTCGGCGATGGGAGCGACGAGCCGGGCGGCAGCCTGCGGGACGGCGTCGGGTCCGGAATTCGCCCCTCGACTACCGACCTCGTCGGCGCCTTCGGCGACTGGGACACGATTCGTGAACAGGCCCGCGATCTCGCGGTCGCGGCGCCGCAGCGCCTGGACGCCGACGTCCTCGCCGCACTGCGCGCGGCCGAACGGGACCCGGCGGGCCTGACCGACGCCGAATACCTCGCCTTGGCGACGGCCGAGGGTCCCGACCTCGACGCGGTGGCGGCGCTGGCCGATCAGCTACGCCGCGACACTGTCGGGGATGACGTCACCTACGTGGTGAACCGGAACATCAACTTCACCAATATCTGCTACACCGGCTGTCGGTTCTGCGCATTCGCGCAGCGCAAAGGCGACGCCGATGCGTTCACGCTGAGCATGGATCAGGTCGCCGACCGGGCGTGGGAGGCGCATGTCGACGGCGCCACCGAGGTGTGTATGCAGGGCGGCATCGACCCCGACCTGCCGGTCACCGGATACGCGGACCTGGTGCGGGCGGTCAAGCGGCGAGTGCCGACGATGCACGTGCACGCGTTCAGTCCGATGGAGATCGTGAACGGCGCCTCGCGCGGCGGTGCGAGCATCCGAGACTGGCTTGTCGCGTTGCAGGAGGCCGGCCTGGACACCATTCCCGGCACGGCCGCGGAGATCCTGGACGACGAGGTGCGCTGGGTGCTCACCAAGGGCAAACTGCCCACCTCGGCCTGGATCGAGGTGATCACCACCGCGCATCAGGTGGGCATCCGGTCCAGCTCGACGATGATGTACGGCCATGTGGACAACCCGAAGCATTGGGTCGGACACCTGCGTGTGCTGCGCGGAATCCAGGACGAGACAGGCGGCTTCACCGAGTTCGTGCTCCTGCCGTTCGTGCACCAGAGCGCACCGCTGTATCTGGCCGGCGCCGCGCGCCCCGGGCCGACGAACCGGGACAATCAGGCCGCGCACGCGCTGGCGCGGATCATGCTGCACGGCCGGATCCCCAACATCCAGACCAGCTGGGTCAAGCTCGGCACCACCGGCACCAGGGTCATGCTCAACAGTGGCGCCAACGACCTGGGCGGCACCCTGATGGAGGAGACCATCTCCCGGATGGCCGGTTCGCAGCACGGCTCCGCCAAAACCGTCGCCGAGTTGGTCGACATCGCCTCGGGTATCGGGCGTCCCGCCCGTGAGCGCACCACTGTTTACGGTGTGCCGAAGCATAAGATGTCGGCATTGCCGCTGACCGTGGGATAGTGCACATCAACACCGCCTTTCGGGGCGGTGGCCCGGGTGCGGATCCGGTGCCGTGTACGGGTCGTCGACGACCGGTCCCGGAACAACCTCGCACAATGTGGCCGACACGGAGCGCGTCGGTTGGCGGAGTCGGATTCGCCCGGTCAGTGCTGTGCGGACCATCTGCAGTTAGGGCAGGCCGACCGGTAGTAACGTGGTGCGCCGGGATAGGGTTTCGTCGGCGGACCATCCCGCAGGCGAGGACAGACTAGGAGAGCGGCAGTGCCGTACATCATCGCGGAACCGTGCGTTGACGTGAAGGACAAGGCGTGCATCGAGGAATGCCCCGTGGACTGCATCTACGAGGGCGGTCGCATGCTGTACATCCATCCCGACGAGTGCGTGGACTGTGGTGCATGTGAACCGGTGTGCCCGGTGGAGGCGATCTTCTACGAAGACGACACCCCGGACCAGTGGACCGGATATGTGAACGCCAACGTCGACTTCTTCGACGAGCTGGGCTCGCCCGGCGGCGCCTCGAAGGTCGGCAAGGTCGACTACGACCCTCCGTTCATCAAGGAACTGCCTCCGATGGCGAGTGAGTGAGATCTGCCGTGTTACCGCGTGGCCGGGTCAGCGGCCTGCTGCCCGATTTTCCCTGGGACACCATCGCTTCGGCCAAAGCGAAGGCGGTGGCTCATCCCGGCGGAATCGTCGATCTTTCCGTCGGTACCCCCGTCGACCCGGTTGATCCGCTGATCCGGACGGCATTGAGTTCGGTCGCCGAGGTACCCGGATACCCGACCACGCACGGTACCCCCGAGCTCCGCGCGGCCGCGGTCGACGCGCTGAAGCGGCGCTACGGGATCACCGGCCTCGATCCGGCGGCGGTGTTGCCCGCGATCGGCACCAAGGAGCTGATCGCGGCACTGCCCAGGCAGCTCGGCTTGGGCGCGAGTGATCTGGTGGTCATCCCCGAGGTCGCCTATCCCACCTACGAGGTCGGTGCGCTGCTGGCGGGCGCGCAGGTGGTGCGCGCCGACGGCCTGACTCGGCTCGGGCCGCGGACGCCCGCGCTGATCTTCGTGAACTCCCCGTCCAACCCGACCGGTCGGGTGCTCGGCGTCGACCACCTGCGCAAAGTGGTGGCCTACGCCCGCGAGCGCGAGGCGATCGTCGCGTCCGATGAGTGCTACCTGGGTCTGGTGTGGGAGGGCCGAGCGGTCTCCCTGCTCGACCCGGAGGTGTGCGACGGCGACCATACCAATCTGCTTGCGATGCATTCGCTGTCCAAGACCTCCAATCTGGCCAGCTACCGTGCCGGTTTCGTCGCAGGCGATCGCGCCCTGATCGCCGAGTTGCTCGAGGTGCGCAAGCACGCGGGCATGATGGTGCCTTTCCCGATCCAGGCCGCGATGACCGCCGCGCTCAGTGACGACGCGCACGAGGCACGGCAGCGCGAGCGGTACCGGGCTCGGCGCGAAATTCTGCGAAAGGCACTGGTGGGAGCCGGTTTCCGGATCGACCACTCGGAGGCGGGCCTGTATCTGTGGTCCACCCGCGGCGAGCCGTGTCGGACCACTCTGGATTGGCTGGCCGATCGCGGCATCCTCGCGGCGCCAGGTGATTTCTACGGACCTGTCGCAAGCCAGCACGTGCGGATCGCGCTGACCGCGAGCGACGAGCGAATCGCCGCCGCCGTCGAACGGCTCGCCGCGGGCTGAGCGACCGCCGCTCCGCAATGGGCACGCGGCGCGGATCGGCCCTTTTGTGCTGGTCCGACGCATCTCCGTGGGTCGGCGCCCGGGCCCGCCGCGCTGGTGGAGTTAGCCTGAGGTATGGACGCTGTCACGGTTGTCCCCACGCCCGGCAACGAGCCGGTGCACTCCTACGCGCCGGGAAGCCCCGAACGAGAGATATTGCTTGGCCAACTTGCCGAGCTGTCCGCGGAGCCGGTCGATGTGCCGTTGGTGATCGGCGGCAAGCATCGTCCCGGGATCGGCGAACGGCACGACATCGTCGCGCCGCATCGGTACCGGCATGTGCTGGGTACCTATACCGACACCACACACTCCGAAGCCGACGGGGCGATCGATGCCGCGCTGGCGGCCGCACCCGGATGGCGGGCCATGCCGTTCGAGGAGCGCGCGGCGGTCCTGTTGCGCGCAGCCGACCTGCTCGCCGGGCCGTGGCGGGAGACCGTCGCCGCGGCCACCATGCTCGGGCAGTCGAAATCGATCCAGCAGGCCGAGATCGACGCCCCCTGCGAGCTGGTCGATTTCTGGCGATTCAATGTCGCCTTCGCGCGCGCGATCCTGGAGCAACAGCCGCAGTCGGGTGCCGGGGTGTGGAATCGCATGGACTATCGGCCACTCGAGGGTTTCGTCTACGCGATCACGCCGTTCAACTTCACCGCGATTGCCGGGAACCTGCCGACAGCACCCGCACTGATGGGTAACACGGTGGTGTGGAAGCCGTCGCCCACGCAGACATTAGCGGCGTTTTACACCTTGCGGGTGCTGGAGGCGGCAGGTCTGCCGCCGGGCGTGATCAACATGGTGACCGGCGACGGTGTGCAGCTGTCGGAGGTGGCGCTTGCCGATCCCCGACTGGCCGGCATCCACTTCACCGGTTCCACCAAGACATTCCAGCATCTCTGGCGGCAGGTGGGCGCGAATATCGACCGATACCACGGCTATCCGCGCCTGGTCGGGGAGACCGGAGGCAAGGACTTCATCGTCGCACACTCCTCCGCCGATCCCGACGCGCTGCGCACCGCCTTGATTCGCGGTGCTTACGAGTACCAGGGCCAGAAGTGCTCGGCCGCGTCGCGCGCCTATATCGCCCGGTCGGTGTGGCGCGAGATCGGTGACGACTTCCTGCACCATACCGACCAGCTGACCTATGGCGACATCGCTGATCTGGCCAATTTCGGTGGGGCACTGATCGATCGGCGCGCGTTCGACAAGAGCGCCGCGGCCATCCGGCGGGCACGGGACGCGAGCATCACGATCCCGGTGGGCGGCACCTGCGATGACAGCGAAGGCTGGTTCGTCCGGCCCACCGTGCTGCTGGTGGACACTCCGCGGGACGAATCGTTCGCCACCGAATACTTCGGGCCGATCCTTGCGGTGTACGTCTACGACGACGCCGAGCCCGGCTCCTACAGCGCGATCCTCGCCGAGGTCGAGTCGGCGGCGCCGTACGCGCTGACCGGCGCGGTGTTCGCGCAGGACCGGCATGCGATCCAACAGGCCGACGCCGCACTACGATTCGCGGCGGGCAATTTCTACATCAATGACAAGCCGACCGGCGCGGTGGTGGGTCAGCAGCCGTTCGGTGGCGCGCGTGCCTCCGGCACCGACGACAAGGCGGGCTCGCCACTGAACCTGCTGCGCTGGGTCGCGCCCCGCACGATCAAGGAGACCTTCGTTCCGCCGGTACGGCACTACTACCCGCACATGGCGACGTGATGCGCGGCGGCGCGCTGGAATCCGGTGGCGAACCGGCGAATCCGGCGGGCGCCGGGTGCCGTGGCCGGCGATTCCGGACCGACGGGAGCGCGCGGACCGGAAGCGGGCAGGGCGGATGCCCTGCCCGCCTACCCTCTGGTGCCACGTATCCGAACCTTCTACACCAGTGGTCTTCCCAGACGCAGACGTCTGCGCAGATCGAAAAGATACGCGTTCAAGGGGAACATTCGTGCCGATTTGGGTAATCGCGTGTGTATCGCGGCGATGACCCGCAGCAGCCGATCGAATCGACGCTGGTCACGCTCGGTCCACGTCATGCCCATCTCGTCGCGCAGGTGCTGTGGCAGCAGTCCGGTGACGACGAATCGTTGCACTGGCGCGAAGGCGAATCGGACTGGCCGCGGCAGCATGGCCAGGTCGATCAGGTCGCTGAGGTAGTTCCGCAGTGCGGGTTCGATGCTGCGCTCGACCAGGTTCTCGTTCCAATACCGTTGGAACTCGGCGCGGTTCGCTGGCCACATCTGCGGCCGCATCTGCAGCGTAGTGCCGAGTCGTGCGGCGTAGCGGTAGAGGGCTTCGGCGGTACGGGGGTCCATCGGGCGGTGCATTCGGGTGTAGAGGTCATCGATGCCCCAGTACAGGCACGCGGCCACCCGCAGTTGCAGGTCGGCGTCGAAGGCGTGGTATTCCACCGGACTCGCCGCCGTGGAGTGCACCGGTCGGTGCGAGGTGTTGACCGCGTCTCGGTAGGCGGCACGTTCCTGGTCCGAGCCCAGCAGCGCGACCGCGAGATAGGTCAGGGTGGTGCGCAGCCGCTTGATCGGGTGCAGGGTGACTTTGCCGCTGTCGACGGTGCTCTCCAGTACGCCGCGCCCGACCGGGCGCAGACTCAGCTGCAGGTGCCGCCGAGGAATGCGGCGATGCCGTCCAGATATTCCGCAACGGTCTCCGGGGTGAGGCTCGGGCTCGGATCCGGCTCGTGCTCGGGATCGCGCAGCGGGGCGCCCATGGTCGACCTCGTCTTTCGGTCTCCGTCCGCACCCGGCGCGGCGAAGTGATGAGAAGATGTTGATAGACGCTCTCATTGCCTCGAGGGTGTGTCAACCACGCTGATGGTATGCAATGCTTGCAATGTCATCGTGTCGCCTATCCGGAAGGTAGAGGTATGGCCAGGCTGACCAGGTTGCTGCCGCTGGTGCGCGGCGCGGCGCCGGCGGACGGCAATCAGACGCGGGTGCTCGACGCTGCGTTGCTGGCATTCCTGGATTTCGGTATCAAGCGCACCAGCATGGTGGAGGTCGCGCGTCGCTGCGGGTTGTCACTGGCCACGCTGTACCGGCGCTTCGCGAGCAAGTCCGATCTGATCAAGGCTGTCGGGCTGCGGCAGACCCGCGAGTTCATCGAGCAGGTCGACGCCGCGCTGCAACGGCAAGTCGATCGGGACGCGAGCGCGCAAGACCAGATCGTCGAGCTGTTCGCCGCGTTCATCACCGGCTTGCGCGACAACCGGCTGATCCACCGGCTGCTGGCCACCGAGCCCGAACTGGTGCTGCCCTACCTGACCACCGAGGGCGCCCCGGTCATCGAGCTCGGCCGTGACTATCTCGCCGAGTTCATCACGCGGCTACAGCAGGAAGGCAAACTGCCGGACTACGATCCGGAACCGCTGGCCGAAATGATCGCCCGCACAGCGCTTTCGCTCGCACTGACGCCGCAGACCGTGATCCCGCTCGGCGACGACGTGGCGATCCGGCAGTTCGCCCGCGACCACGTGGTGGTGTCGTTTCGAGTGCGGTAATGGATCCGGCAAGCCGGCGCCACCGCGTGTTCGGAATCAGCGGCAGGCGATTAGTCCGGCGGTAATCGCGGGGAGGGCGCCGAGGACATCGGCGGTCTGCTCGGCGGCGGTGCCGTGCGTGTGCGCGGTCACCGCGAAACCGGGACCGTAGGAGGCCGACGCCACCTCGGGCTCGCCGGAATCCGACCAACCCCACTTGGTGCCGAGCACCAGAGGAAATCGTGCGGTACCCCAGTCCTGTTCGGTGCCGTCGAGGGCGGTCGAGCCGGCGGCGGCCATCCACTCGAAGATCGGCGACCCGGGATCGGTGCGCAACTTGGCCACGAGGAAATCGGATACATCCGCGGCACTCGTCGTCCCCGCGCCCCAGTCGTCTCCGGCGCGTGTCGCGGTCAGGCCGTATTCGCCAGCGATGGTGCCCACGGCCTGCGGGTATTTCGCCGCCATCAGGCTCGCCGCGCTGTCGTCCGAGTAGCGGATCATGCGCTCGGCGAGGTCGCGATCGTCCGCCGAGCGGTCGCCGTGGCGCAACGCGTAGTCGGCCAGGAAAAGCTTGGCCAGCGACAGGCTCGAGCGCGGCTCGTGTTCATTCGCGCTGCCCCATCCGATGCCGAGGATGGTTCGCACGGACATCGCGGTGCGTTGCGGCACGGCGACCTGGCAGGGTGTGGCACTCGCGACCGGCGTCGCCAGGGCGAGGCAGGTGCCGAGGGCGACTAGCGTGCTCACCGTCAATCGATAGCCCATGGTTGTCTCCTGGCTCGCTTCGGTGTGAAGAACTTCGGAGTGAGTCGAGATATCACAGGTACGGGTGCGATTGGACGGTACAACACGCAAATGCTGAAAGTTGTCTGTTATGAGGTAATCGCGGCAAATTCGTGTCGTTCAGACCAGACGTAGGCCGAGTTTTCGCCGGATGCGCATATCCAGCAGGTAGGCATTGAAGGGGAACGCCCGGACCTGGCGCGGCAGCCTGGCTTCGGCGGCGCCGAGGGTGCGTAGGACGCGCTGCAGAATGCGGTCGTCGCGCTCGGTCCATGGGAGACCCATCTGGTCGCGCAGGTGCTGGGGGAGTAGGCCGGTGACGAAGAAGCGGTGTACGCGTCCGAACGCCAACCGCGCGGGGCGCGGCAGCATGCGCAGGTCGATCAGGTCGTCGAAATAGTCGTGCAGGATCGGATCGATGCTGGTCTTCGCCAGATTCGCCACCCAGTACGCGGTGAACGCCCGCCGGTCGGCGGGCCACATGTCCGCGCGCATCTGCAGGGTGGTGCCCAGGCGGGCGCCGTGCTGGTAGAAGATCTCGGCGGTGACCTCGTCCATCGGGCCGTGCATGCGCTCATAGAGGTCCGTCGCGCCCCAGTACAGGCACGCGGCGACCCACAGCTGCAGATCGGGATCGAACGCGTTGTAGTGCACCGGGCTCGACGCGCTGGAGTGCACCGGTCGGTGCGATACGTCGACCGCGTCGCGGTAGGCCGCGCGCTCCTCGTCGGAGCCGAGCATCGCCACCGACAGGTAGGTCAGCGTGGTGCGCAGCCGCTTGACCGGGTGCACCATGACCTTCCCGCTGTCGACCGTGCTCTCCACTACGCCATAGCCGACAGGTGGGGCGCTGAGCTGCATGATGACGTTCGCGGTACCGCCGAGGAACCCGGCGATCCCGTCGATGTACCGCCCCATGTCGAACGAATCCGGTGATTCGGGGTGCGTCGTCGCGTGCGATGGCCTGGCCATCATCGACCTCGCTCCTTCTGACAAGACTAGATATCAACAGTCTCACTGCCTCACGCGAGTGTCAACCGGAACAGCCGCGATAATTCGTCTCGGCTCCGGTGGATGTCGCGGCGATGCGACTGAACCCGGCGAAGTAGCGTGGTCGAATGTCGTTCGGTCCGCCACTGCTACTCAGTTCCTTGAACCCGCTGGCCGTCGCAGGCGGTGCGGATATCCCGAATGCCGTCACCATCGACGGCTCGACCCTGTCGCGCAGCGACCTGCTCGGCGCGGCGACCTCGGTAGCCGAGCGCATCGCCCGGGCGGAGCGGGTGGCAGTGCTGGCCGAGCCGACCGTGACCACTGTGCTCGCGGTGGTCGGCTGCCTGATCGCGGGCGTGACGGTGGTGCCGGTGCCGCCGGACTCGGGCGCCACCGAGCGGGCCCATATCCTCGCCGACTCCGGTGCGCAGGTTTGGCTGGGGAAAGCGCCGGAGGGCAGCGAACTGCCCGTGGTTCCAGTGCGCAGGCACGCCAGATCCTGGCACTCGTATCCCGAACCCGACCCGGCCACGCCGGCTTTCGTGCTCTACACCTCGGGAACCACTGGTCTACCGAAAGGGGTTGTGCTCGGGCGCGGCGCTATCGCGGCGGGGTTGGACGCGCTCGCCGATGCCTGGGCGTGGACCGCCGATGATGTTCTGGTGCACGGACTTCCGCTGTTCCATGTGCACGGGTTGATTCTCGGCGTACTCGGTGCGCTGCGCGTGGGAAGCCCGCTGATCCACACCGGTAAACCGACCCCGCGAGCGTACGCCGCGGCGAAGGGGTCGCTCTATTTCGCTGTGCCTACCGTGTGGTCGCGGATGGTCGAGGATCCGGAAGCGGCACAGCAATTGACTACCGCCCGGTTGTTGGTCTCCGGCAGCGCGCCGCTGCCGATGCCGGTGTTCGAGCGGCTGCGCGAGCTCACCGGGCACGCGCCGATCGAGCGCTATGGCATGAGCGAAACCATGATCACGCTGTCCACCCGGGCGGACGGCGAGCGCAGGCCGGGCTGGGTCGGCACACCGGTGCGCGGCGTGCGGACCCGGCTCAGGGACGAGTCCGGCGCTCCGGTTCCCCACGACGGCGAGAGTATCGGCGGCCTGCAGGTGCGTGGTCCCATGCTCTTCGACGGCTATCTGAACCGGCCGGACGCGACCGCCGAAAGCTGGACCGACGACGGCTGGTTCAGAACCGGTGACGTTGCCGTCATCGACCCCGAGGGCTTTCACCGCATCGTCGGCCGGGAATCGGTGGACCTGATCAAGTCCGGCGGCTATCGCATCGGCGCGGGCGAGGTGGAGACGGTGCTGCTCGGGCACCCCGCGGTCGCCGAGGTCGCGGTGGTGGGGCTGCCCGATGACGATCTCGGGCAGCGCGTCGTCGCTTTCGTCGTCCGGCGCGCCTCCGATGCCGGGACCACGGAGCGTGAGTTGATCGCCCATGTGGCCGAGCAGCTTTCGGTGCACAAGCGCCCGCGTGAGATCCGACTGGTCGATGCGCTGCCGCGCAACGCGATGGGCAAGGTGCAGAAGAAATTGCTGAGCTGAAGTTATTGCCGCCGTTGCCGGTCGCGAAGATTGAGACCTGACAAAGCCCTATAGGCGCGTGTGGCGCGTCAACACCGCTTGTGCTCTTGCTACGCGGGTATGGTCATGCGCCTGGTGCTGACCGCGACGACGAACATGGCGCCCGTCAGCAGAATGCCGACGCCGGTCGTGCCCAGCCCACTGACGAGGTAGCCTCCGAGCAGCGCGCCGAAGGCGACGCTTCCGTCGGTCACCATGGTGAGTATGCCGACCGTCCGGCCGAGAGTTTCCTCGGGGATGACTTCCACGCGAAAGATCGACATGAGGACGGTGATTATGAGGCCGCTACAGCCCACGGCGAACCAGGCTATCGCGAGCACGACGGGGTTCGAACTCAGCGAGACCGGCAACATCAGCGCCGTGTACGCCCACAGCGCGCCGTGGTAGACACGTGCTCGGCCGAACCATGTGATCAGCTTCGTCGCGGCGGCGGAGCCGACGATGCCGCCGACGCCCGCCGCGCCGAGGACGATACCGATCGTCCACGCCGGTGAATCGCTGTCGTCGAGTTTCACCATGATCAGCAGAATGGCCACCTGGATGATCATGTTCGTCAGCCCGCTGATCGCGGTCGTGGTTCGCAGGAACGGTTCGGCCCAGGCACTCCTGGCGCCGTCCCGGACGACGCTCCCCATTCCGTCAGTGAGCCGTTCGCGCAGCGCGGGCCCGGCGGCCCGCGCGGGGGTGTTCCATCGGATCGCCTGCAGGGTCTTCCGGCAAAAAATGTATGACATGGTGTTTACCGCGAAGGGCAGCCAGGCCGCCGCCCCGTAGGCGGCAGCGCCGGTGGCCCGGCCGATCACGATGGCGACAGGCTTCTCGGCTGACAAGAACGACAATGCGACGCCGCGATCCTCGGCGTCGACGATATTTCGGACCGCGGCCAGCTCGCTGACTTCGAAGAAGACATTGGCGGTGCCCTCGACGAAGGCGGTGAGCATGAGAACCGGTGCGAAATACGGTATCTGGAGTATGACAACGGTGATGGCCAGGCAGGCCGCGGACAGCCCGGCCGACTGGCAGATCAGTAGGATTCTTCGCTGATTCCCGTAGTCCGCGGCGATGCCCGCCGGGATCTGGAAGATCAGACTCGGCACGGTTACCGCGAAGGTAACCCAGCCCGCAAGCGCGGGATTGTCGGTCGCCGCCAATGTCAGTAGCGGATAGGCGATGCGTACTCCGAAGAAGCCGACCAGCGAGGCTGCGTTGCCCGACCACAGCAACGCGAAATTCCGGTCGACGTAGACTGTCCGCGATCCGCTCATCCGCTGGATACGGAATATTCGCGATCCGCTCATTCGCTCGGTAGGACTGTCGACGATGTTCTGGGCGGGACGGTAATTCGTACGCCGTGCGATCCCGCTGGCGAGGTCGCGACACCGGACCAGAGCTGCCGAAAGTCGTGGTCGGTAAGCATCCCAGCCCTACTCATCTCGGCTCGGTTCGCTGGACAACCAGCGCAGCAGATCGACGATCTCGATATCACTGCTATCCGGGATTGCGCGATACAGACCGGCTGCTACTGCGGCCCTGTCGTTCAGGATGCTGAAGGTGTCGTCTGGATACAGTTTCGGCAGTGTCAGGGCCAGGCCTGCCCACAATTGCGGCCGCAACGGATCCGCCCGCAACTGCTGGGTGTAGAGCGCGGCGGCCTCGGGGAAGTCACCGGCCAGGTAGGCGCGGTCGCCGGGCTGCTGCTCCTGGCTCGACAACACGTCGGCCGCGCTGGTGTCGAGCAACTGCGCGGCCAGCTGCAGCCGCCGATGATGGGTCGGCACCGTCTGCTGATCCACCTGGGTCACCGGCGGAAGGGTATCGGGCCGTTGTGCTCGTGCTGTCCAGCATGCGACAAGGTCGGAAATACCTCCTGGGGAGACGGTCGAGTTGCGCACCTGCCAGAAGGTCCGATGGGCGACGGATACCTCAGCGGTGGCCAGCGCCGTCGCGGCGGGCACGTCCTCCGCCGCCCACGCACCCATGCTCGCCGTGAGCCGATCGAGGAAGTCTTCCCCCGCAGGGGTCAGCAGACCCGATGTCGCCGCCTGCGCGATGGCCGCTTCCACCTGGACGCGCCACAACGCGAAATTCACGTGCGCTTGCATGGACCGGTGGCACTCGGCATTCCGATGAATTCGCCAGAAATCAGTGACACCGAAAAACGCGTAGATTCCGTGCAATAGGCCATAGATCGGCCGCGGATCGTCGCGCCACGGTGCGTAGAAGCGGCACGTCGGATCTGGATCGAACAGCATGATCTGATCGGTCAACAGGGTGAACTTGGCATGCTGGATCTCGTGGATCAGCGTCAGCGCCAACTGGCAGGGATCCGCGGGGGCGGTGGTGTAGACGCAGCCGAGTCCATTGAACGCGGTGTGGCTCGTACTCGCAGCCAGCGGCTGCGCACTCAGTGGTGCGAGCGCCCGCAGGCAGGGACGCATGGGTAGCAGGTAGTGGTTGAAATGGCGGTGCAACAGGTCCCAGGCGCCGGCGAAGTCCTGCTGCCACCGATCACTGTGCGCGGCTGTCAGCCGGGGTGGATCGAGGTGGGCGTCACGCAGGTCACGGAAGGGGTCGAGGTCGTCGAGCAACACCTCGCGTTCCTCTGGGGTGCCCCGGACTGTCCGCAGCGGTAACCAGGCGGGATCGGACTCCTCGTCGACGGCCGAAACGGTAACTGTCCCGGTGTCGGTGGTGAAATGCAACGTGCCGCTGGCCCAGCGCAATTCGCAATGCCCGGCGGCTTCGGAGGACCCCAGGCGAGCAAGGCCGATACCCGGCAGCATCACCGCACCGTTACGCGTCACGAGTGTCACCGATCCCTCGGGTCGACATGTGAGAGCACCGGCGGCGGCGAGCCAGCCGAGGTAACCGCAGTCGGCCCACAACGTGGCCGGGACGGCGTCCGACTCGGCATCGAGCACCGAAAAGACATGCGCGAGCCACAAGCCGACGTGCGGATAGGACAGCAGGGCCCTGACCTCCGCCGGATGCGTTTGCTGCAGGTCGGCCAAGCTCTGATAGGCCTCGACGAGGCCGGCGCGTTCCGCGCTTCCTGGCGCCCGTGCAGTTACTTCGGCAATCAGCGTTCGCAGCAGGATCATCCGCGTCGTCACCATACCGTCCACCAGTGTTTCGACGGACGCGACGGTGCCGTAGCCGGAACTCAGATCGATAGCGGCATGACCGATCTCGGCCAAGGCGATGGGCATATGATTTCCAGCTTCTATCGGGCGGCGGAGTCGATATCTGCCCGGATCCGGGACGAGATGTGGTCGATCAACTTCTGCAGATCGGCGCAATACACGGAAGGATTGCGGAAACCGTTATCCGCGCGGTATCGGTGCACGTAGTGCCCACCGCCGCATACGGTGTGTACCGGGCACACACGGCAGGTGTCACTCAGCGCATCCAGACCGATCTGACGAGCGATCAGCGACGGCTCCCACAGCGCCTGATCGAGCGGATTGCCTTCGCTCTTGGTCCGTAGTTTGGTCGCCCCCGCGAAGGTGGACTTCAGCTCGTCGACCTGTTCCAATGTACCGTCGGTTTCGATCACCGCCATTCGAATAGGCGCGAGACCCACGGCCTCCGACCCGCCCTGCCCGCCGAGTAGGAGATCGATGATGGTGTCGAAGAGCCGAACTTGAGTTTCCAACTTCGGTGCGTGATACCAGCGATCGAAAACCGCGATCAGCCAGTCCGCGTATGGTGTGGCGCGCTGATCCATCGCTGGTGGCGGCGTCGTCCAATTACCATGTGGCAGTAGAAAGTCGACCGCAGGTGGCTGAAACTTGACGAGTGCCTCATACGTCTGCACAGGATCGTTCGCGACGTCGATCGTGCACAGTAGGCCGGAAAACAAGTGACGGCGGTCGTCGGCATCAAGCCGCGTCAACCCCGCAGCGACCCGGGCATAGCTACCCGCACCCCGCCGATCGCGTCGATGCCGGTCATTCTCGTCCTCGCCACCGTCGATACTGACGCCGATCCGAATACCCCATCGGTGACAAATATCCAGGAATTCCTCATCGAGCAGTACCCCGTTGGTCTGGATCCCCAGACGCACATCGGTGATCGGCTCGAGTAACATTCGCGCCTGCTCGGCGTAGTACTCCAGGTCGTCATGACCTACGAGAAGCGGTTCACCACCGTGGAAGACGAGATTTACTACAGGCAGCGCATGAGTGCGCGCATGTTCACCAATCATTCGGCAGGCGTCATCGAAAACGGCGCGGCTCATCGTCTTCGGTTGTTCACGCCAACTCTGATCGGCCATCTCGTAGATGTAACAATAGTCGCACGCTAGATTGCATCGACTATGGATCTTGATCACGAACTCGATAAAAGGCAGCGGCTCCCAACCATCGCGCACCAACTCGCCGACATCCAAACCGGCTGCGGGCCATAAGTTCTGCTCGCCAAAACTACCCAACGACAGCGGAACCGGCGTCATCTCGTCTCCCGGAGCTGCAACCGGCCACGGGTATTACCGAACGCGGAAATACCCCGTGGCCGATGCTTGTTACAAGCTACTTTTCGGGACTGATGAACGACTGAAACCTTGCGGTGTGGTCTGTGGATTGGGTGCGATGACGCTCGAGCACCGCACGGAGTGCAGGGCTGGTAACGGCCGTCAACTGCTCCGGTCTCAAAGTGCCGAAGTCTGCGAGATTTTCCATTGCAGTACCTCCTGCTCGCTCTCCTGCTTGGCATTCGAGAACCTCGGCCGAGGAAGTCGAATCTTCGGGCGAAATCTCAACGCCAACATGGGAGATGATCTTCATTGGCGGACACGCACCGTCAGCCGATAGATGAAGTGTACTACAGCACAACATGATCTGCGCGGCGCACCATGACCTGATGCGGCGCAGCACCCTCCGATAGCGATACCCGGTCGGCGCTCCTCTGAAACCTGGTCATCGGCGCTGTCCGAAAAGCAGGCCACCCGAACGGTATTGGACGGGTGATCAGGTTGCCGGACCTGGTCGAGATCAGGTACCCCCACGAGGGCGAGTGCCTGTAGATCAGGGCGATCCCGAGTTGGACGGGTCTCTCGCGGGACACGGGTAGTGCGGGCGGTGCGCTCGGATTCGCCGCCGAAGTACTCGCGGGTGTCGGGCGGTCGGCGTTCGAGCCGTTCGAGGGTGCAGGCCGCGTGCCCCCATATGCCGGCGTCCGCGGTCGCCGAGCGGGTCGACCGGGTCCGGTCCCGATCGTGGTTTCGGAAGATGCTCGTGCTGACCATCACCCTGGAAGATGTCGACTCCTACCGGGCAGCCGCTGTCTGTCGCGAAGGGTTGACCTCGAGCTGAGTCGAGGTTCTACGGTCACCCCATGACCTCGACCTTGACTCCCGAACAGATCGGTTATCTGAGCAGCCAGCGACTCGGTCGGCTGGCGACCGTCCGTCCTGATGGCACGCCGCAGAACAATCCGGTGGGCTTCCGCTACAACGCCGAGTTCGACGCGATCGACATCGCGGGTTGGAACATGGGCGCCTCGTGGAAGTTCCGCAACCTCGCCACGAACAAGCACGTCGCCTTCGTGGTCGACGACATCGCTTCGACGCAGCCCTGGCGAGTCCGCTGCCTCGAAATCCGTGGCACCGCAGAAGCGTTGACCGACGTCGACCCGTACATTACCGGCGTTTCGCGCGAAATGATCCGCATCCATCCCGATCGCGTCATCGCCTTCGGCCTGGTCCCCTCCACCACACAGTGAGCACATCCGGACGAAAAGCCGGGCAGGCCCAGGCGAGGGAACAACTGCCTGATCTACCCGCCCCCGCAAGCGATGGGCTCTCGATCGAAATCAACGTGTCAAATACTTTCGTAAGCGCATGGGTAATTTCGCCGAGTACGCCCAGATCCCGAGCCGCACTCGACTCGGGACCTGAACGCTATTCCTGCCTCATCCAACGGTTACGGCCTGAAAATCCCGGAGCATCGAAAATTGCATCGCGCCAACTGCTTTCGTAAGCACATGGGTAACTCACCGGGAACGCCCAGACCTCCGGCGGCACCCGACGCCAGATCTGAACGCTACTCCCGCTGACCCAACCAGTACGGCCTGAAACGGAGAGGCGGAAAAGCCAGCTCAGTCGTTGGCGTGGAGGGCGGCGTTGAGTTCGATGCCGGTGCCCTTGCGCGCGACGACCTCGACCGCGCCGGTGGTGGAGTTGCGGCGGAACAGCAGGTTGTCGCGGCCGGCGAGATCGGCGGCTTTGACCAGGGTGCCGTCGGGGCCGGTGACCTTGGTGCCCGCGGTCAGGTAGAGGCCGGCCTCCAGGACGCAGTCGTCGCCGAGCGGAATACCGAGGCCGGAATTGGCGCCGAGCAGCGAGCGCTCGCCGATCGAGATCACCGTGGTGCCGCCGCCGGACAAGGTGCCCATGGTGGACGCGCCGCCGCCGATGTCGGAGCCGTCCCCGACCACGACCCCCGCGGAGATGCGGCCCTCCACCATGGACGCGCCGAGCGTGCCCGCGTTGAAGTTCACGAAGCCCTCGTGCATGACGGTGGTGCCGGCGGCCAGATGCGCGCCGAGTCGGACTCGGTCGGCGTCGCCGATGCGCACGCCCGAGGGGACGACGTAGTCGACCATGCGCGGGAACTTGTCGATGCTGTACACCGTGACCGGGCCGCGGGCGCGCAGTTTGGCGCGGGTGGTCTCGAAGCCCTCCACCGCGGCGGGGCCGTGGTTGGTCCAGACGACGTTGTTCAGCAAGCCGAACTGGCCGTCCAGGTTCACCTCGTGCGGCTTGACCAGGCGGTGTGAGAGCAGATGCAGGCGCAGGTAGACGTCGTGCGCGTCGACCGGGGCGGCGGAGAGGTCGGCGATCGTGGTGTGCACGGCGACCACCTCGACCGCGCGCGCTTCGTCGAAGCCGAGCAGCGCCTCGTACTCGGCGGGCGGCTCGTCGAGTCGGTTGGTGCCGGTCGAGCCGAACTCACCGAGCCGCGGGCTCGGGTACCACGTGTCCAGCACGGCCCCGTCCGGGGTCACGTTGGCGATACCGACTGCAGTTGCTCCCTGAATGCTCACGTCGGAAGAGGTTACCGATACCGGTCCGCCGATGCGGAGCCTCCCTCGTGTGCTCGCACACACCATGGATCGGTCGCGCGGTGCGGTGCGATAGCGCCGACTGTGACATTCGGACCGTGCCGCGGTCGTAGGGTGAAGAGCGTGACCATCGACCTATATGCCGACCCGATCACGCTGACCGCCGCGCTCGTCGACATCCCGAGCGTGTCGCGGAACGAGGCGGCGATCACCGACGTGGTGGAGCGGGCACTGCGCGAGCAGACGACCGGTTTCGAAGTGCTGCGGAACGGGAACGTGGTGCTCGCGCGGACCAATCGGGGCTTGCCGACCAGGGTGCTGCTGGCCGGTCACCTGGACACCGTACCGATCGCCGACAACGTGCCGGGTTACTTCGCGGTCGGCCCGGCGGGCGAGCGTGTGCTCTACGGCTGTGGCTCGGTGGACATGAAATCCGGCGACGCGGTGTTCCTGCACTTGGCCGCGACCGTCGCCGAACCGGTGCACGATGTGACGCTGATCTTCTACGACTGCGAAGAGATCGCCGCGGAGTTCAACGGGCTCGGTCACATCGAACGCGATCACCCCGACTGGCTGGTGGCCGATCTCGCGGTGCTCGGCGAACCGTCCGGCGGCTGGATCGAGGCGGGTTGCCAAGGAACGCTGCGGGTTCGGCTGAGTACCTCCGGTGTCCGCGCGCACTCGGCGCGATCATGGCTGGGCGACAACGCGGTACACCGACTGGCTCCGATTCTGCAGCGGCTGTCGGATTATCGGGCGCGCGAGGTCGACATCGACGGCTGCGTCTATCGCGAGGGGTTGTCGGCGGTCCGTATCGACGGCGGTGTGGCGGGCAATGTCGTGCCGGATGTCGCCGAAGTCGACGTCAACTTCCGGTTCGCCCCCGATCGCTCCGTGGACCAGGCCATCGATCACGTCCGCGAGGTCTTCGCCGGCCTCGACATCTCCTTCGAGGTGACCGACTCCGCACCGGGTGCACTACCTGGCCTGACCGCGCCGGCCGCCAAGGACCTGATCGCCTCGGTGCACCGGCACGGCGGCGGCGTGCGCGCCAAATACGGCTGGACCGATGTCGCCCGCTTCGCCGCCCGCGGCATCCCCGCGGTCAATTTCGGTCCCGGCGACCCCAACTTCGCGCACAAGCGCGACGAACATGTTCCCGTCGATCAGATCACCGACGTCACCGCGATACTGCGCGGCTATCTCACCGGAGCCGAGGGCTGAGTCTGTCGACGTGCGGAGTGTGCTCGTGTCACACGCGTGCGGCGCACAGTTGAACGTCGGACGACTTCTCCGTTCCGCCCGGTGCGTGCGGACGGCCGGGCGGTAGCGTGGGCGGCATGTCCGCCGACGCCGCCGATCGTGAGGTCTCCAACAAGCCGAAGTCGACAGCCAAGTTCCGCGGACCGATAATGTTCCGCCGCGCTCGCAAGGACGAGATCGGGACCGCCGACCGGAACCTGCTGGACCGACGCGGCGATACGGACTGGGTACATACCGACCCGTGGCGTGTGCTGCGTATCCAAGCCGAATTCGTCGAGGGTTTCGGCGCGCTCGCCGAGGTTCCGCGCGCGGTGACCGTGTTCGGTTCCGCGCGCACACCCGCCGATCACCCCGAATACCAGGCGGCCCATGCGATCGGCGCGGCGCTGGCCAGGGCGGGGTTCGCGGTGATCACCGGCGGCGGGCCCGGCGCCATGGAGGCGGCCAACCGCGGCGCCTGCGAGGCGGGCGGCTACTCGATCGGCCTCGGGATCGAGCTGCCGTTCGAACAGAGCCTCAACGAGTGGGTCGATCTGGGCATCAACTTCCGTTACTTCTTCGTTCGCAAGACGATGTTCGTGAAGTACTCGCAGGCGTTCATCTGCCTGCCCGGCGGCTTCGGCACGCTGGACGAGTTGTTCGAGGCGCTCACCCTGGTGCAGACCCGCAAGATCACCCGCTTCCCGATCATCCTGTTCGGCAGCAGGTACTGGTCCGGGCTGGTCGACTGGGTGCGCGACACGCTCGGCGGCTCCGGCAAGATCTCGCCGGGCGACCTCGGCCTGCTGCACGTGACCGACAGCGTCGAGGAGGTCGTGAGTATCATCCAGGCCAACGTGCAGGCGGGCGCCGCCGAGGATGCGATCGGTACGGAGGATCAGTGGTGAGCGAACAGCCTTTCACGGTCTGTGTCTACTGCTCGGCGAGCACGACGGACACCGGCCAACTCTCGTTGGCGGCCCGGGTCGGCACCGAGATCGCCCGGCGTGGATGGCAATTGGTGTCCGGCGGCGGCCATGTGTCGATGATGGGTGCGGTCGCGACCGCGGCGCGCGCGGGCGGTGCGAACACCATCGGCGTGATCCCGAAACACCTGGTGCACCGGGAAGTTGCCGACGTCGACGCCGACGAGCTGGTGGTCACCGACACAATGCGCCAGCGCAAGCAGGTCATGGAGGACCGCGCCGACGCCTTCCTCACCCTGCCCGGCGGCATCGGTACCCTCGAAGAGTTTTTCGAGGCATGGACCGGGGGGTATCTGGGCGAGCACGACAAGCCCGTCGTTGTGCTGGATTCCGATGGATTCTTCCGCGGGTTGTTCTCCTGGCTCGATGAGTTGCACGACCGAAAGTTCGTGCCACAGTCGGCCCTGTCGCGGATTACCGTCGCAACCGATCTTCCTACCGCATTCGCCGCACTGGAGGCCTCGCGTACTGCGTGATTCGGTGAGCTGAACCGGGAACACCGACTGCCGCCCAGCGGTGGGTTCGGTTACCGAGTTCGAGGGATCTGCGGTGGCGAATTCGGCTGACGAGCAGCTGACGACGGTCTACCGAGCGGGACCATGGTCGCGGCGCTCTGCGGACTAGCTACAGTCGTGGGCATGTTCAGCTCGGTCACGGCGCCGCTTCCGACACTGTGCGGCAGGCCGGTGGCGACGAATCGGGCGCTGGTGATGGCGATCGTGAATCGCACACCGGACTCGTTCTACGACCGAGGCGCCACCTTCACCGACGCGGCGGCGATGGACGCGGTGGCGCGTGCGGTCGACGAGGGCGCCGATCTGGTCGACATCGGCGGTGTGAAAGCCGGCCCGGGTGTGCTGGTCGACGCGGCCGAGGAGACCAGACGGGTGATCCCGTTCGTCGCCGCCATTCGGGCGAAGTACCCCGAGCTACTCGTCAGCGTCGATACCTGGCGTGCCGACGTGGCGTCGGCTGCCGCGGGCGAGGGCGCCGACCTGATCAATGACACTTGGGCCGGCGCCGACCCGGATCTGGTCCGGGTGGCGGCCGAGCACGGTGTCGGGGTGGTATGCAGCCACACCGGCGGCGCGGTGCCGAGAACCAGACCGCATCGAGTCCGCTACGCCGATGTGGTGGGCGAAGTCGCGGACGCGGTGGTGATCGCCGCCGAGAACGCGCTCGCGGCGGGGGTGCGCAAGGATTCGATTCTGATCGATCCCACTCATGATTTCGGCAAGAACACCTATCACGGGCTCGAGTTGTTGCGCGGAGTGGACATTCTTGTAAATACCGGATGGCCAGTCTTGATGGCGCTGAGCAACAAGGATTTCATCGGGGAGACTTTAGATGTCGATCTTTCCGAACGGCTGGAGGGCACATTGGCAGCAACAGCATGGTCGGCGGCCGCCGGCGCCCGAGTCTTCCGAGTCCACGAGGTAGCCGCGACCCGGCGGGTCGTGGACATGATCGCCGCGATCCAGGGCATCCGGCCCCCCGCACGAACCTTGCGAGGTCTGGTATGAAAATCCAACACCGCGAGCCCGCCTGGGCGACGACCAATACCTGGGACAGCCCGGACTGGACGGTCGACGAACTCGTCGCCGCCAAAGCGGGGCGCGCTGTCTCGGTGGTGCTGCCCGCGCTGAACGAAGAGCGCACCGTGGGTGATGTGGTGGCGAGCATTCGGCCACTGCTCGGCACACTGGTCGACGAACTGATCGTGCTCGACTCCGGCTCGACCGATGCGACCGCGGAACGGGCACGCGCCGCGGGGGCCGAGGTGATCAGCCGCGAACAGGCGGTACCCGAGCTGAATCCCGTCCCTGGCAAGGGCGAGGTTCTGTGGCGATCTTTGGCCGTGACCAGCGGCGACCTGATCGCGTTCGTCGACTCCGATCTCATCGACCCGGACCCGGCCTTCGTGCCGAAACTGCTCGGTCCGCTGCTCACAGTCGGCGGTATGCACTTGGCCAAGGCGTACTACCGCAGGCCGCTGCGCCAGGGTGACGCAGTGGACGCGCATGGCGGCGGCCGCGTCACCGAGCTGGTGGCCCGACCGCTGCTCGCTGCGCTGCGGCCCGAGCTGTCGCAGGTGCTGCAGCCGCTGGGTGGTGAATACGCGGGTACCCGCGAACTGCTCACCTCGGTGCCGTTCGCGCCTGGCTACGGTGTGGAAATCGGGCTGCTGCTCGACACCTACGACCGGCTCGGCCTGAGCGCGATCGGCCAGGTCAATCTGGGTGTGCGGACGCACCGCAATCGACCGCTGGCCGACTTGGGGGTGATGAGCCGCCAAATCCTGGGGACCGTGCTCGGCCGCAGCGGTGTGCAGGACTCCGGTTCGGCGCTCACTCAGTTCCCGCTGATCGGTGACGAATTCACCGCGCACAGTACCGAGGTGTCCCTGACCGATCGCCCGCCGATGAACACGCTGCGACCCGTGCGGGCGGCCGCCTGAATCTCGATCGCCAGTTGCTGGGTGGCGGGTTGCTGCCGTCCTCGGGTTCGGCCGGTCCCCGGATACCCGTCGAGGGAACAGGAATCGCGCCGCGGTGGCGAAGGATGCCCGTGTGTCGACCGACGGCGCAGCCGTATCCGCAGTTCAGCTATCGGATAGCTATTCGGCCCGGTTGTGTTGTTCGGGCAGCGATTCGGCTACCGGCTCCTCGTGCCCGTCGGCCGTACTGTCCGCCGGCCGCGTGAGCGCCGCCGCGGTGGACTCCTTCGTGAGGCGGTCCTGGAGCTCGGCGACGGTCAGGTGCTGGTGCGAGTCCGTCGGTCGCAACAGCACGGTGATGGCCAGCGTGAGCAGTCCGGCCGTCAGCACCACGACGCCGACGAGCGCGAGCGGATTCACCGGCGCCTTCTCGAAATACGCATCACACGGCCGTCTCGCGGAGTTGCAGATAGGGCTGGACCGCGCCTGTCTCGAAGTATGCCGTGAAGATCTCGGCCGCCTGCTCCGCGGTGAAGACTTCGTCCGGGTAGATCACCGGCGCGGGCACACCGGCGGGAACCGGCATGTCGAGGCCGGGTACACCGATCCGATCGCCGGGCAGTCCGACGACGAACTGGCGCGCCGTGGAGCCGATGGTGGCGCGCAGTTCGATCGCCAACGCGTCGGCCGCGCCGGTGCATTGCAGATAGTTCCGTCCAGGCGCGGAGCTGATCGCCGGACTGATGTCGGTGGGCCGCATGGGCACGGCGAGACGAGTCATGTTCACCGAGTAGCGGTGAAGGCCGTCGAGCCTGCGCAGTGGGCGTAGGAAATTGTCGAGGGTCTCGTCGGGTCCGAGGAACACCTTCAGTCGGTCGCTGTAGGTCATCCGGTGGGTGGTGAGCGCCGGATCGGACCGCGCACCTGGACAGAGCGACTCGTTCCGCTTCGCGGGAGGTGTGGACGCCGAACTCGCAGATATCGAACTTCGAACATGCACCAGAGTTCACCTATCGACTTAGTTATCTTTCAGCTATTGAAGCATTCATGCAGGAAAGCGTGTGCCGGAGGATGATGTGACGTGCGTCACATTCTTGGAGTTCTGTGTGTGACAAGCTGTTCGGAAGTGCCGAATGCGCAGGTGGCAGGCATTCGCTCAGCGAAGGGGTCATCGATCCAGGGGGCTGACAGTCGAATTGTGGTCTCGACAGGTAAGCCTCGTACCTCCGGTGGGACGATTCGGTGTGGCCGACCGCTCCCGGTTACCGCGCCGATGAAGTTACCAGCTGTGCTTCGGCATTCGATAATTCCCGGCCGATCACGCCGAACCAGCGGTAATCCGCTGTGGTGCCGGCTGTCGCCGCGGGGCGGGCGGCCCGCGTTTCGGGGTAACTCAGCGGCGCAGACCCGGTGCGGGCAACCGCTTTTCCGGATCGTGCCGGTAAACCGGCGTGAGCAGGTCGGCTTCCAGCGGTTCGCCGGTGGCACGGTCGAATCGGCAGGACACCAGCACCGAAAACAGATGTGCGCCTGCCCGCTCGTGCAGGGCGGCCAGTCTCGTGGAGAGCAGCCGGACGGCGCCGAGTGAGCCGGGCGGATGCATGCCATCGATCATCAGCACGCTACCGCGCGCGTCGGGTCTGGGCAGTCTGGCCAGATAGGCGATGTCGTGTGGTTCGGGCCCACCCGGTCGGTATACCCGCCGCGCCGCCCGATCCTCGATGCCACGGCGCGCGTCGCCCGCTCTGGGCACTGCGCGCCGAAGCCGTGGATCGGCGGTGATCAGCTGGCGAAGGCTGGGGGACAACTCCGGGCCGCCGAGCACGATCAGCCCGTCGCGTCGCAGGTCGATCGGGCGACCCGGCAGGAAATGCTCGATCGCGACCGTGAAGCCGAGTTCGCGGAGTAGCTCGGCCAGTCGGTGCGGTGCGGCCGGATCCGGCGCACCGATCACCCGGCCCGCCCGCACCTCCGGAAGGAGCACGGTGAGTGATCCGTGCCCGAAGAACAGCCCCTCCGGTGCGGGTCCCTGGGTACTCACCTGATGGATTCGGGCCCGGGAAAGCCCGGCTGCCGCACCGATTCTGGCGAACGTCCAGCCTTCGGCATGGAGGTCCCTGATCACGGCACGGCGGATCCTGGTCAGTTCGTTGATGGTCTGCTGGGCCGCCGCCACCCCATCGGTGGCCGCTTTCAGTCGCTCGACCTTGTCTTCGATCGCGAACACGCGCGCCACGTCATCGGCCGACATGTGCGAAGTCTAGACACCTAGTCGCGTGATGGCGTCTAGACTGCTTGACAGATCAGGTGGCGTCCGAGTCGATCGGCGGACGTTCGTTGCGCTCCAACGGCTTATCCGGCTTCGGTATCGAATAGTCGGGCATTCCGCTGTTGGTGCTGTAGAGGTCTTTTTTGTCGGGCAGCGCGCCGCCCCAATCCTTGAACAGCGAATCGTCGCCGTTGAGAAGGTGTTTGGTCACCATGGAGCGCGGAGTCATGCCGCGCAATTCATTCAGGTCGGCCAACGGCTTTCGCAAATCCTCGAATTCCGGGCCGAGTTCCTGTTTCAGTTGGGAGGTCGCGCCGCTCGCGTAATCCCGCACCTGTCGCAGGCTGCGAGTGGTCCAGCGCACCGCACCGGGCAGGCGCTCCGGTCCGAGGATCACGAGGGCGGCGACGAGCAGGATGACCATCTCGCTCCAGCCGATGTTGCTGAACACCTAATCAGGCTACCCGGCGCGCCGGGACATGGTTCAGCGAGACCGGGCGCGGGGCCGGACGGTGCGTGGTGTCCGGACCCGACCCGTTTACGGTGAGCGGCAGAATACTGCCGGAATCGAGTCTCAGTCCGATTCCAGAGTTACCGGAAGGTCGACTCGGCGACCGTCGCGAATCAGTTGAACGGTGACCGTCTGACCGATCTTGTTCGATTGTTCGGCGACCGTGAATTCGTCCGAGCTGGTGACTTCCCGATCGCCGACTCGCACGATGACATCGCCTTCTACGATGCCGGCTCGGGCGGCCGGCCCGTTCGGCGTCACATCAGCGACCGCGGCTCCGCTCATCACGTCGTTCGCGACCGTCTTGGTGCGGACGGAAAGGCCCATGCTCGCGTGATGGATACGGCCGTCTCGGATCAGCGTTTGCGCCACCTGGGTCATGGCGTCCACCGGGATGGCGAAACCGAGGCCGACCGAGCCGCCGGTCTCGCTGCGGATGGCGGAGTTGATGCCGATGACCCGGCCCTCCATGTCCACCAGGGCGCCACCCGAGTTACCGGGATTGATCGACGCGTCGGTCTGCACCGCGTCGATCACGGCCTTCGTATCGCTCCCCTCGCCCTCCAGTTTCACGGGGCGGTGCAGTGCGCTGACGATGCCGGAGGTGACCGTCTTGCTCAGACCGAGCGGCGAGCCGATGGCCAGGACATCGTCGCCGACCCGCACGTCGCCGGACTTGCCGAGTTCGGCGACGGTGAGATTTTTCACGTCGACTTTCAACACGGCCAAGTCGGTCTTCGGGTCGCGGCCGACGATCTGGGCGGGCACCCGGGTGCCGTCGGAGAACTGGACCTGAATCGCGGCGCGATTGCTCTTGTCCTGGGCGGCCATCGAGATGACGTGGTTGTTGGTGACGACGTAGCCCGCGCCGTCGATCACCACGCCGGAACCGGTGGCGCCGTTGTCGCCGACGGTGACCCTGATCGACACGACCGACGGCAGTACGGCATTCGCGACCTGCGCGATCAGGCCGTGCGGGCGATCGGAATCGCCGCTCTGCTCCAAGGTGACCTTGCGTGAGGTGAGCGTGGATGCGGTGTCCGCGGTCAGGCTGCCGACCAGACCACCGAGCAGGCCGATCCCGAGTGCGACCAGTGCGAGCACCGCCAGCGCCTTCGGCGCGACCACCGAACCGAACAGCACCTGGCGGGCGGTGAGCTTCTCGGCCTGCGGTAGCGGTCGCGACAGGGGCGTCGGGACCGCGGGGGCGCCGAGGCGCACGGCGGCATCGGGGTCACGCCACGGATCGGCCGGACCCGCGACCGGCGCGGTACCGACGGCCGCGTCGGGGTCGCGCTGCAACAACTCGGAGGAGCCTTGCGGGCGGCCGAACGCCTCGGCGAGCACGGCGTCCGGCGGGCGGTTCTGGAGGTCGGGGCCTATCGGTGCCGCCGGGCCTGTCGCGCCGGTCGGCAGCGGCTCGGCGAACGAGCCGGACTGGCCGGATGGTCTGCGGAAGGTGCGCGCCGTGTGCGTGTCGACATGGGGCCGGTAGACCGGGCGCGGGCCGAGCACGGGCGCGTCCGGTGGACGGAGATTCCCGCGGTCGGCCGCCGAATCCGAGGTGCCGGCCGAGCTGGAATTCGTCGATTCGGTGGTCACTCGGGAAACTCTACTTGCGCCACCATGTAGTCCACCGGGTCGCGGTGAACGAATCGGTCAGAAAGCCGAAAACCGCCTCGTTGCGCGGTGCTGTGCCGGATCTGGACGCCGGGGACTGTGCGTTGCTCGCCCCGCCCGGCAGTTCGGCAAGAGGAATCCTGGTCAGGCTGTCGTGCAGTCCGGTCGGAATCGCGACATGGCCGGCGTGGCGCAACGCGATGCGCGCCTGTTGCTGGGCCTCGACCTCCGCCGCGCATTCGGGGCACAGCGAAAGATGCTGGGCAGCACGCAGATAGGCGTTCATACGCAATTCGCCATCCACGTAGGCCGCGATCGCCTCACTCGCCAGATGCTCGGTGGGGCTGAAACGAGGCGGACGACCTGACGTACTGGAGTCGCCACTCATTCGGTGCTCACCCTTTCAACCGACATCGTCCGATCCGTTGGCGATGCGGCTGCCGACGGATCACCCTATGTTCGCATCAGCGGCGAACCGCTGCTCACTTCCATTATGCGCAAGGTAGTCGCGCAGTGCCTGACGCCCACGGTGGATTCGACTGCGCACCGTGCCGAGTTTCACGCCGAGCGTAGCGCCGATCTCCTCGTAGGACAGCCCCTCGATATCACACAGAACGACGGCGGCGCGGAACTCCGGCGCCAGCGAATCCAATGCGGATTGGAGGTCGGGGTCGAGCCTTGAATCGTGATATGCCTGTTCCGGACCGGGGCCCTCGGCGGGAACGCGGTCGTAATCCTCGGGCAGCGCTTCCATCCTGATCCGGTTACGGCGGCGGACCATGTCCAGAAACAGGTTGGTGGTGATGCGGTGCAACCAGCCCTCGAAGGTTCCCGGCTGGTAATTCGACAATGAGCGGAACACCCTGATGAACGTCTCCTGGGTGAGATCGTCGGCGTCCTGAGCGTCGCCGGAGAGGCGATAAGCCAGCCGGTAGACCCGGTCGGCGTGCTCGCGGACGAGTTCGTCCCAGGACGGCATGGCCGCTCGGTCACCGGTGGCATCGAAAGCGGCAGTTCCGGTCAACTCGACGGACTCCTCGGCGGTGTCCACCTCGATCGGCGGGATCTGTTCGGACAGGGTGGCGTACTCGCGCGCCGCATCGACCATGTGGATGGGGCTACCTCCTACTAGGGACCGCATACGTTCGGGACTTGCGCCGGCCCGGATATTCGGACCGTGACGACTGAATACAACCGCCATGGGTTATGTCGTTGTTCCCGCATCCCGTGTGAACACGATCGGTTGGTCATACTCTGTCGTGTCCTGATATGGCCGGGATATGGAGACCCTGAGGGTCACCTGAGAAAACCGGCGGCGAGAATGGCGGGCGGCGCGTGTTGTCCGGAACGCCGAGACTGGCCACCCGGCGTTAGCCTCATACCCGTGGCATCGAATCTGGAGCGAAATCTCGCCTACGTGGAGGAATCCGTCGTGGAAGACGAGATCCTCGTCAGTGCGCGCGAACGGGCCACCGAACTCGGCGTGGCGCCCGTGCCACCCTCGGTGGGGGCGCTGCTGAGCATGTACGCGCAATTGCTCGGCGCGCGTGCCGTGGTCGAGGTGGGTACCGGTGCGGGCATCAGCGGACTGTGGCTGCTCGACGGGATGCGCGAGGACGGCACGCTGACCACCATCGATTCCGAGCCGGAGCACCAGCGTGCGGCCAGGGAGGCGTTCCGCGCGGCGGAGATCCTGCCCGCGCGGACCCGCCTGATCAACGGACGGGCGCTCGATGTGCTGCCACGCCTCGCCGACGGCGCCTATGATCTGGTCTTCATCGACGCGGCACCGCTGGAGCACCCGGAGTATGTCGTCCAGGCGGTGCGACTACTGCGCGACGGTGGAGCCATCCTGCTCCACAACGCCCTGCTCGGTGGGCGGGTGCCCGACCCGGTGCAGCGGGATCCGGCCACCCAGGCTGTGCGCGCCGCGACCCGTGCCATCGCGGAGCATCCGGAACTGACCAGCGTGCTGATCCCGGTGGGGGACGGATTGCTGTGCGCCTCGCGTGGTTAGTGTTCGGCACGCGCTGATTCCACGACCCGATGGTGGGTACTCGATGGGAAACAAGTCAGCGAGGGTGTGATGCGTGAACTCGATGCGATCGAGATCGGTTCCATGGCTGAGGTCGTGGTGGAACGACGATCGAGTTGGCTGCGGCCGACCATATTTGCCTTACTTTTCGTGATCCTGGGTGCCGTCTTGGTGCTGCTCGTTGTCAGCAATGCCGATTTCGACACCGGTCCCCCGAAAGTCACGCCGACACAAGGGCCGTGCGAGCCGTTCTGCACGCAGGCGCCGCAAAGCCCGTAGGCCTCGGTTCCGGCTGCCATCGAGTATCGAGCACCTGGGGCACGGACCGGCGCTCGGCCGCCGACGCGGGAGCGAAACGGTGCGAACAACATTCGCGAATCCGGCCGATACCCCGCCGGGTCGGGACTGTCCGGCGCATGCTGCAGAGAGCGGGTGTGCACGGGCACCGATGGGTCGTTTCGCCGAGCAAGCGTCCGGAAAGAAGGTGTGGTGCGGTGATTCTCTGGGACGATGACGAGCGCCGCGTTCGTCCGATCCACTGGGGTCGGACCATGGCGGCCTTCGCGGCGGTGCTCCTGTTCGCGCTGTTGGCGGTCTACTTGGTCAGCACCGCCGATTTCGGCGGCGCCTCGGGGACGACCGCGCCCCGCACCCCCGGCCCATGCGCACCGTTCTGCCCTGCGCCGCCCGGCGGCCCCTAGACCCAGACACCTTTGCCGACCGTGACGACGCCGCCATTGCTCACGGCGAACCGGTTGCGATCCCGCTCCAGATCCACCCCGATGATCTCGCCGTCGCCGACCACCACGTTCTTGTCCAGGATGGCGTGCCGCACCACCGCTCCACGCCCGATTCGGACACCGGGCATGAGCACGCAGCCCTCGACGGTGGCG
Source organism: Nocardia sp. NPDC049190 (assembly GCF_040648115.1). Classification (NCBI taxonomy): domain Bacteria; kingdom Bacillati; phylum Actinomycetota; class Actinomycetes; order Mycobacteriales; family Nocardiaceae; genus Nocardia; species Nocardia sp. NPDC049190. Next base: position 350,757 of record NZ_JBEZDE010000003.1, read on the forward strand.
CCGTCGTCGACCATGACATTCGAACTGAGCACCGAGTTGCGCACGGTGGCCGCGGACAGGATGCTGCCGGCGCCGACGATGCACTCCTGGGCAAGCCCGCCCTGGGCGAACTTGGCCGGTGCCAGGTTCTCGGCGGCTCCACGGATCGGCCAATGCCGGTTGTAGAGGTTGAACACCGGGTGCACCGAGACCAGATCCATGTGCGCCTCGTAGAACGCGTCGATGGTTCCGACATCGCGCCAATAGCCGCGGTCGCGGTCGGTGGCGCCGGGGACATCGTTGTCGGCGAAGTCGTAGACGCCCGCATGGCTCGCGCCGACCAGCGCTGGAATGATGTCGCCGCCCATGTCGTGGTCGGAGTCGGAGTTGTCGGCGTCGGCCTTGATCGAATCCACCAGGACCTTGGTCGTGAACACATAGTTGCCCATGGACGCGAACGTGACGTTCGGGTCGTCAGGAGTGCCCGGTGGGTGCGCGGGCTTCTCCAGGAACTGGGTGATCCGGCCCGATTCGTCGCTGTCGATGCAGCCGAACGCGCTCGCTTCGCTGCGCGGCACTCGAATGCCCGCGACGGTCACACCCGCCCCCGAATCGATGTGGTGGCGCACCATCTGCTCCGGGTCCATCCGGTACACGTGGTCGGCGCCGAACACCACGATGTAGTCCGGGTCCTCGTCGTAGATCAGGTTCAGTGACTGCATGATCGCGTCCGCGCTCCCGGTGTACCAGCGCGGCCCGAGCCGCTGCTGCGCGGGCACCGGGGTGATGTACTCGCCGGCGAAGCCGGACAGCCGCCAGGTCTGCGAGATGTGCCGGTCCAGCGAATGCGACTTGTACTGGGTGAGCACGCACAACCGCAGGAAGCCCGCGTTGACCAGATTGCTGAGCACGAAGTCGATCAGGCGGTAGGCGCCTCCGAACGGGACCGCGGGCTTGGCACGGTCCGCAGTGAGTGGAAAGAGTCGCTTGCCCTCGCCACCGGCGAGCACGATTCCGAGTACGTGCGGCTGGCTCCTCACATCTGCCAAACTACCGGGTGACGCGTGGGTGAGTAGCCCGCACGGACTCGAACGTCTAGTTTGAACCGGTGAGTTTCGGCACGTACGGCGGGCGCTCGGCGGTGGATTCCGACGAGCGGAACCGGCTTCGGGTCGCGATGCTGACTCGGGAATACCCACCCGAGGTGTACGGCGGAGCCGGGGTGCATGTCACCCAGCTGACCGCGCATCTGCGTGCGCTGTGCGACGTGAGCGTGCACTGCATGGGCGTCGCGCGCACGGATGCCGTGGTGCACCAACCGGATCCGATGCTCTCCGCCGCGAACGCCGCACTGCAGATGATGTCCACGCAGTTGCGGATGGCGGATGCTGCCGGCGAGGTCGATGTGGTGCACTCGCATACCTGGTACACCGGTTCGGCCGGGCACCTGGCCGCGCTGCTCTACGGTGTGCCGCACGTGCTCACGGCGCATTCGCTGGAACCGCGCAGACCGTGGAAGGCCGAGCAACTCGGGGGCGGATACCGGCTCTCCTCGTGGTCGGAACGCAATGCTGTCGAGCACGCCGACGCTGTGATCGCGGTGAGCGAGGGGATGCGCCGCGACGTGCTGAACGCCTACCCGGCGGTCGATCCGGACCGAGTACACGTGGTGCGCAATGGCATCGACGGGCGAATGTGGTATCCCGGCCCGGCGGCCGCGGGCTCGCCGTCGGTGCTCACCGCGCTAGGTGTGCGCACGGACCGGCCGATCGTCGCGTTCGTCGGTCGCATCACTCGGCAGAAAGGCGTCGGTCACTTGTTGGCCGCGGCCCGCGACTTCGAACCCGGCATCCAGCTCGTGCTGTGCGCGGGCGCGCCGGACACGCCGGAGCTGGAGCACGAGGTCGCCGCGGCGGTGGACGAGCTGCGGCAGCGGCGCGGCACCGTGTTCTGGGTTCGCGAGATGCTCCCGACCGAACAGATCCGGCAGATCTTGGCCGCCGCCACCGTGTTCGTGTGCCCGTCGGTGTACGAGCCGCTCGGCATCGTGAACCTGGAGGCCATGGCGTGCGCTACCGCGGTGGTGGCCTCCGATGTGGGTGGCATCCCCGAGGTGGTCGAGGACGGCCGCACCGGACGGCTGGTGCACTACGACGCGGGCGCCGCCGAGGACTACGAGCGCGACTTGGCGGCCGCGGTCAACGAGGTCGCCGGCGCCCCCGCGCTCGCCGCCGAATTCGGCGCCGCAGGCCGCGCTCGGGCGGTCTCCGAGTTCGACTGGGCTCGGGTCGCGGCGCACACGATCGAGGTATACGACAAGGTCCGTAGGTGATAGGCGCGACCGGACGGCCGGGTCAGGCGGCCGGACGATAACTGGCGACGACGACTGAGGCGGTCACCTCCACAGTCTGCGACAGATGCGCCAGCCGTGCGTCCGTGGCGGTCGTGTGATGTGCGGACGGCCCCATGCCCACCACATTGGCCACATCGGAGCGGTCGAGCGTCATCGGATACTCGACGAGCGTGTGCTCGACGGGTTCGAAGTGGCCCGACATCGCGTTGTCGAGCCGTCGATCCTTATCCGGGTCGACGCGCACCATGTCCAGCGGGCCGATCAACTCGCCGAGATGGCGCTCGGTGGGTGTCGCGACGACGAAACGACCGTTGTCGGCGAGGATCCTGGCGATCTCGCCGGGATTGCGTGGGGCGAACACCGAGAGCACCCGGTCGAGCGCGCCGTCTCGGATCGGCACTCCGAGCCAGGCGTCGGCGAGGACCGCCGCGGCGCGCGGGTGGGAGCGGGCGCACCGCCGGACAGCGGGCTTGGCGACGTCGAGTCCGATACCGACGGTCGAGGGAGCGGCGTCCAGCACCGCGGCCAGGTAATAACCCGTGCCCGCGCCGACTTCCAACACCGAGCCGTCGGGTCGCTGTGCCGCCGTGACGGCGCGGGTCACCGCATCGGCGATCGGCGCGAAATGCCCTCCGCTCTGGAAGGTGGCACGTGCGTCCAGCATGGCCGCGGAGTCACCGATCATCTTGGTCGACGCGCCGGTCAGGAGGCTGACATAACCCTGTCTGGCGACGTCGAAGCTGTGCCCGCGTCCGCAGCGCAGCGCCCGATCCCGTGGTTCGAGCGTGAGCGCCGAATCGTTCTCGTGCGGCCGCGGTAAGCGCACGCATTCGGGGCAGGTGAGTAGACCGGCCACCGCTGCGAGCGCCGAGTGCTCAGCTGGTGACACTCAGCTGGTCACGCTCTTCAGTTCGTCGCCGAGCGCCGCTGCTTCATCCGGCGTGAGTTCGACGACCAGACGCCCGCCACCCTCGAGTGGAACCCGCATGACGATTCCACGCCCTTCCTTGGTTGCCTCGAGGGGACCGTCCCCGGTACGGGGCTTCATGGCCGCCATCCTCTGCTCCCTCCAGATCTGCGCGGTCTGCTGCGCACTTTCTTGGAACTCCAGTTGTCACCAACCAGCGAGCTCGCCGGCATTTGGCGAGCTACACCCGTCCTATTCTTCCCTATCGCGGATGTCGACGGACACCTGAGTTCAAAAAGTGACCGGTCGGCCCGTGGCGGGTGGGTCACTGCTCACCCAGCAATCGGCGAGATGATCGTCGACCATTCCGGTCGCCTGCATCAACGCGTACGCGGTGGTAGGTCCGACGAATCGGAACCCGCGCCGCTTCAATTCTTTTGCCAGAGCAACAGATTCGGGTGTCGTCGCGGGAATGTCCCCGTGTGCGCGCGGTCGTGGCCGCGGTGGCGGCGCGAACGACCAGAGCAGTGCGTCCAACCCGGAATCGAGGTCGCGGGCAACCCTGGCGTTAGCGATGGCGGCCTCGATCTTGAGCCGATTACGCACGATGCCCGCGTCGGCCAGCAGCCTCGTCACGTCGGCGTCGCCGAACCGCGCCACGCGCTCGATGGAGAACTCGGCGAACGCCGCGCGGAACGCGGGCCGTTTCCGCAGGATGGTGATCCAGGACAGCCCCGACTGAAACGCTTCCAGGCACAGCCGTTCGAACAGAGCGTCGTCGCCGTGCAGCGTCCTGCTCCATTCGTAGTCGTGGTAGTCGCGGTACAACTGCGAATTCAGCGGCCACGGGCAGCGGATCCGGCCGTCGTCGACGGGCACGGTCATTTCGACTCGGGCGTGGTCGGCGTCGGCCACCGGTGCGCCTGCGCCTCGGCGAGTTGCTGCTGGAGCTCATCGATCCTGGCGGCCAGTCTGGCCAGCGCCCAGTCCACCTCACCAGCCTTGTATCCGCGCACCACCTGCTGGAAGCGCAGCGCCCGCACATCCGCCCCGGAGATCGCCTCGGCGGGAAGCACAGTGGCCGTCGTCCCCTCCGGCAGCGGCCCCAGTTCCTCGGAGCGTCCGAACACCGCACTGGCGAGCAGGAACAGCACCGCGGCGACCAAGCCGACGATCAGCACATACAGCAGCATCGTAAGCATGAGGTCTAGTTTGCAGCGCCGCCGGCGCCGCGGGTTCGCGGCCCCCTGTTGGTTCGCGTCCGAGCTACCGCAACCGGCGACTTCGGCGCAGACGTGTCGATCGCTCGGACATTGACCGGGCGACGAACGGACCACTCCCGGTCCGGCCGAAGCCGTCCATGACCCTTTACTCGCCCGCAGAGCAAGGCGGGATCGGGTTGCGGTCGGCGGTTGCGACAAGTGAACGGTCCTGGCCGTCCCGAGATGACAGCGGTGAGTTCACAATGATCGGTGGTCCCGATAACCAGCGGACGGTAGCCGCCAGCACCGTGCGTTCCGGTCCCTCATCGCTAGGACGCGAGCCACACAGGGGTCGCGAACACGCAGCGCCGCCGGCGCTGCCATCGAACACAGCATTAAGCACGGTCGATGCCGAGGGACATGCCCGCGAGGCCGCGACGGCGGATCGCGAGCTTGTCGGCGACCTCCAGCAGCGCCTTGGCTGCGGGGTTCGCCGGATCGCGCAGCACGATCGGCGTGCCCTCATCGCCCGACTCGCGCAGCGCCTGCTCGATCGGGATCTGACCCAGCAGCGGCACCTTCGCGCCGACCGCTTGGGTCAATCGGTCAGCGACCGCTTGGCCGCCGCCGGAGCCGTAGAGGTCCATTCGGGTGCCGTCCGGCAGGTCCAGCCAGGACATGTTCTCCACCACGCCCGCGATCCGCTGCCGGGTCTGCAGTGCGATCGCCCCGGCCCGCTCGGCCACTTCGGCGGCGGCCGGCTGCGGGGTGGTGACGACCAAGATCTCGGCGTTCGGGATCAGCTGAGCGATGGAGATGGCGACATCGCCGGTGCCTGGCGGCAGGTCGAGCAGCAGGATGTCGAGATCGCCCCAGAACACGTCGGCCAGGAACTGCTGCAACGCCCGGTGCAGCATTGGGCCGCGCCAGACGACAGGCGTGTTGCCCTGGGTGAACTGCGCGATCGAGATCATCTTCACGTCGTGCGCGACGGGCGGCATGATCATCCGTTCGACCTGGGTCGGACGGGCGTCGGTGCCGAGCATGCGGGGAATCGAGTGGCCGTAGATGTCGGCGTCCAGTACGCCCACCGAGAAGCCGCGTGCGGCCATGGCCGCGGCGAGGTTCACCGTGACGCTCGATTTTCCGACCCCGCCTTTCCCGGAGGCGACCGCGTAGACACGGGTCAGTGAGCCGGGCTGGGCGAAGGGGATGACCGGCTCGGCCGAGTCTCCGCGCAGTCGCTTGCGTAGATCGGTGCGCTGCTCATCGCTCATCACGTCGAGCTCGACGGTCACCGCGCCGACACCGGGTACATCGGCAATGGCTTTGGTGACCCGCTGGGTGATCTCGGTGCGCAGCGGGCAGCCTGCCGTGGTCAGGTAGATCTCCACGTGGACTTTGCTGTCGGCGCCGATCATGACGCTTTTCACCATGCCGAGCTCGGTGATCGGCTTGCGGATTTCCGGGTCGTCGACCTTTGCGAGGGCGCCTCGCACATCCGATTCCGTCACTACTGGCATGGCAGGAATTTTAGGCGTGTCAAATTCTCGGCAGGTCTCCGGGCCGGGGTGCGACCCCGGTGCTGTAGGAGCTCTCCCAGGCCATGACGTTCGCGACGTAGGCCATGGAGTGGTTGTAGCGCAGGATCGCCCGGGACTGTTGGGCCAGATCGCGCATGTTCAGACCACCGTCACAGAGGTACCTTCCCGAGGTCAGCGCCGCGTCGAAGAGGTTTTGCGGATCGGCGATGCCGTCGCCGTTGCCGTCGGCGGCGTAGTGCTTCCAGGTCTGCGGCAGGAACTGCATCGGGCCGATCGCGCGGTCGGATCCGGCCAGGCCGTCCAGCGCGCCGTCATCGGAGTCGGCTACGACCTGGTTGCCGCCCAACGATCCGTCCAGCACCGGGCCGTAGACCGGGCTGAGCGGATTGCCGTCGGCATCGGCCTTGCCCCCGAACGCGTGCGTGGACTCGACCCGGCCGATACCGGCCAGCAGCGACCATGGCATCCCGCACACCGGATTCTCCGCTGCCAGAATGCGTTCCGCGTTCTGGTAGGCCGCGACGGCCACGCCGGGAACGCCCACCGGCCCGGCGGGCAACGCGGCGGCTTGCCTGCCTGCTGGCAGCGCAACGGTTTTCACCACCGGCTTCGCCGTGGGTGCGGCCTTGGCCAGCGCGTGCGCGATGTAGTCGGTCGTGACAACGGGTTCGGCGACGGTCTGCAGGCCGGCGCTCGGCTCGGCTCGAGCAACTTCGGGCGCCTGGACCGCGGCGGCGGAGGTGGCCATGGTGTCCACCTCGGAGATGGCCGTGACGGCCACGATCCCAGTCGGTACCAACCCGGTCAATGCGATAACGGAGCTGCGCCGGACGGTGACGGTCGGCGGCTTTCGGTGACGTCCCACGGTGTGGTGACCCTCCAATGGCTCGGCGTGAGCCTTTCGTGACGAACGAGAGGAAGGTTACCGCATTCGAGATCTCTTTGTTACTGCTTCGTGATCCGATATCGGGTTTGCATCACTGTTGGGCTGCAAGGGGTGTGGGGAGTGGGATGACGATGCCGAAGGGGAGGGTGAGGGCGGGTGGGGGATTCGGAGCAGGTTGGGATTGTTCGGGTTCGGTGGCCGGTTGCGGGTCGTGAGTGGTGTCGGGCGGGTTGGGCGCTTGCTCCACCGGCGCGTCACCGGGCTGACCGTCGGGCGCTGCGGGTCGGCCGTCGGGAACTGTGGGATTCGTGCCAGGGGTCGCAGGTCGACCGTTGGGGACTGTGGGATTCGTGCCAGGGCTTGCGGGCCGACCGCCAGGGGCCGCGGGCCAGCCCCAGGGGGTTCCGGCATCGGCCGTGGTCGGCAAACAGGTATCGGCCCAACGGTCCCCCGGATCACCTACTGCGGAACCGCTCGCATCCCTGTCACCAACAGATCCGGAGTCACCCGGCTCGCCAGGCCCCGCACCATAACCGCGACCAGGCGCCGGCACGGGCGCGAACCGAGCCGAACGCGGCATCGGCGCCGGAACCGCCCGCATCAGACACGGATCCGCCGGCGGCGCAACCGGAACCGGAGCCGGACAGAAGACCCCGCACGGA